>DVOU01000040.1:0-66964 GCA_018713365.1 Candidatus Pullichristensenella excrementipullorum
GGGTCCCGTTCCAACAGCGCGCGTGCCAGCTCATTGGCCGCGATCTGCCAAGCAAAGTGGCGCAGGGGAACGGACAGGAAACGCCGGGCGAATAATGCGTTCAGCCGCACCATTTCTTCTTCCTGACCAAGAAGGGCGCATATCTCCTGAAACAGCGCGTCGGCCAGAACGGCATCCATGCGGCCGGCCGTGTCGGACCAGATGTCCTGGATCATCCTTTCCATTGCCATTGCCAGATGGTCATCGAGCAGGCTGCAGAAATAGATCAGCGACCGCGTGTTGTCCACCTGGTTTTGCAGGGGGTGCGCCTGCGCGTAAGCGCGCACGAAGGAATAGCATCCATTTGCCTGCGAATCTTTCTGCCCGCCGCCCTTCGCCACCATCCGGCAGCTTGCGGCCAATGCGTCCGTCGGCGAACCCTCCCGGTCAAAAAATTCTTCCTCGAGCGGGATGGAGCAGGCGATGAGCAGTTGGCGGATGTACTCGTCGAGCTTGTACGCCCGTGCGCCAAGCCGCTTGCGGATGGAGCGTGCCAGCGCGAGGAAGGCATGGAAAGTGTTGTGCTGCCGGGCATAGTCCGTATCACCCAATATGCCCTGTTCGGTCGCAAAGATGTTCATAGTCTACCTCCCCGAATAAAGTCAGCGCGACCATGCAGGCAAAAGCTGCGCAAGCCGCGCCGCGGTAGCAGTAAACCTCTTGCTTCGAAACATGTCAAGGCATTTCGAGGGTCGCAGGGGATAACTTTGGGGATTCTCTAAAATTACCCCCCTATCCCCCACTTTTCCCCCTTTGGGAGTGCGTGGGGAAAATCTCGCTCCGTTTTACCCCGTCTGGACATTTCGCCAGATTGTATCAATTTCTGGTAAGGGAGCCACGCGCCAAGGCATGATGCCTTGGCGCTTTTTCTGTGTTGGACGCGCCCTCGTTGACAGCGCAGGAAAGGGCGTGATAGAATACGTGATAGAATATAAGTGCGACGCAGGAGGCAGGCCTGCGCGTACGCACCTTGACAGAGACATGTGCGACGGTGGCAGCGCCGGGCCTGTTCCGGCTTCGGAAGTATGTGTCTGACGAGCAGGCGGAGCAGTTCTCTTCGTGGAACAGGTCCTGGAATGTTCTGGGGGCGGCCTATGCATGCGGATACGGTTATCGGCGTTGCCGCTTTTTTAAGCATCGCTACAACAGTGCGCCTGTGCGCAAAGGCCAACGGGAAATAAAGGTGCATTTCTGGCTCTTTGATCGAGGAGGCATGGATGAAATTAAGGCTGATCAATGCGCTTGATGTTTTGGGAATGGGTGGCTACATTGACCTGCAAACCATGGAATACATTCATCCCCAATGGTATACTCAAAAATTTGAGAAAGAAAGAGGACTGACAAGCGAAGATTATTGGCGGTTTGCAGAAATGCCGGAACGATACCTGAAGCCCCCGCTATTGCGGAGTACGCCTCTGGCCTGTTTGACCGCCTTGCAAATGGGCGTGCCGCTTGACAAATTGCTGGAAATGGGTTTTAACAAAGAGGAATACTGGGAAATTCTCTGTTTTGACCGGCCATTGGAAAAGGATGATGCCTACGAGCGTACAGATGCGGAAAGAAACGCACGCAAGGCGCTTGACGATCATATGCGCTCTCGCGGAGAGTATCTGGCGTTTTTGACGAAAAAGAGCGAGAATGCACAGGCGATCGCGAGGAAATGGTTTGAGAGGCAGGGAATAGAGCTTTACGAATGAAGCGCTCCCACGGCCTTTCCTGTAGAATGATCCGTATGGGCGTTGAGGGCTCGCGCACTTGGGCGGAAGGTTTCCCCATCCAGCGCATCTCTGGCCCGGTCCTCCGTGGATCGGGGTTTCTCCCAAATCGGCTGGCGCACGACCAGGCCAAGCGAACGCAGGAGAACATCTTCGACGGTTCCTCCCTCGCCGTCCGCGCAGGCAGACCGGCGATGGGGCCACAACGGCGCGCTGTACAGCTGCGTGCATGACTTTCCGGGCGACGCCGCAGGCATCGTTGACAGCGTCGGAAGGCTCGTGGTAGAATACAGGTGCGACGCAGGGGACGGCATAATGATTTTCAATGGCAGAGTATTCGGCTGTTAACCGAAGGGTTGTAAGTTCGAGTCTTACCTGAGGAGCCACGCGCCAGGGCATAAAGCCTTGGCGCTTTTTCTGTGTTGGAAGGATGAGACATAGAATAATGCAGAAAGTACAATAAAATAAGCGTGCCAGATCGTCCGTTCGTGACATACAAGGACGAAGCCGCAAGGCAAAGCCGTGATGCGCATGTTTGGAGCGCCCGCATTTGAAGCCTCGTCGTTTATTTGTGGCGGAAGGATGGGTTGAAGAAGCGAGAAATAATGCAATATGTGCAATAAACAGACGCACATGACCGTCTGTCAGCGGCGACTGGAAGGCCCGCAGGTCGGACATTGCAAGGCTCAACTCAAGCCGCAAGGCAAGCCGCGATGCGCATGTTTGGCGCGGCTGCATTTGAGGCCCCGGCGCTTTTTTTGTGCCGGAAGATGGGATGAAGGAATGGAAATAATGCAGAAAATGCAATAAAACGAACGCGCAGGATAGCCCATTCGTGGCGGCTGGAATGACTGCAGGTCGGACATTGCAAGGACGAAGCCGCAGGGCAAGCCGCGCGGGACGCATGTTCGGCGCGGTGCATTTATTGACAGGGCTGGAAGAGGCATGGCAGAATACTGATGTGGACGCAGGGGGAGAGTTCGCGCTCGTGCGAATGTCTGCATAAGGGAACTCTTTTGCCCCATCGGGCTGAGAGCGTCTGTGGCTGGGGGTTTCTTGGGGAACTTCGCGGGATCGTATTGTTCGGGCAATGCTTCATTGTATCCAAACCCCGGCGCGGACGGCCAAAGTCGATGTCTGCGCCGGGGCGTTTCGCCCGATCGTTTGATTTTACGCCTTTTGCCGGGTCTACGCGCTGTTTCTGAGGGTGGATGCCATGCCGCCATCGGCGTTCGTGGTGGCTTTTCCACCATCGCGTTTCAGAGATGCCGCGCAAAACCGGCGATGGGCGTTTGGGCGGCTCCCGGCGCTTTTTGAAGGCTGGTCAAGGCGCTGTGATCGCTGCGGTGCGCGCCCATACGGCTTCTCTGTTTCTTTGCGGGGCGCTTGAGCGACCTTGAAAGGAAACGCAAAGCGCCGACCGGCGCGTGTTGATCGGCGCTTGACGGACTGCCGGTGGATACAGCGGCAGATATATCGCGGGAGGAGGCGCGGCTCAGGCCGTCGCGCCTTTGGCGGACGGACCCTTCCCTTTCAGCCGTATCACGTTCCAGCTGAGCGGTTGCAGGGCGATCTCCAGCCGTCCCGCCTCCATGACGCCGCGCTCGCCGGCGCGGGGCGCGACCTCGTTGGGCGCGCTCTCCGTGTTGACGGCGTTGACGTCGTCGTGGTGCAAAACGATGTGTTCTTCCACCGTAAGATCGCCAAATCCCCGCGTGTCGCAGGTGAGCAAAAGATCGTCGCTCAGGGAGCGGTTCACCGCGAAGATGGTCACATCGCCTTCGTCGTTCAGCGTCGCCGCCGCGTCGAGGAGGGGCACGCTTTCACGGTCGGCGCAATCGTAGACCGGGCTTTTGATCGCCGGCCGGAGCGCCGTGCCACGGCCGTAGGTGGAAGCGTGCAGCAGCGGCCAGTAGATCGTCTGCGCCCAGGCGCCGCAGCCGTTGCGCGTCATGATCGGCGCGATGACGTTGACAAGCTGCGCCATGCAGGCGATCTTGACGCGGTCGGCGTTGCGCAGGAAGGTGATGAGCATCAGGCCGACCAGCAGCGCGTCCTCGAAGTTGTAAACGTCCTCCAAGAGCGGCAGCGCCCTGCCCCAGCGGGCCTTCTTTTTGATCTCCTCATCCTGCTCGCTGGAGTGATACCATACGTTCCATTCGTCGAAACTCAGGCCCAGCTTTTTGCAGCTGCGCTTCGTGGCGCCAACGGCGTCGCAGATGGAGACCACGGCCTTGATGAAGGCGTCCATCTCCATGTTGCGCGCAAGGAAGCTGGCGGTATCGTGCGTCGGGTCGCCATAGTAGCGGTGCAGGGACACATAGTCGACCTGATCGTAGCATTCGGTGAGCATCGTGTATTCCCAGGCGCCGAACGTGGGCATGTCCGGCGAGGAACTTCCGCAGGCCACCAGTTCGATGCCGGGATCGACCCAGCGCATCATTTTCGCCGCCTCGCGCGCGCGGCAGCCGTACTCATAGGCGGATTTGTGCCCCATCTGCCAGGGCGCGTCCATCTCGTTGCCCAGGCACCAGAGCTTGATGCCGAACGGCTCCTTCGCGCCGTTGCGGATGCGCATATCGCTGAAATAGCTCCCGCCGGGATGGTTGGCGTATTCGACGATGTTGCGGGCGGCGTCCTCATCGCGCGTGCCGAGGTTGACGGCGTACATGATCTGCGAGCCGACCTCGCCGGCCCACTGCGCGAACTCGTGCAGGCCCACTTCATTGGTCTCCGTGGTGAACCAGGCGAGGTCCAGCCGCCGCGGCCGCTCTTCCCGGGGGCCGACGCTGTCCTCCCAGTTGAAGCCGGAGACGAAATTGCCGCCGGGATAGCGTATGATCGGTATGCGCAGGCGCTTCACAAGCTCGATCACATCCCTGCGGAAGCCAAAGCCGTCCGCCAGAGGATGCTCCGGCTCATAAATGCCGCCGTAGACCGCGCGGCCAAGATGCTCGATAAAAGAGCCGTACAATCGGGGGTCGATCGCGCCGATCGCGTAGTCCCGATCCAGAACCAGTTCTGCCCGTTTCATGCTTTGCGTCGCCTACCTTCATCTCAAAATGCAAGACTGTCTTCTCTCATCCATCCCCGCCCGAGGACGCAGCCCCTCAGGCGCGCCGTTCGTTGGCGCTGAGGATCGCGGGGCGCGCGGGGATGCCCGCGCTGTTTTTCAGGCCGACTTTGCAATAGCCCGTCCACGCCAGGCGCACTTGCGTGGGCGCGTCCGCGCGGATGCTTTCGCCGAGGACCGTGAGCGTGTCCCCCTCGGCGGCGCAGGCGTCGTAGCCCACGGGGTATCCGTCTTGATACAGCTCCAGCCCGTCCAGCCGCGCGCCGTCCAGATGCAGCCCGTCCCCGGCGTGGTCAAAGCGGATGTCGATGCGGGAATCGCTGACGGCGGCGCTCTTCATCCGCGGCGCTTCGCACAATACGTCCTCGCCGTACACATAGCGCGCGGCCAGCAGCGCCAGCCGCTCGCCCACCGGGCGCTTTTCCTTGGGGTGGATGTCCCAGCGGGAGCCGCAGTCCGTGATGACGGCCATCGCGGTGTTGGGAACGTTGTCCGCCACCCACTGCTGCGCGGAGCGCACCTCCGGGTAGCGGTCGCCCCGGCAGGCCATCCAGCGCTCGAATGGCGCCAGCTGGACGAAGAGGAAGGGCAGTTCCTCGCCCCACAGGTCTCTCCAGGAGCGGATCAGCGCCGGGAAAATGCGGTGGTAGAGTTCGGCCCGTTCGTCGTCCGCCTCGCCCTGATACCACAAAACGCCCCGCGCCCCGTAGGGGGCCACCTGACACACCATCGAGCGGTACAGCCCCGCCGGACGGCGCTCGCAGAACGGCCCCATGACCGGCTGGAGCGCGTCCGTCAGCCCCAGTTCGGCGACTTTTTGCAGGATGACGTCGGTCGGATAGCCGATCTGCAGAATGTCCGCGAGCGGGTCGGCGAGCTGGTCGGTCCGATAGTTGCGCGCGTCCGCGCGAAAGTCGGCCATGTACTTCTTCAAATCGAGCGCGGCGGTCGCCTCCGCGTATCCTTCGAGCCATTTTTCGCCGCCGCAGGCGCGGATGGCGGCTGAAGAGCATCCTCAGAAAGCTGCCGCCCTTTGCGTTCTCTTTGTTCATGAGTTTGTTCCTTCCTTTCGTTCAAAGGATCGCGCGAGATCTCTATATTCAAATGCCCTCGCCTGAACGAAAGAAACAGAGGGCATGCTGTGCGTCCCATCCAAAGGGCGGACATCGCCTAAGCGCGATGCCGCCGCGGTCGAGCAGGTATGGAAGAGCCTTTGGAAAAGACGGGCGACCAGGTTGCGCGTGGCCGCCCGCCATACAGCTTGGAGTACGTCAGGTAAGGTATTCAGCGGTCGCCATCAGGCGTCCATGTCGATGTTCATCTTCTCGGCCCAGGCGTCCACGTCTTCCGGCATGAGGATGGTGGAGCCGGAGTCGGTCTTGGCGGGAACTTCCTTGCCGTTGCGCAGGTCGTTCGCCAGCATCACGGCGCCGTAGCCCATGTCGTACCACATCTGGGCGACCGTCGCGGCCATGGTGCCGTCCTTGATGGCTTGCAGGTTCTCCACCGCGTCGTCGATGCCGATGACGGTGAACTCGCCCTGCAGGCCCTCGGATTCCACATACTTCGCCTCCCCGGAGCGCATCAACGCCGGCATTATCTGGATGGGACACGGCTATGTGGAATACATGATCCCCAACTACCTCAAGCCGGGGCAGAAGCTCCTGGAATTGCAGGTCTCGATGGAGATTGCCAGCGAAGCGCCGGGTTTTTGCGAGGACTGGCCCAGCGATGTGTACTTCTACATCAACGATATTGAGCTGTGCAGCTGGACATTGCCCGGCGATTTCGGCAAAAAGCTGGGCATCTATACGCCCACGTGGTGGGATCGGAACTGGAACCAGTACGGGCAGTTGAAGTTCCTCTCCATCGACGCCCACGGCACCTATGTGGACGGCATCAAGCGCTCGCACGTGCAGCTCGATCAGCTCGCCCTCACCCACGATTCGACGATCAAACTGCGCATCTCCGCCCCGGAAACGGCGAAGCACCGCGGCGGGCTGACGATCTACGGCCGCTCGTTCGGCAACTACGATCAGGATATCCGCGTGCGCATGCACTACAAAGAGCAGGCCGCCGAATAGCGCCCTGCGGCGATGCGGGCGATCTTCGCCGGCGGCGGGGGTTTTCATCAGCGCCCTGCGGCGCAAAAACGGTCACGGGCTTCCCGAAGTGCAAATTCTGTCGGGAAGCCCGTGACCGCAGCTATGATGAGGGGGCCTGTCTCACCCCAGCTTCCACCCGGCGCTCTGCCGCTGCAGTTCCACCATGCGGTAAAACAGGCCGCGCTTGGCCATCAGCTCGGACGGGGAGCCCTGTTCCGCCACACTGCCATCGGCGAGGACGACGATCTTGTCCGCCGCCTCCACGGTGCGCATGCGGTGGGCGATGACCAGCACCGTCTTGCCCGCCAGCAGGCGGGAGAGCGCCTCCTGTACCTTTGTTTCATTCTCCACATCCAGAGAGGCGGTGGCCTCGTCCAGCAGCACGATGGGCGCGTCCTTGAGCAGCGCGCGGGCGATGGAGATGCGCTGGCGCTCGCCGCCGGAAAGCCGCGCGCCGTTTTCGCCGATGGGCGTGTCGTAGCCTTTTGGCAGCCTGCGCACAAATTCCTCGCAGTTGGCGGCCCGGGCGGCGGCGCGCACTTCTTCGTCGCTCGCCCCGCGCCTGCCGAGGCGGATGTTCTCCATCACCGTGTCGTCAAAAAGCACCACGTCCTGAAAGACCATCGAATAGTCGCGCAGCAGCGCCTCCGGGTCGATGGTGGAGATGTCCACGCCGCCGACCCTGATCGAGCCCTTGCTCACATCCCACAGCCGGGCGGCGAGGCGCGCGCAGGTGCTTTTGCCGGAGCCGGAGGGGCCGACCAGCGCCGTCACCTCGCCCTCCTTGGCGGTGAAGCTCACGTCGCGCAGCACGTCCTTCTGGTCGTAGGCAAAGCTGACGTGGTCAAAGACGATGTCGTGTCCCTTCGGCGCAAAGGTCTCCGAACCCTCCGCGGTGGGCGTATCGTAAATTTCGTTCATGCGGTCGGCGGAGACCTGGGAGACGAACATCTCGGCGATGAGGGCAAGGCTCTGGTCAAAGGGCGCGTAGACGCGGGTGATGACCAGCAAAAAGAGGAACAGCAGCATGAAGTCGATGCGCCCGGCGAGGATGGACTGCGCGCCCACGAGGATGGTGGTGGCCACGCCCAGCCGCATGATGACGCTGGCGGCGTTGACAAACACGCCCGTGCCCAGTTCGCCGCGGATCATGACCTTCTCATGCTCGTCGATCTTCTGATCCAGTCCGGCAAGGTACCGCGCCTCCTGATTGGTGGCGCGAATTTCGCGCACGTTCTCCAGAGCCTCCTGTATGCCGTCGGAGACGCGGATGCCGGCCGCCTTGGTGCGCTCGGCGGCGCGGCTGGCGAACCTGCGGCTGCCAAAGAGCAGGCCGAAGGCCACCGGCACGCCCCACAGGCAGGCAATGGCCAGCCGCCAGTCGTAGACAAGCAGGCAGATGGCGATGATGGCCGTGGAGATGTACGCGCCGCAGAGATAGCCCAGCACGTGGCTCCAGACGTGTTCCATGCGGTTGACGTCGCCCATGAGCGTCTCGGTGAGGTCGGCGAGGTCGCGCTTGCCGAAGTAGCCCAGCGGCAGTTTGCGCAGCCGCTCCGCCAGCCGCAGGCGCGTGGCTTTGACCTCCCCGTAGACGAGGCCGTAGGTGGCGCGGTACTGCTGCAAATGGGTGATAAAGGAGAGGATGGCGAACAGCGCGGTAAGCGCGATGGGCAGCCACGCGGCGGGCAAGGGGCTGCCGTCCGTCAGCGTGTCCATGAAGCCGGACATCATCAGGTACAGCACGCTGACGCCGCCCATGACCACCAGATTGACGATCACCGTCCAGAAAGCGCCCTTTTTGGTGTTGCGCACGCCCTGATCGGTGAGGGCGTACTTGCGCTGGAAGTTCTTGCCGAACATCTACTCCGCCTCCTTCTCGCTGCTGATCTTCCACTGCACCGCGCGGTTGTAGTCGGCCCACATGCGGGCGTAGAGGCCGTTTGCCGCCAGAAGCTGTTCGTGCGTGCCCTGCTCCACGGCGCGCCCCTCCCGCAGCACGACGATCTTGTCCGCGCCCACCACGGTGGAGAGCCGGTGGGCGATCATGACGACCGTGCGGCCCTTCGTCAGCGCGGCGAAGGCCTTCTGAATGAGCGCCTCGTTCTCCGGGTCGGCAAAGGCGGTGGCCTCGTCCAGCACCACGATGGGCGCGTCCTTGAGGATCGCCCGCGCCAGCGCCACGCGCTGCTGTTCGCCGCCGGAGAGGTACGTCCCCTCCGCGCCGAGCTGCGTATCGGCGCCCTGCGGCAGCTTGTCGAGGATGTCCTGACACTGGGCGGCTCGCAGCGCCGCCATCACCTGTTCGCGCGTGGCGTCCGGCCGCGCGGCGCGGACGTTTTCCAGGATGGAGGCCTTGAACAGGCGGCTGTTCTGGAACACGAAGGCCACCTGTTCCATCAGCACATGGGGGTCGATCTGCTTTACATCCACGCCGCCGACCTCCACCGTGCCGGAAGTGGCATCCCAGAAGCGCGGGATGAGGCTGGCGGCCGTGGTCTTGCCGCCGCCCGAGGGGCCGACCAGCGCCACCGTCTGCCCCGGCTCGGCGGTGAAGGAAACGTGCGAGAGGGCGGGCACGTCCGCGCCGTCGTAGGCAAAGCTCACGTCCCTGAACGCCACCTTGTTGCCGCGCGGCATTTGCGGATGGGCGGGCGCTCGCAGGGTCGGGGCGTCCATCACCTGCCCGATGCGGCCCAGCGCCGTGTGCGCCAGCATCATGCCGGAGGTGGCGAACATGATGCGCGCCAGCGCCGTGGAGATGATGGCGGAGAACACCGCGTAAAAGGCGAAGTTGGTCACGAACCCTGCAAAGCCGCCGCCGGCAAGCGCCCCGGGCGCGAGGAACAGCGCCGCGGGGACAAGGAAGATGAATGCGCCCTCGGTAAACGTCAGGTTGACGGACTGCGGCACGCGGCAGACGTCCGACTGCCAGTATTCCGCCTTGGCGCTGTATTCCTCGATGGCTTCCTTGAACGCCTTGAAGGAATACACCGTCTGCTGGAAGATCTTCACCACGGGGATGCCGCGCACGTACTCCGTGCCCGCCTTGCTGATGCGGTCCAGCGCAGCCTGATATTCGGCCATGATCTTCGCGTTCTTGCCGCCCATCATCGAGAACATGGCGACCACCGAGATCACCGCCGCCAGCACGCAGGCCGCGCCCATCCGCCAGTCGAACACGAACATCAAAACCAGCATGGCGATAAAAAGCACGATGGTGCCCACGATGTCGGCCAGATTGTGCGCCAGCAGCGTTTCGGTGTCCGCCGCCGCCGCGTCCAGCCGCCCACGGATGAGGCCGGAGGCGTTTGCGTCGAAATACCCCAGCGGCGCTTGCATCATGTGCGCCACGCCCCGCTTGCGGATGTTGGACGCCGTGCGGAACGCCGCCAGGTGCGTACACATCAGCCCCGCGAAGTAAATGGCGATGCCGCCCATGGCAAAGGCAAAGGCCAGCCAGCCGTAGCGCGCCACGCTGTGCGCCGCCGTCCAGTTTGGCGCCACGGCGATGAGGTCGCGCGCCGCCAGCCAGATGCAGATGTACGGCGCGAGGCTCATCAGCATGGAGACGGCCGACAGCCCAAGCCCCAGAAACGTCAGGCGTTTGTGGTCTCCCGCGTAGTCCAGCAGGATGGCCACGTCGCCCTTTTTGCGCTGTTTCATGGTATTGTCCTCCTTTTATGTTAGATATGACTAACTTATGTGCGAAAAAGACGGGACTACTGTCCCATCAATTGCAGCCAACCCGCCGTGTAGAAGGTTCGGAACTGCGATATGTACTGATGCGCCTGCTCGCGGGGCATGTCGTGGACGACGATCTCAAACAGCCCGTTGAACATGCCGCTGGCGATGATGTGGCAGAGCGAGGGGGCGAGGTCGGGGATGTCCTTCCCCAGGCGGCGCAGCACATCCATGTACTTGAGGGTGTATTCCACCTCCATCTCCACCATGTTGTGGACAAAGTGCTGGTAGGACGTGCCCTCTGCCCGGCAGAGCAGCAGCTTGACCGGCGCGCGGTGCTGGCAGATGTAGTCCACCATCCAGTCCACGCAATCGCCGGAGGCCTCGCCCATGTGCCTGGGCTGTTCCTCCTCCGGCAGTTCGGCAAAGCCGGTCTGCGCCTCCATGAAGCGGCCCATCAGTTTGGCGGCGTGCGGCTCCACCAGCGAGGCAAACAGCGCTTCTTTGCTGGAAAAATAGCCGTAAAAGGCCCCCGTGGTCACGCCCGCGTTTTTGACGATCTGCCGCAAGGAAGCGCCGAGAAAGCCCTTCTCGGAAAACTCCTCCATGGCGGCCTGCTGTATCCGCTCCACCGTGGCCGGCGATCTCTCCTCCATGGCGCCCTCCTGATAACACTGTTATGTAGCAGTGTTATTATACGCCCGGGAGGCCCGCTTGTCAAGGGGGGCGCGGAAAGTTTTAAGAAGATCTCTTCATCGGGACATTTCGCCGGATCGCATCCGTTTCCGCCAGGCGACCGCCATGCCAAACGCCAAAGAGGCATGAAAACCGCGCCACGAAACGGAAGGATCGTTTCGCGGCGCGGTTTTATGGGGAGGCGATAGAGGGCGGTGATGGTGGTCAGTTCGCCGGGTTTGGGGAAGCCGTCGATGGGATAGAGCATATCCACGATCATGTTTCCCGCCACGGCGATGCCCTTTTTGCGCATGAAAGACCCTCCTTGAAAAAGCGGGGCTTCTTCGCGCGGAAGAAGCCCATCGAAGCGAAAACCTACTTGTCGATGCCCATGAGCAGATTCATGGTGTACATCTCCAGCTGCTCGAACTTGCGCTCGGCGATCAATTTGCCGGTGTATTCGTAGTCCCAGCGGGCGACCTTTTCCTCCAGCGCCTTGAACACGTTCAGGCTGTTTTTCAAATGCTCGTACGAATACGATTGTTTTGCGTTGACCGCCGCAATTTTGGCATTGCTGGACCGCGCGCTTCCCGCCGCGCCCCTGTCGCGGGAGGCGTGGCTGCCCATCCGCCGGCGCAGGGAGCGCTTCGCCGCCATCATGGACTACATCGACGAAAACTTCCGCCGCAAGCTGCTGCTCGGGGAGATCGCCCGGCGCGAGGGCCTGACCATGCCCTACCTTTCGCATCTTTTCAAGGATACGCTGGGCATGTCCTTTCAGGAATACCTGAAAAAACGGCGCTTTGAGTACGCGCGCTCGCTGCTTCTGGGCACGCGCAAAAGCCTTCTGGACATCAGTCTGGAGAGCGGCTTTTCCGACGCGCGCTACATGATCCGCATGTTTGAAGGGGAGTTTGGCTGCACGCCCAAGGAATACCGCAGGAAGAACGGCCCCGTGCAGGCGAGCCAGAGCGCCGGGCAGGGCGACGTGCAGAACATACTGGACCCGCAGGCGGCGCTGCGGCTTCTGGACGAATTTCGGGGCGAGCGGTTGCCCTGCGGGCCGTTCGGGTGCCGAAAAAGTCAGCAGGTGTGAAGACTGCCCCGATAAAATGGAAGCCACAGGGAATGCCTGAAGGCGCGCGGCGGTACTCCAGCCGTATACTGCCTGTCGGGCATTGCGCTGGTCCGCGCGCGGGCGACATCCGCGCATGTCATATCGGATGCGACATCGTACTGGTTCTGGCCGTGGGCGTCTTTCAAAAATGCTGCAAGCGATCCGTCCGCCTCCCATTGTTCTTCGCAGCGGGAGGCTGTTTTGCTTCGCGGCGCGGAAATGCCTTCCGGCGCGGGCGGGATGATAAAAAGTCGCAAATTCAAAGAGTCATCTTGGAAAAATATAGAGATATTCCCGCCGAAATATGCTATTTTTACTGTGTGATATGCGGCAGAGCAACTAAAATATTGCGACTACAGTGCGAAAAGGGGTGAGCGACATGAGCGAGCTGTTGAGGATGGTGGGCATCGGGAAGCGCTTTGGCCCCGTGCGCGCCCTGGACAATGTCGAACTGACCCTGGAAGCGGGCGAAGTGCTGGCGCTGATGGGCGAGAACGGCGCGGGCAAGTCCACGCTGATGAACATACTCTCCGGCTCTCTGGTACACTACGACGGCGAGATCTACATCGACGGCAAGCGCGAGCAGATCGGCAACCCCATCGCCGCGCGCGAACTGGGCATCGCCAAGATCCATCAGGAATTGCAGATGGTCAAGGAGTTCTCCATCGCCGAGAACATGTTCATGGGCCGGGAGAAGGCCAACAAGGCCGGCTTTGTGGACAAGCGCGCGCAGGAGCGCGAGGCGGCGAAGTACCTCGACCTTCTGGGGCTGGACCTCAGCCCCCGCCGCCAGATCAAGACCCTGCGCGTGGGCGAACAGCAAATGGTGGAGATCGCCAAGGCCGTTTCCCTCAACGCGCGCATACTCATCATGGACGAGCCGACTTCGGCCATCTCCAAGGCGGAGACGGAGCAGCTGTTCAAGGTCATCCGCCGCCTCTCCGCCGAGGGCGTGGGCATCATCTACATCACCCACCGCATGGAGGAGGTCTTTGAGATCGCCGACCGGCTGATGGTGCTGCGCGACGGCCAGTACATCGGCTGCCGCAACGCCCGGGAGACCAACCGCAACGAGATCATCTCCATGATGGTCGGCCGCGAGATACACGACATGTTCCCCAAGGGCGAGGTGGCCTTCGGCGAGGAAGTGCTGCGCGTGGAACACCTCGATCTCAAGACCAAGGTCGGCTCCGCCAGCCGCCCGCTGCACGACATCTCCTTTACCCTGCGCAAGGGCGAGGTGCTGGGCATCGCCGGGCTTTTGGGCGCGGGGCGCTCGGAGATCTGCGAATGCCTGTTTGGCGTCCATCCCGCCAATGCCAGCGGCGACATCTACGTGGAGGGCAAGAAGGTGAGCATCCGCTCCCCGCGCGACGCCATCGACGCGGGGCTGGCCTTCGCCACGGAGGACCGCAAGGGCAAGGGACTGGTGCTTCTGCGCTCCATCGGCGAAAACATGTCGCTGCCGTTTCTGAAGAAGTTCACCAGGCGCCTGTTCATGGATACCAAGGCGGAAAAAGAGGCCTGGGACGTGCAGATGCAGGGCATGCGCATCAAGGCCCCCAGCGTCAAGACCCTCTGCCAGACGCTCTCGGGCGGCAACCAGCAAAAGGTGGTGCTGGGGAGATGGATGATCTCCCATCCGAAGATACTGCTGCTGGATGAGCCCACCCGCGGCATCGACGTGGGCGCCAAGGCTGAGATATACCAGATGATCACCGATCTGGCCGCGCGGGGCATCGGCATCATCGTCATTTCCTCGGAGATGCCGGAGATCATCGGCATATCCGACCGCATCATTACCCTTTGCGAAGGGCGCGTCACCGGCGAGTTCCTGCGCGAAGAGGCCACGCAGGAAAAGCTGCTCTACGCGGCTACGCTCAGAGAGGAGGAGCCGGCATGAAGTCCAGGGAATTTCAGCTCAAGCCGTTCCTGTTGAAGGCGCAGAGCTATATCGCGCTGGTGGTGCTGTTCATCATCGGTTCGCTGGTGTGCGTGCGCAACGGGCGCAACATGTTCTTGAGCGTCACCAACATCATGAATCTGCTGCGCGCCGTGTCCGAAACGGGCATACTGGCCATCGGCATGACGATGATCATCCTGCTGGGCGACATCGACCTGTCGGTCGGCTCGGTGGTGGGCCTGGTCTCCACCGGCTCGGCGGCGCTGATGGTGGAAAACGGGCTGGGGTTTGTGCCCACGGTGCTGATCTGTCTGGGCATCGGCGCGGTGTACGGCCTGTTCAACGGCTTTGTGGTCACGCGCATGAAGATACAGGCGTTCGTTGTGACGCTGGCGTCCATGAACATCGCCCGCGGCCTTGCGCGCCTGTGGTCCGGCGGCGCCGGCATACCGCTCACCTACGGCATCGGCGAGGGGCTGGCTGCGCCGGAGTTCGAGATCCTCTCCACGCGCCTGGGCGGCGTGGTGCCCGTGCCGGCCATCATCTTCCTGGTGCTGCTGGCCATCTTCTGGGTGGTCATGAGCAAGACCCGCTTTGGTCGCCAGATCTACGCCACCGGCGGCAACGCCACCGCCGCGCACCTTTCCGGCATCAAGACCAAGCGCGTCAAGCTGATCGCCTTCATGCTCTCGGGCCTGCTGGCCTCCGTGGCCGGCATGATTCACAGCGCGCAGATCAGCCAGGGCGGCCCCAACGAGGGCATGAGCTACGAGATGTACGCCGTCGCCGCGGTCGCCATCGGCGGCACCAGCATGGCCGGCGGCAAGGGCACCATGTTTGGCACGCTGGTGGGCGCGCTCATCTTCGGCATGCTGGACAACATCATGGGCCTCAACGGCATCAACTCCAACATCCAGCTGGTGGTCAAGGGATTTTTGATCATCCTCTCGGTGTTCATGCAGGCTGTGCGCAAGGAGGACTAGCGCGCGCCGTCGAATGGGAACTTTGGGCCGATATGGCCTGAAAGAGATAGAAGGAGGGTTTTAACATGAAGAAAGTCCTGGCCTGTTTGCTGATGCTGGCGCTCGCGCTGACCATGACGGCGGCCCTGGCTGAGGAGGAAAAGACCTACGTCATCGGCATGTCCCAGTGCAACCTGGGCGAGCCCTGGCGCGTGGCCATGAACGACCAGATCGCCGCGGCGGCAGCGGAGTATCCGATGTTTGAGATTATCTACGCCGACGCCGCGCAGGACAACTCCAAGCAGATCGCCGACATCGAGAACTTCATGCAGATGGGCGTCGATCTCATCATCGCCTCCCCGAACGAGGCTACGCCGCTGACGGACGTCATCGAGCGCGCCTACAACTCCGGCATCCCGGTCATCCTGCTCGACCGCAAGATCGACGGCGATTCCTACACCCAGTTCATCGGCGCGGACAATGTCTACATCGGCAAGGTCTGCGGCGAGTACGTGGCCGACGTGCTGCTGCCCGACGGCGGCAAGATCTGCATGATCGAGGGCCTGGCCGGCACTTCCGGCAACGTCGAGCGCGCGGAAGGCTTCCGCGAGGGCATCTCCAAGAACCCCAATCTGGAGATCATCGCTACCAACAACGCCGACTGGCTGCGCGAGAAGGCCATCACCGTGGCCGAGGAAATGCTGCAGGTGTATGACGACATCGACCTGTTCTACTGCCTCAACGACCCCATGGCTGAGGGCGCCTACATCGCCGCCCGCAACGCCGGCCGCGAGGGCGACATCTACTTCATCGGCGTCGACGGTCTGGCCACGCCGGACGGCGGCATCCGCAGCGTCATGGACGGCCGCCTGAGCCTGTCCATGGTCTACCCGACCGGCGGTCAGGAAGCCATCGAGAGCGCCTACAAGCTGCTGGTGGAGGGCGAGGAGCTGGAGAAGATCATCACCCTGGGCACCGAGGTCATCACCCCCGAGAACGCCGAGGAGCTGCTGGTGAAGTACGGCGGCGCTGAGGAATAACAGCACAACGATGATTGACCAAAGGGCGGCGTTCGCGCCGCCTTTTTTGTCGAAAAATAAATATTCTTTACATTTGCGTTCAAACCGCGTATAATAAAAACGGCGGACACAGGAGAAGGAGGGGTGCGCGTGGAGCGGCTCAGCCTGCAAAAACAACTGCTGATCTACATGGCGCTGCTCATCGCCGTGCCGCTGCTTTTGATGATGGCGCTGGGCAATTACTTCTACGCCAGCGGCTTTGACGAGCAGTCCACCGAGTTTTCCACCCAAATGCTCGAACAGGTGCGCATGAACATCGAATCCTCCGTGGGCACGGTGGACCGCATGCTCGAATACCTCGCCATGGACGAGGACGTGATCGACTACCTGCGCCTGCCGGACTTCTATTCGCCGGGCCGCATCCGCCTGGAAACGGCGGTGCGCGACCGCATGCGCATCTTTGCCGACGTGGACCCGGCGCTGGTGGGCGGGCTGCTGGTGGCGGGGGAAAACGGCCTCTACGCCTCCAACGACCTCTACCGCATCACCCGCTACCCCCTCACGCGCGATTCGTGGTACGTGCAGGCGGTGGCTGCGGACGGCGAGCGCGTGCTTATCTCCCGGCCCATCGGCCGCAACATCCGCCATTACCGCAACTATTCCGCCAACAGCATCGTCAGCGTCGTGCGCGCCGTGAAGGACCCGGAGACGGGCGAGCTGTTGGGCGTGGTCATCGCCGACATGCGCACGCAGGCCATCGAGGAGCGCATCCGCGATGTGACGCTGGGCAAGAGCGGCTATGTTTTCGTGCAGGACAGCGCCGGCGAGATCGTCTACGCGCCGGTGAACGACACCGTCTACCGCATCCGCGACGAATGGCTCACGCAGGCGCCGGGCATACACGTCATCGACGGGCAGCGCTACCAGCTGCTCTGCGCGCATTCGGACGTCACCCAGTGGAACACGGTGGGCATGTTCCCCCTCGGCGAGACGCCGGAGCAGATGGCCTCCCTGCGCAGTTTCACCGTCATCGCTGCCTCGGTGTTCATCGTGCTGGCCACGGTGGTGAGCCTGCGCTTTTCGGCCTCGTTCGTGGGGCCGATCAGCAAGTTGCGGCTGCTGATGGCCAAGGCCGAGAGCGGCGATCTGGACGTGTCGTTCGACACGCAGGGCTACTCCGGCGAGATCCGCCAGCTCGGCGGCAGCTTCAACAGCATGATGGACAAGATCCGCGGCCTTTTGCAGATGGTTTACAAGGAACAGCGGGACAAGCGCGAGGCGGAGATACGCACCCTGCAGGCGCAGATCAACCCCCACTTTCTCTACAACACCCTTGACACCATCCACTGGATGGCCGAGGAACATCAGGCCATGGACATCGTCAAGCTGGTCAGCGCCCTGACCAAGCTGTTTCGCATCAGCCTCAGCCGCGGGCGGGAGGTCATCTCCCTTGCCGAGGAGATGGAGCATGTGCGCAGCTACCTCTACATCCAGAAGGTGCGCTACGAGGACAAGCTGCACTACCGCATCGACGTGCCCGAGGCGCTTTTGAGCCTGCGGGTGAACAAGCTCATCCTCCAGCCGCTGGTGGAAAACGCCATCTACCACGGCATCAAGCAGAAGCGCGGCGAGGGCCACATCCATCTGAGCGGCGAGCGGCGCGGGGACGCGCTCGTGCTGCGCGTGGCCGACGATGGCGCCGGCATGCCGCCGGAAAAGTGCGCCCGGCTCAACGAGGCTCTGCGCGATGGCGGCGGCCGTGCCTGCGACCATGGCTATGGCATCTTCAACGTCAACGACCGCATCCGCCTCTCCTACGGCCGGGAATACGGCCTGCATTACCGCATCAATGAATGCGGGGGCATCACCGTGGAACTGGTCTGCCCGGCCGTGCCCCGGAGCGAGGCGGAGACGGAGGCGGAGGGAAAGGAGCGCAGCTGATGGAAAAGGACATGTGGGGCGTACTCATCGCCGATGACGAGCCGAAGATACGCCGCGGCCTGCGCGCGCAGTTGAGCCGGCTGGAGCTGCCCCTGCGCGTGGTGGCTGAGGCCGAGGATGGCGAAATGGCGCTGGAGGCGGCGGAAAAATACCGGCCGGACATCCTGCTGGTGGACATCAACATGCCCTTCATGAATGGGCTGGCCTTCATCTCCGCCCTGCGCCGCACGCGCGCGGACGCGCGCATCATCGTCATCACCGGCTATGAGGAGTTCGAGTACGCGCGGCAGGCGCTGGAGATGAACGTGCAGGCATATCTGCTCAAGCCCCTCGACATCGAGCGCCTGCGCGCCACGCTCGTCGCCGCCATCGAGGGGCTGCATAACGAGCGACAGCGCAACCGCCACTTTGAGTGGGCCATCGCCCAGATCGGCGCGCGCCGCGACTTTCTGCGCGAGGAATTTCTGCGCGACGCCGTGGCCGGGCGCGTCGAGGCCGACGAGATCCGCGAATTTCGCGTCTATTTCGACTTTCCCAGCCCTGTGCGCATGATGCTGATGCTGATCTTCGCCCCCGGGGAGGAGGGCGAAAAGCCGTGGCAGCACCTGTTGCGCCAGTACGCCGTGCAGGACGCTCTGCGCCTTGCCGCGCCGTCGCTTGACGGCTATTGCCTGTTTTCCGACGACCGCGGCAATGTGCTGATGCTCTACGACGCGCCGGAGGACATGGACGAGGCCATCTGCACCATCGTGCGCGACACGCTGGGCGAGGACACGGGCATCGCGCTGGAGCCGCTTGCCTCGCTCACCCGCCTTGCCGAGACCTACGACGCGGCCATGGAGCGGCGGCAGGCCTCCCGGCAGCTCTCGCCGGTGGTGGAGGCGGCCAAGAAGTTCATCGGCCAGCACTACGCCGAGCCGGCGCTGGGCCTCAACGACGTGGCCGGGGCGCTGGGCCTGCACCCCTCCTACCTCAGCCGCCTGATGAAGCAGGAACTGGGCATGCCCTTTTCCAAGTACCTCACCAATGTGCGCATCAGCAAGGCCATTGAACTGATGCGCGACCCCAACCGGCGCATCTGGCAGGTGGCCGAGGCGGTGGGGTACAGCGGCGGCAATTACTTTTCCGTGGCCTTCAAAAAGGTGCTGGGCGTGGCCCCGGCGGACTACCGTCTGGAGGAACAGAGGCGATGAAGGGCTGGCGCTGGGTCACGGGCATCGCCCTCATGGGCCTTGCGGCGGCGGTGTTCCTCTTCTTCATGCCGTGGCTGGTCAGCGGCGCCCCCGTGGGCGGGGAGGAGCCGCGCATCTGGCTGGTGGGCATGAGTCAGGCCAACCTCGTCGAGCCCTGGCGGGTGACGATGAACCTGGAATTTGCCGAGGCGGCGAGCGCGCGCGACGATCTGCGCGTCATCTACACAGACGCCGCGCAGGATACGCAGCGGCAGATCGCCGATGTGGAAATGCTGATGGGCTACGGCATCGACCTGCTGGTCATCTCCCCCAACGACAGCGAGGCGCTGCGGCCGGTGCTGGCCGAGGTGTACAAAAAGATCCCCGTCATCGTGCTTGACCGCGCCGTCAGCGGCGAGGATTACACCCTCTTCATCGGCCCGGACAACGAAAAGATTGGCTACATGGCCGGGCAGAAGGTGGCGGAGATGCTCGGCAAGGAGGGTGGCCGCGTGGTGGAGATCCTCGGCACGGAGAACTCGCCGCCCGTGGCCGCGCGTTCCAGCGGCTTTGCCCGCGCCATCGCCGGGCAGGAAAACATCGTCATCGAGCAAAAACTGGTGGCCAACTGGATGCAGGATCAGGCGCAGGACCGCTTCAAGGAATACGCCATCACCTGCGACGAACTGCCGGACGTGGTGGTTGCCCAGAGCGATGCCATGGCCTACGGCGCCTACATCGCCGCCGAGGAACTGCGCATCGAGGGCGTGCGCTTTGTGGGCATGGACGGCCTCGAGGGCGAGGGCGGCGGCGTGGACCTGGTGCATCGCGGCATTCTCGACGCCACCTTTTACTGCCCCACCGGCGGCAAGGAAGCGGTCTCGTACCTGCTGCGCATTTTGGAGGGCGAGACGTTTTCCGAAAAGGAGATCACGCTGGAGCCGAATATCGTCGTTTGAGCAGAACACAGCGCCCCCGAACATTGCCGGGGGCGCGGCTGTCTATGACCTGAGCGCCCCCGACCGCGTGTCCGGGGGCGCTGTTCGTCACTCCTCGTCCGGGGGCTGGCCGTCGTGGGCGGGCCACTGGCAGGGGAGCAGCGCCATGTTGCCAAACACGGCGCGGAAGGAGGAATCCTCCGGGCTGCAGGCGTAGATGCCGAAGCGGATGGCGTCCGTGGCTGCCGCGAGGTGGCAAACGCGCATTTGGGCAAAGTCCGCGCCGTCCTCGGAGCATTCGATGCGGAAATCGTCCTCCCGGCGGCTGAGGCGGTACCACATGTGGCGCACATCGGCGCGCACGCGCGTGGTCGCCCAGTCCGAATAGCCGCCGTTGGTCACCACGCTGCCCAAGTGGGCATAGCGCTCGTCCTCGTATTCGATGGAGGCCTTGAGCCAGTTCTCGCTGTCCAGATAGACGACGATGCCGCACTGGTCGAAGCGGTGATGGCTGTCAAACTCCGTCTGCACCACGAAGGAGAAGAACTTCTCTTTCGTGGTCATTTGCAGCACGGGGGCGGTGTCGTTGCGGAAGTGGTAGTAGGTGCGCTGCCACAGGTCGGTGTGCGGGCGGGTGACGATCTCCACGCGGCCATCTTCGATGGCGCAGGCAAGCGGCTCCCTCGTCCAGGCAAAGTCCTCAAGGCGCATGTATGTTTCCTCCTCTTAAAAAGGGCCGCCCCCGTTGGGAGCGGCCCTGCTGGTTCAGCGGCCAAGCTGGCAGAAGTTGTTGCCGGAGGCGCTGGTGAACATTTCCAGGAAGCAAATGGGGTCGTTGAAGTCGGCGTTCATGCCCAGACGGCCCATGTCGAAGTTGCCGGCCATCATCTCGCCGGGAAGCACGTTCCACTCCACGGAGCGGATGTTCATCTGGATGCCGATGACGGCGAGGTCTTCCTGAATGAGCTGGGCCACGCCCTCGTGCTGCGTGCCGGGGTTGACCAGATATTCAAAGGTCAGGGGCGTCTCGGCGGAGAGCATGCCGTTCTCGAACTTGTAGCCGGCCTCCTCCAGAAGGGCGATGGCGCCCTCGACGTCGCTGGTGAGGGACATGTAGCCCACGTCCTCGGCGTCCGGGTAGGTGTAGGCGTCGTCGTTTTCGCGGAAGGTGCCGCCGTTTCCGTCGGCCATGGCCGCGGGCACGAAGGTGTTGGCCGGAGGCTCGGTCAGGCGCACCGTTTCGGAGATCCACGTGCGGTCGATGAGCATGCTGATGGCCTTGCGCACGTTGCTGGCCTGCGCGGCGCTCATGCCCTCGAACATGGGGCTGTTGACGTTGAAGCAGAGGAAGTAGGTGCCGAGGTTGTCCGCTACGTAAAACTCGGGGTCGCCGTCCTCCAGCAGCGCGGCCATCTCGTCGGCGGGCACGGTGTCGATAAAGTCGAGGTCGCCGGCGCGGTAGGCGGCGTAGATGGTGGCGTCGTCGGCGGAGAGCATCAGTTCAAGGCGCTCCATGGTGACGTTTTCGGCGTTCCAGTAGTTGGGGTTCTTCACATAGACCATGGACTCGTCGTGCGTCCAGCTCTCCAGCGTGTAGGCGCCGGAGGTGACAAAGCCGGCCTCCGTGGCCCACGCGCCGGGGTCGAGCAGGGAGCCGTCCTCGGCAAGATAGCCCTCGGCGGCCTCCACGCAGTGGCGCGGCACGGGGTAGAACACCGGGAAGGCGGCAAGGTCCAGCATGTAGGGGCAGGGGGCGGCCAGCGTCACCGTGAAGGTCAGCCCGTCTTCCGAGGCTTCCACGGCAAGGCCCTCCTCGCTGCCGTAACCGGCGATGACGCTGAACAGATAGCTGTACGCCGCGCCGGTGGCCGGGTCGGCGGCGCGCTGCCAGGAATATACGAAGTCCTCCGCCGTCAGGGGCGTGCCGTCAGACCAGGTCAGGCCCTCGCGCAGCGTGAAGGCGTAGGTCAGGCCGTCCTCGGACACGGTGTAGCCAGTGGCCAGCTCGGGCTGGAGCGTGCCGTCGGCGGCGTGCGTGTAGAGGCCGGCAAAGCTGTTCACCGCCAGACAGGCGCCGTCCAGCGTGTAGTTGAGCGCCGGGTCGAGGCGGTCCGGCTCGCTGGCGAGGTTGATGCGCAGCGTGTCCGCGCCCTCATAGGTGGCGTACATGAAGTACTTGAAGCCCTCGATGGTGTCGTAGACGCCCTCGACGCCGGCCTTCATCATATAGGGGTCGGTGTAATAGGTGATGGGCACCACTGCGCCGGTATCCATGAGCATGGCCTCGGCCTCGTGCATCAGCGCCTCGCGCGCGGCGGGGTCGGCCTCGGCCTTGATGGAGGCGATGAGCGCGTCGTAGGCGGCCCAGTCCAGTTCGGCGCCTTCCTCGGCCAGCGCCGCGCCGCCCATCAGCAGCAGGACCAGCAGCAGGGCAAGCAGTTTTTTCATAAAGGGTCACTCTCCTCGTGTGTATCCTTATAACATCCGGGCGGCGTGCGTCCGGCGGGGACCGGGGTCAGAGGCGGTGGCAGGCGGCGAGATGGCCGCCCGCGCCGCGAAGTTCAGGGCGGGAATGCGCGCAGACGTCCGCCTTGCGCGGACAGCGGGGCGCGAAGGGACAGCCAACGGGCGCGTCCAGCGCGCTGGGCGCCTCGCCGCGCACATCGGCAAGGGCGCGCGCTCTGGCGCGCGGGTCGGGGACGGGCGCGGAGGCGATGAGCATGCGCGTGTAGGGGTGCAGGGGGCTTGCAAGCACTTCCTCTGCCGGCCCCGTTTCCACCACGCGGCCCAGATACATCACCGCCAGACGGTCGCTGAGCTGGCGCACGGCCGCCAGATCGTGGGCGATGAACAGGCAGCCAAGGCCGAGATCGCGCTGCAGGGACATGAGCAGTTCCAGCACCTGCGCGCGCGCGGAGACGTCCAAAGCGCTCACCGGCTCGTCGCAGACGAGGAAGCGCGGCTCCACAGCCAGCGCCCGGGCGATGCCGACGCGCTGCCTTTGCCCGCCGGACAGCTCGTGGGGAAAGCGCTCCATCCACGCAGGCTCCAGCCCCACGCGCTCCAGAAGCGCCGCCACGCGCTCGCGCCGCTCGGCGCGCGTTTTGCACAGACGGTGGATGTCCAGCCCCTCGGCCACGCTCTCGAGAATGGTCAGGCGCGGGTCGAGCGCGGCGTTTGCGTCCTGAAAGACCATCTGCATGCTCCGGCGCAGGGCGCGGACGCTCTCTTTGTCCACGCGCTGGCCGTCAAAAAAGACCTCTCCGGCGCTGGGCGCTTCCAAATGCAGCAGCAGGCGGCCCAGCGTGGACTTGCCGCAGCCGGATTCGCCCGCCAGCCCCAGCGTCTCACCCGCGTCCACGTGCAGGGAAACGCCGTCCACGGCCAGCAGGGGGCGCTTTTTCCAGCCCACGCGCGCCGTGTAGCGCTTGACGAGGCCCTCGGCCTCAAGAAGATGCCCGCTCACGCGCCCTCACCGCCTTTCGCGAAGTGGCAGGCCGCGCGGTGGCCCGGCCCCACGAGCGCTTCCTCCGGCGTCTGTTCGCGGCAGATGGCGGCGGCGCGGGGACAGCGCGGGGCGAAGGGACAGCCCGGCAACGGGCGTGCGCCAACCGGCGGCGCGCCGGGGATGGGCCGCGCGGGGCGGCGCTCGCCCTCCAGCGAGGGCACGCAGGCAAGCAGCGCCCGCGTGTATTCGTGGCGCGGGTCCAGAAAGACCGCCTCCGCACTTCCGCGCTCGCACACGCGCCCGGCGTACAGCACCAGCAGTTCGTCGCAGAGCTGGGCCGCCACGCCCAGATCGTGGGTGATGAGCAAGACGGCCATGGAAAGGCGCTCGCGCAAGTCGGCGAGCAGGCGCAGGATCTGTGCCTGCACGGTCACGTCCAGCGCCGAGGTCGGCTCGTCGGCGATGAGCAGTTTGGGCGATCCGCACAGCGCCAGCGCGATCATCGCCCGCTGCTTCTGCCCGCCGGAAAGCTCGTGGGGGTACTGGGAAAGCCGCCG
The DNA here is from genome assembly GCA_018713365.1 of Candidatus Pullichristensenella excrementipullorum. Taxonomy (GTDB): domain Bacteria; phylum Bacillota; class Clostridia; order Christensenellales; family Aristaeellaceae; genus Pullichristensenella; species Pullichristensenella excrementipullorum. Next base: position 24,349 of record DVOU01000040.1, read on the forward strand.
TTCAGGCGCGTCGACGCCCACCAGCGACAAAAGCTCCATTGCGCGCGTTTTCGCCTGCGCGCGGGAAAGGCCGCGCAGGCGCAGCGTCTCGCGCAACTGACTGCCCACGGTGAAGGCCCCATCCAGCGCCGCGCCCGCGTCCTGAAACACCATGCCCACGCGCTCGCCGCGCAGGCGGCGCAGGGCGGCGGGGGAGGCGGAGAACACGTCCTCGCCGCCGACCGCGATCTGCCCCTCGATCTGCGCCGAAGCGGGAAGCAGGCGGGGGATGGCGCAAGCCAGCGTCGATTTGCCGCAGCCGGACTCGCCCACCACGCCCAGCACGCGCGATGGGGCCAGATCGAAGGACACGCCGTCCAGCGCCAGCCCCTCGCCCCCGGCGTAGCGTACGCGCAGGTCGCGCACGCGCAGCAGCGGCTTGCCCATGGCCATCACCTCTCCGCGCGGGGGTCGAGCGCCGCGCGCAGGCCGTCGCTGATGAGGTCGAAGGCCAGCACGATCAGGCAGAGCGCGACCGCCGGGAATACCAGCTTGTGGGGGAAACTGCCCATGGCCCCGCGCGCGGCGTTGGCCAGCGAACCGAGGCTGGGCATGGGCGCCTGCACGCCCAGACCGATAAAGCTCAAAAAGCTCTCCGTAAAGATGGCCGAGGGCACCTGCATGGCCGCCGCCGCCAGCACCACCGGCGCGCAGCCGGGCAATATGTGCCGGCGCAGTATGCGCACAGGGCCGGCCCCCAGCGCCCGCGCCGCCAGCACGTATTCGTCCTTTTTCAGGGACAGCACCCGCGCGCGCACCAGCCGCGCCATGCCCACCCAGTACAGCGCTCCGAAGACGATGAACAGGGAAAGGAGGTTGCTGCCCAGTTTCGCCAGCGCCGTGCCGGCAAGGGCGTCCATCAGCGTTGTGTCCAGCACCACGGAAAACAGCACCACCATCAGCGTGTCCGGCAGGGCGTAGATCAGGTCCACTGCCCGCATCATCAGAAGGTCGGCCTTGCCGCCCGCGTAACCGGCCACCGCGCCGTAGATGGAGCCGATGACCAGCACCACCAGCGTGGCCACCACGCCCGTGAGCAGCGAGACGCGCGCGCCGTACATCACGCGCACGAAGTAGTCCCGGCACAGTTCGTCCGTGCCGAAGATATGGGGGAAGACAGATTCCCCGCGCGCCATGGCCTCCTGTTCCATCTCGGAATACGCGAAGGGGGCGAGGTTTTTCGCGCCGCGGTCGCGCTGGCCGTCCACGGTGATGATCTGCGCGTAGCCGTAGGGCACGAACAGGGGCAGGACGAACATCGCAATTATCAGCAGCATAAGCAGCGCCAGCCCCGCGCGCGTGCGCCTCTGCCGCAGGGCGCGGCGGCCCGGAATGGCGCGCAGGCCCTCCAGACGGGGCTGCATGCTCAAAAAGCGCTTTTTCGCCATGGCCGCCTCCTAGGAAAGTTCCACGCGCGGGTCGAGCGCCCGGCAGAGAAGGTCGCTCAAAAGCGAGAACAGGGCGATGAGCGCCGCGAGCAATATGGTCGCCGCCATGATGACGGGATAATCGCGGTTGCCGATGCTCTCCACAAAGCGGCCGCCCAGCCCGCCGATGGTGAACACGCTCTCCACCACCATGGAGCCGGTCAGCGTGTAGGCGGCCATCGGCCCCACGCAGGCGACGATGGGCGCGGCGGCGTTTTTCAGCGCGTGTTTGAGCGTCAGCGCGGCCTCCGAAAGCCCCCGGGCGCGCCCGGCGCGCACGCTTTCGCGCGAGAGGGCCTCGAGCATGGAGGCGCGCGTCAGGCGCGATATGTAGGCCATTGGGTAGAGCGCCAGCGAAAGGACCGGCAGAACATAGCTGCCCCCGTCCGCCGACCAGACCCCGAACCAGCCCAGTTCCAGGCAGAATATCAGCAAAAGCAGCGTCGCCAGCACGAAGCTGGGCACGGCGAGCAGCAGCGTGGTCAGCGCCATCACGGCGCGGTCTCCAGCCCTGCCGCGACGCGCTGCCGCCAGACAGCCCAGCCCCGCGCCCACGGGCAGCGCCACCAGCAGCGCCAGGCCGCCCAGCCGCGCCGAGACGCCGAAGGCGCCAAAGACCATTTCCGAGACCTCGCGCCCCGTTTTCAGCGAAATGCCCATGTCCCCCCGCAGCGCGCCGCCCAGATAGAGCAGGAACTGCTCGGGCAGGCTTTTGTCCAGATGAAAGCGCGAAAGCAGCGCCGCCCTGGTGGCGGGGTCAGTAGCCTTTTCGGTGTCGAAGGGGCCGCCGGGCACACAGTGCATGGCAAAGAAGGTGATGGCGGCGACGAGCAGCACCGTCAGCGCCGCCAGCAGCACGCGCTTGAGGGCGTATCGCAGCATCGCCCTGCCCCCCTTCCGCTGTTTGCCCAAAGAATCACAAATATATTGTACCTGTTCGTGCTACGAAAAGCAAGCGCTGGGGCGAAAAGACGATTTCTTGTCATCATTTGTCGGACAAGGAGGGCGAGCGCGCTTTTTTCTTGCATTGAAGGCCAAAACGTGCTATCCTATAATAAGCAAATACCCTACACCAGATTGGGAGCGATGCCTTGTGATGTTCGACCCGCGCATGGAAACGATGCCGCGCCCCGAGCTGGAGGCGCTCAAGCTCGAGCGGCTCAAGCATATCGTGCGCTACTGCTACGAAAACGTGCCCTTCTACCACCAGCGCTTTGATTCCATCGGCTTAAAGCCCGAGCATATCCGCACCCTTGCGGATATCCGCCTCATCCCGCCGACCACCAAGGCCGATCTGCGCGACAATTACCCCTTCGGGCTGTTTGCCGTGCCCACGGACAAGGTGGTGCGCATACACGCCTCCTCCGGCACCACCGGCAAGCCCACCGTGGTCGGCTATACGAAGAGGGATCTGGACATGTGGGCGGGTGTGATGGCGCGCATCATCTGCGCCGCCGGCGTCACCGAAAAGGACATCGCCCAGATCAGCTTTGGCTATGGCCTTTTTACCGGCGCGTTGGGGCTGCACTACGGTCTTGAGCGCGTGGGCGCGGCGGTGGTGCCCGCCTCCTCCGGCAATTCGGAAAAGCAGCTGATGCTGATGAAGGATTTTGGCGTCACCACCCTCATCGCCACGCCCACCTACGCCATGTATCTGGGCGAACTGGCGGCGGAACTGGGCTACAAGCCCGGCGACTTCAAATTGCGCATCGGCCTGTTCGGCTCCGAGGGCTGCACCACCGAACTGCGCGCCAAGATCGAACAGCGCCTCGGCCTCTTCGCCACGGACAACTACGGCATGTCCGAACTGATCGGCCCGGGCGTGAGCGGCGAGTGCGAGTACCGCTGCGGGCTGCACTTTGCCGAGGACCACTTCCTGCCCGAGATCGTCGATCCGGAAACGCTGGAAGCGAAAGACGAGGGCGAGGAGGGCGAACTGATCGTCACCACGCTGACCAAGGAGGCCATGCCGCTTCTGCGCTACCGCACGCGCGATCTGACGAAGATCACCACCGAGCCGTGCAAGTGCGGCCGCACACACGCGCGCATGGAGAAGGTCATGGGCCGCTCGGACGACATGCTGAAGATCCGCGGCGTCAACGTCTTCCCCAGCCAGATCGAGTCCGTCATCATGCAGATCCCGCAGATCAGCCCCCACTACATGCTCTACATCCGCCGCGAGGGCTACCACGATACGCTGGAGGTGCAGGTGGAGCTGGTGGATGGATCGCTTTTGAACAGCTTCGCCGCGCTGGAAGAACTCACCGCCACCATCCGCGCCAAGCTGCGCGTGGTGCTGGGCATCGACGCCAAGGTCAAGCTCGTCGGCCCCAAGACCATCGAGCGCTTTGCCGGCGGCAAGGCCAAGCGCATCGTCGATCTGCGCGATATGCGCTAGTTTTCCCCAGACCAAAGTTAGGAGAGGTCGCTTATGAAAGAACTGATGATCGGGAACGCGGCGGTGGCGCGCGGGCTGTACGAGGCCGGTTGCCGCTACGTTTCCTCCTACCCCGGCACGCCCTCGACCGAGATCACCGAGTTCGCCGCCGGGTACGACGAGGTCTACGCCGAGTGGGCCTCCAACGAGAAGGTGGCGCTGGAAAGCGCCGTGGGCGCGTCGCTGGCCGGCGCGCGCAGCTTCACCGCCATGAAGCACGTGGGCCTCAACGTGGCCGCCGACCCGCTGTTCACCGCCGCCTATGTGGGCGTCAACGCCGGTCTGGTGGTCTGCGTGGCGGACGACCCCGCCATCCACTCCTCCCAGAACGAGCAGGATTCCCGCCACTACGCCGAGGCCGCCAAGCTGCCGATGCTGGAGCCCGCGGACTCCGCCGAGTGTCTGGCGTTCACCAAACGCGCCTTTGAGCTTTCCGAGGCCTACGACACCCCGGTGATGCTGCGCACCGTGACGCGCATCGCCCATTCGCAGAGCCTTGTTGAGACCTCGGAGCGCGTGGAGCCGCCGCTGCGCCCCTACGTCAAGGACGCGCAGAAGTACGTCTCCATGCCCGCCGTAGCCGTCAAGCGCCACGTGGTGGTGGAAAAGCACATCGAGGAACTGCGCAGGTACACCGAGACCTGCAATCTCAACCGCGAGGAGCTGCGCGACCCGGAGATCGGCTTCGTCACCTCCGGCGCGGCCTACCAGTACGTGCGCGAGGCCTTCCCCAACGCCAGCGTCTTCAAGATCGGCATGGTCTACCCGCTGCCCATCGAGCGCATCCGCGCCTTTGCCGCCAAGGTGGACCGCCTCTACGTCATCGAGGAGCTGGACCCCTTCATCGAAACGGCCATGCGCGCCGCCGGCATCGCCATCGCCGGGGGCAAGGACCGCACCGGCCTTCTGGGCGAGCTTTCCCAGTACCGCGTGCGCAAGGCCATGGGCGCAAGCCTGCCGCCGACCAAGACGCTGGGCGAGAACCTGCCCGGTCGCCCGCCGGTGATGTGCGCCGGCTGCCCGCACCGCGGCCTGTTCACCGTGCTTTCGCGGCTGAAGCTGACCGTGTTTGGCGACATCGGCTGCTACACACTGGGCGCGACGCCGCCGCTCAACGCGCTGGACACCACCCTCTGCATGGGCGCTTCGTTCAACATGCTCCACGGCTACGCCACCGTGCGGCCGGAGCAGGCGAAGAACGCCGTGGCCGTGCTGGGCGATTCCACGTTCATCCACTCCGGCATCACCGGCGTGGTCAACACCGTCTACAACCTCGGCGTGACCACGATGATCGTGCTGGACAACGCCATCACCGGCATGACCGGCCACCAGCAGAACCCCACCACGGGCATGACGCTCAAAAACGTGCCCGCGCCGAAGATCCATATCGAAAAGCTCTGCGAGGGCGCAGGCGTGCCGGCGGAGAACATCCGCGTGGTCGACCCCAATGACATGGCGGAGATGACCCGCGTGCTGCGCGAGGAACTGGCCAAGGACGCGCCTTCGGTGATCGTCTCCCGCCGCCCCTGCGCGCTGCTCAAGTACGTCAAGCACGGTTTGCCGGTGCGCATCGACGCGGAGAAGTGCCGCGGCTGCCGCGCCTGCATGAAATTGGGCTGCCCGGCGCTGCGCTTTGCCGAGGGCAAGGTCTGGGTGGACGAGGCCCAGTGCGTGGGTTGCGGCCTGTGCATGCAGACCTGCGGCTTCAAGGCCATTGAGGAGGGCAAGGCATGAACACGATTTCCGTTATGATCGTCGGCGTCGGCGGGCAGGGCACGCTGCTGGCCTCCAAGGTGCTTGGCCAGGCGCTGGTGTCCATGGACTATGATGTCAAGGTCAGCGAAGTACACGGCATGTCCCAGCGCGGCGGCAGCGTGGTCACCTACGTGCGCTACGGCGAGGAGGTGCATTCGCCCATCGTCGATCTGGGGCAGGCGGACTACATGCTCGCCTTTGAGCCGCTGGAGGCGGCCCGCTATCTGCCGTATCTGAAAAAGGACGGCGTCATCATCACCAACACGCGGGAGACCATGCCCATGCCGGTCATCACCGGCGCGGCGGCGTATCCTGAAAACATCGTGGAAAAACTCAAGGCGCGCGCCAACGTCGTGGCTCTGGACGCCATGGCTCTGGCGCTGGAAGCGGGCAACGCCAAGGCCGTCAACATGGTCCTGATGGGCGTGCTTGCCTCGCGCATGGATCTTCCTGAGGACGTGTGGCAGGCCGCGCTCACAAAGCAGGTGCCCGCCAAATTCCTCGAACTCAACCGCCGCGCCTTCGCCCTCGGGCAGGCGCAGAAGGGGGTCTGACCATGGCTGTTCGCCAGCTCTCCGTGTTTCTGGAAAACCGCACCGGCACGCTCTGCGAAGTGACGCAGGCGCTTTCCGACAATGGCATCGACGTGCGCGCCATCACCCTGGCCGACACGGTGGAATTTGGCATCCTCCGCCTCATCGTCAGCGACCCGGTGAAGGCCGAGGAAGTGCTGCGCGCGCATCACTTCACCGTTTCCATCACCGAAGTGCTGTGCGTGCGCGTGGACGACGTGCCCGGCGGTCTCAACGCCGTGGTGCAGCTGCTGCAGAAGGAAGGCATCTCGCTGGAATACCTCTACGCCTACATCTCCAAGTCCGTGGACGCCAGCGTCATCTTCTACGTCAAGGACTGCGCGCGCGCCGAGGAAGTGCTGCGCAAAAACGGCATCCGCCTCCTCAGCGAGGCGTACTGAGCTTCGCGCCCTCCCGCCGCATAGCAACGAGAGGGCTATCTCTGCCTGAAAGGGTCTTGTTTGCAGATGAAACGCCTGTCCACCGGCTGCATACTGCTCGCCTGCGTTTGCTGGAGCTTCAGCGGCCTGCTCACCCGCCTCATCCCCTGGAACGCGCTGACCATCGCCGGCGCGCGCGCCCTCGTCGCCGCCGTTTTCCTCGGTCTGGCGCGCCGGGATTTTCGCCCCGCCAACACCTTTGGCAACTGGCTGGGCGCGTTCGGCGTCATGGCTACCTCGGTGCTGTTTATACTCGCCAACAAGTACACCTCCGCCGCCAACGCCATCGTGCTGCAATACGCCATGCCGGTGGTGGTGATCCTCTTCGAGGCCGTGGTGCGCAAAAAGCGCCCCTCAAAGCTGGACGTGGCCGGCGTGGCGGTGATCCTCGCCGGCGTGGTGCTGTGCTTCCTCGAAGGGCTGACGCCCGAGGGCATGCTGGGAAACGTACTGGCGCTGGGCGCGGCGTTCACCTTCGCCATCGTCTACCTCGCGGCGCGCAGGACGGACTGCGACGCGCTGAGCTATTCCTATCAGGGCAACCTCGCCACCGCCGTGCTGGCGCTCTACCTTCCCTTCGACCCGGGCGCGTCTGCCGACATAACGCCCTTTCTCGCCGCGCTGGGCCTGGGCGTGGCGCTGACGCTGGGCTACCTGTTTTTCAGCCTCGGCATGCGCCGCGGCGTGCCGCCGGTGACGGCGGCCATCGTCTCCAACATCGAGCCGATCCTCAACCCCACGTGGTGCTTCCTCTTTCTCGGGGAATTTCCCGGCGTTTTGAGCATCATCGGCGCGCTGATCGTGCTGACGGCGGTGACGGCCTACACCATTCTCTCCCTGCCGCGCGCTTCGCGCTCCTGAGCGCGCGAAACGCCGCCCTACCATCCGCAAAGGCGGGGGAGGGCGGCGCTTTCTTCATGCGTCCGTGTATTTCCGCTGTAAAAAGGCACTTACACTCTGCCAGAACGCTTCCGCGCCGGAAACCAGTTGGCGCGTATCGTCAAGTCAAGAAAGGAACTCCCTCCCGTCGAACATTGCGGAAGAAGGGGAGGACATCGGCGTTGCGCTCGTAGTAGGCGCGCTCCTCCACCACCGGGGAGACGAGTACGCCGCGCTCCAGCAGGATCTCCGCGGCGGCCTCGCCGATGCGCCAGTGCTGGCGGGCGATGTCCTGCCGCGGCGCGTCCACGAGGAACATCACGTCAATGTCGGAGCCGTCCTCGGCGTCTCCGCGCGCGTAGGAGCCAAAGAGGATGGCGTCGATCCGCTGCTGCTGGAAAAGTCCCTCCAGCCGCGTGCGCATGTCGGCGACGATGGCGCGCACTTCACCCTGCGTACACATGCGCACACCCCCTTTCTGCCCCTATTATACCATGGCAGGGGCGCAGCATGCAAGCGCGGCGCCGCCCTCCCATCCGCAAAGGCGGGGGAGGGCGGCGCTGTTTTTGGGCGGTCAGTAGCCCTGATCATCGATCGTCCAGGGGCTGTTTGCGTCCGCGCGGATGAGGATGAACTTCCAGCCCGCGTGGCGGCTGTCCGGGCTGAAGCCGTCCTCGCGCGGCTCGGGGCCGACGGAGAAGTCGGCAAGCAGCACGAGCGTGTTTTCCTTCGTCGCGCCGTTCGTCGCGCCGCGGCCGTTTTCCAGATAGCCGTCCGCCGCCGCGTCGCAAAGCTCCTGTTCGTAATAGAGCTTTTCCAGCGCGCAGCCGTCGTACTGGAAGAAAAACTCCCGCAGCACCGTCTCCGCGCCCGCGCGCAGTTCTTCGGCGGAGAACCGCTGCGAGGGGCCAAGGTCGATGTCCACGCCGCCGACCTGCCCGCAGGCCGTCAGGCACAGGGCGAGCAAGAGCAGAAGCGCGAAAAGGGCGCGTCGCTTGCGCGCGGCGTTCGCAGTCTGCATGGGACATCCCTCCGTTTGCGCCGTTTGCCCCTTGGACGCGGCGGCGGGGAAGAAAGTTCCATGCCCGGCGCTTTGCCTTACCCTGCCTGCCGGGCGCTTTCATCCGGCGTGTACGTCTCGACGATCTCGTGGAGCTTGTCCACCACCTCGGCGTTGCCGCCGCGCAGGGCGGCTTCGCGCAGGGCGTCGAGCTGGGCGGAGAAGACCTCGTCGTCCACCACGATGGGCGGGGCGACGAAAATTTTGTGGTGGGCGGTGGAGGTCATGCCGTCGCGCTCCTTGTCCATGAGCAGTTCCTCATAGAGCTTTTCGCCGGGGCGCAGGCCGGTGATCTTGATCTGCATGTCCACGCCCGGGGTGTAGCCGTAGAAGCGGATGAGCTTTTCAGCCAGGTCCTTGATGCGCACCGGCTCGCCCATGTCCAGCACGTAGATGGCGCCGCTCTTTGCCAGCGCTCCGGCCTGCAAAACCAGCTGCGCCGCCTCGGGGATGGTCATGAAATAGCGGGTGATGTCCGGGTGGGTGAGCGTGAGCGGGCCGCCGTTCTTGATCTGCGATTCAAACAGGGGGATGACGCTGCCGTGGGAACCCAGCACATTGCCAAAGCGCACGGCCACGCACTGCATCTTCGTGTTGCGGGCGAAGCTCTGGATGAGCATTTCGGTAACGCGCTTGGTGGCGCCCATGACGTTGGTGGGGTTGACAGCCTTGTCCGTGGAGAGCTGCACCAGCCGCTGAACGCCGTGTTCCGAGGCGGAGGCGAGCAGGTTGAGCGTGCCGAAGACGTTGTTTTTCACCGCCTCGGCGCAGCTTTCCTCCATCAGCGGCACGTGTTTGTGCGCGGCGGCGTGGAAGACGATGGTGGGCTTGTATTCCTCAAAAATGGCGTCCAGCCCGCCCTTGTCGCAAATGGTACCGATGCGCACGAGGATGGGGCAGTCCGGCCCGTAGTTCTGTTTCAGCTCGCATTCCAGCTCGTAGGCGCAGTTTTCGTAAACGTCGAAGATGATGAGCAATTTGGGGCCAAAGCGCATCACCTGCCGGCAGATCTCCGAGCCGATGGAGCCGCCGCCGCCGGTGACCAGCACCACCTTGCCGGTCAGATAGCCGCGGATGGAGTCCATGTCCAGCGTCACTTCGTCGCGGGAGAGAAAGTCCGAGGTGTTGACCTCGCGGAAGGCCTGCCGCCCGTCCACGGGCCGCTCCTTGATGCCGCCGGGGTCGGCGAGTATGCGCACGCGGCATTTGGTGGATTTGCACACGGAGACGATCTCGTTGAGGCGGTTTCCCTTGATGCGGGGGATGGCGATGATGATCTCGGAGATGCCCTTTTTCTCGACCAGGTCGGGGATGTCCTCCACCTCGCCGAGTACGGGGATGCCGCACACGCGCAGGCCGCGCTTTTCGGGATTGTCGTCCACGAAAGCCACCGGCGCGCCGGAGAGGTGCCGCCCCTCCTGACAGGCGCGCGCCGCGTAAGCGCCGCCCTCGCCCGCGCCGACGATCAACACGCGGTTGTGTTCCGGGTCGCTGCGGCGGGCGAAATAGGCCTCGCGGCAGATCTTCCAGCCGAAGCGCGAGCCGCCCACCAGCAGAAAATCAAAGATGCCGATCAGCGAAAACAGCGAGCGCGGCATCTTCCAGGCGAACACGCGGTTGCAGATGAGTACCGCGCCCGTGGCGGCCGCGCAGAGGAACATGAGGCGGAACAGCTCCCGCGCCCCGGCGTAGCGCCACATCATGTGGTACACGCCGCCCACCATCAGCGCCCCGGTGTAGAACAGCATCAGCAGGGGGATGCGCTGGTCCAGCTTCATGCGCATGGAGGGGCTGATGGCCCCGTCGTAGCGCAGCACCACCGCCAGTTCGACGGCTATGTAGAGCAGCGCCAGGTCCAACAGGATCAGCACACAGCGGCGTATGCGCAGGCTGTTGGAGTTTCCCAGCAGGTTCTTCACGGACATATCTCCTATCTTGAGCCGCCCCGGACGCGCCAGGGGCGGCGCCTATATCTGTCGAAAGTATAACAGACGGATGTTAATTCTTCATATATGGTCGCAAATGTTTCACAAAGCGCGGGCGGGGGTGCTGGGGCGACGGTCGCGGGGGAGCGACGCGGATGGACGGCGCGCCGGAGGGGGGATGTCTTGCCTCGGACGCGGGGACGCGCCCTGTGCGCCGCGTTTGCCGTCGGGCCGGGGCGATGTCTCGCCGCAGACGCGGGATGCGCCCTGTGCGCCGCGTTTGCCGTCGGGCCGGGGCAATGTCTCGCAGTAGACGCGGGGACGCGCCCCGTGCGCCGCGTTTGCCATCAGGCCGTGGGCTGTGTCTCGCCGCAGACGCGGGGACGCGCCCTGTGCGCCGCGTTTGCCGTCGGGCCGGGGGTATTGTCTTACCGCAGACGCCGCGCCTTTCACTGCGCGCGGTAGATGCGCTTCCACTCCTCGCTGAAGGAGCCGTCCGCTTCGCGCAGCACCAGCGGCGGCAGCCAGTGCAGCCCCGGCCCGCCGCCGCGCACGCCCTCGATGAGCAGAAATTTCGGCGCGCGGCCCGGCATGCCGTGTACGGTGCGCAGGCGCTTGGGGGCAATGGCGGCGTCCTCCATGGCGCGCAGCATTTCCAGCGCGCGCGGGGCGGGAAAGATCACGCACAGCCGCCCGCCGTTTTTGAGCAGCCGCGCCGCGCTTTTGGCCACGTCCGCCGGGCCGAGGTCGCATTCGTGCCGCGCCAGGCGCACGCCCTCGTTTTGGCTGGGCAGCGTCGCGCCCGCGCGCCCGTAGGGGGGATTGCACACCGCCAGCGCGTATTTACCGTGGCCGAGAAAGGCGTGCGCGTCGCGCATATCCCCGGCAAAGACGCGCACGCGATCTTCCAGACGGTTCAGGCGCACGCTGCGGCGCGCCATGTCCGCCACGTCCGGCTGCAATTCCACCGCGTCCACGCAGAGCGCCGGCTCGTGCGCGGCCATCAGCGTGGCGATGGCCCCGGTGCCGCAACCCAGATCCACGGCGCGCGTGCGCGGTCGGGGCGCGGCAAAGTCCGCCAGCAGCACCGAATCCGTGCCGAAGCGGAAGGCGTCCGGGCGCTGGATGAGGCGGTAGCCGCCGCATTGCAGGTCATCCAGCCGCTCGCCGGGCAGAAGCGGTTCAGAGAGCGGAAGGTCTCCACACATAGATGCTCACATACTCCATGGAAGATAGATCGCCGGAGACGACGAAGCCCGTCGCCGCGTCGGCGTAGGCCACGCGCGTGCCGCCGAGGCCGATGGTGAACAACAGGCTGCCATCGCTGCGCTGCAGGAGAACGACTTCGCCGCCCGTCAGCATGGTGGCGTCGTTTTCCTGCGCGAGAGCCTCCTCATAAACGCGGCCCGGCTCGGTCAGCCCCGCGCCGGCGCGGGCATAGGCGTATTGCGCGAAGGAGAAGCCGGGGCAGGCGGGGTCGTCGCCGCCCTCGAAAGCGCGGCCGGGCAGCTCGCCGGCCACGGCGGCCACCTGCAAAAGCTCCTGCGCGCCCATGGCGTCCAGATTGGCGCGCAGCGCCTCCCCCGCCTCGGCAAGCGGCGGGACGTCCCCCTCGCGCAGGGCGGTCAGCAGCGCTTCGTCGGCCTCGCCGGTGGGCGTTTGGCCGCTGGCGATCTGGCAGAGCGTCACCGCCACGAAGGTGGTCGCCTCAAAGCGGTCGCCGTCCGCCGTGGGCAAATAGCCCAGCGCATAGAGCAGCTGGCGCAGCTCGATGACCGCCTCGCCCGCGTCGCCCTCGCGCAGCACGCCGTCGTCGGCAAGCGACACGCCCGCCCCGGAGTAGAGCAGGCGGCAGGTGGCCTCGTCGGCCACGCCGGTGACCTCCAGACCGTTCTGTTCCTGAAAGCGCTGCACGGCCAATTGCGTCTCCTCGCCAAAGGCGTCGGTGCATTCGCCCTCGTAATAGCCCAGCTGCTTGAGCCGCCGCTGCAAGGAGCGCACGCCCACGCCGGAATCGCCGCGCTGGCAGAGCTTGCCGGCGATGAAGTCCTCCCAGGTCAGGGTCTGCCCCTCGTGCAGAAGCAGCAGCATGGCACGGTCGGCCTCGCCGGTGGCGGCAAGGCCGTTGGCGGTCTGAAAGGCCATCACCGCCCGGCGCGTGCCGTCGCCGAACACGCCGTCGGCCTCGCCCCCGTAATAGCCGAGTTCGCGCAGGGCGGACTGCATGTCGCGCACGCCCTCGCCGGTGTCGCCGCTCTTGAGCCCCTCGGCGGGGTAGCGCCCGGCAAGGGCCTGCAGATATGCCTGCCGGGAAAGCGCGTTTTCATCGGCGAGCGCGGAAAGCGTCGCCTCGTCCAGCCCGCCGGTGACTTCCAGATTGTTGGCGGTCTGAAAATCGCGCACGGCGGTGTCCATGTCCTCCGCGCCCTCGCGCAGATAGCCCAGTTCGGCAAGCTGCGTTTGCGCGTCCACAGACTGCGCCAGCGCGGGAAGGACGCAGAGCGTCAGGCAGAGCGCCGCCAAAAGACAGATGGTTTTTTTCATGATGCTGACCTCAGGTGCGCCTTCAGCACATAGCCGCTGCTCGAGCCGCTGACGCTGACGACGCGCGCCCATTCGTCGTTGTAAGCCTTTACGTAGAGCGGCGTGCCTGCCGGGATGGTGGCCACCAGCGCCGCGCCGCGCGCGGGGGCGGCATAGGCGTGGGCGTTTTGCGCCGCCACAGCCCGCAGGTCGCACTGCACCACCGCGCCCTGCGCCATGGCGCTCTCCCCGGGTGCGGTGTCGCGCCGGATGAGGTACTTGGTCTTCAAATAGCCCTCGTTGCCCCGCCGCGTGCGCACGCGCGCCCATTCGCCGCCCACGGCCAGCACCTGCACCCACGAGCCGTGGGAGACGGTGGTGACGCTGGGCGTCTGCGTGGACGGGCCCTGCCGCACGTGCAGCGAGCCGCCCGAGGCGCTGACGTAGATGTCGGCGTAGACCTCGCCCTCCAGCGCCGTCATGCCGTCCCCGGCGGGCGCGTTTGTGGGCGTCGCCGTGGGGGCAGGCGTGGCGGCCGGCATGGTCACGTTGCCCGCATCGGTCAGGTAGCGGGACTGGACAAAGCCGGTGAGGCCGGAGGCGGTCTCGACCTGTACCCACGTGCCGTTGCTCGCCAGCACGCGCACGATCTCGCCATGGGCAAGTTTCCCGGCGATGGCGGCGCTGGTGGAGGGGGCGGCGCGCAGGTTGAGCCGCGAGGAGGCGGAGGAAAGGGCCACGCGGGCGAGGGAACCGCTCTGCGGCGCACTTGTCGGCGTCGCGGTGGGGGCGCTCGTCGGCGCGGGGGTGGGCGTGGACAGCGGCACGTCGGATACGGTGGGGGCGGGGGTGGGCGTCGCCGCCGTGGCCGAGGGCAGGGCGACGATGCCGTCGAGGCGGCGCAGGTAGTATTCCTGCACGTAGCCGATGTCGCCGCCGCGCGTCTGCACGCGCGCCCAACCGTCTTCGCTGTGGAGGATCTCCACATAGTCGCCGTCCGCGAGCGGGGCCACGGGGGCGGCGTCGAGGGCGGGCCCGACCTGCAGGGTGAGCTGCGCAAAGCCGTCCATATAGGCCACGCGCGCGAACGCGCCGTAGGGGCGCTCCGCCAGCGGCGTTGCGGAGGCGGTGGGCGCGGAGGACGGCGTGGATGTCGGGGTCGCGGTGGGAGACGGGGTGGGCGACGGGGTCGCGGTGGGCGTCGGCGCGGCGGTCACGCTCGGCGTCGGGGCCGCGGTGGCCCACGGCGGCGTGGCGGTGGGCGCGGGGGAAGCGCTGGCCGTCGGCCACGGCAGCAGCGTGGCGGTGGCGGTGGGCGTGGGCGTGGGCGAGGGAGAAGGCGAGGGCGAGGGGGTGACGGGGATGAGCGTCGGCTCGGCCTCGTAGACCAGATACTTGCTCTTTAAGTAGCCGCGCTGGCCTTTGGCGGTCTCCACCGCCGTCCATTCGCCGGTCTCGGCGTAGGCGGTCACCACGTCGCCGTGGCGCACGGTGGTCACGGCGGGGGTGTCCGTGGAGGGGCCGGAGCGCAGGTAGAGGCGGCCGTCCTCGTAGGCCATGGTCACCACGGCGCGGCGTCCGGCAACGCTTGTGGGCGCGGGGGTGGCCGTCGCGCCCGGCAGCGCGAACAGGGCCGTCTGCCCCCAGCCGCGCAGGCCGCCATAGCCGAGATACGACCACTCCGTTCCCGCCTGATATACATTGACCAGCGCCCCGGCGGGCACGGTCGCCACGGCGGCGGAGGCGGTGGAGGCGCTTTCGTGCAGCGTTGCGCCGGCAAGGCAGACCACCTGCCCCAGCGGCGTGTCCGCCGCGCCGCCATCGTGCAGGCCGCTGCCGGTGGTGTCCGTGAGCGAGAGGGTGCGCAGCTGCGTGCCGGGGTAGTAGAAGGAGAGGATGTCGCGGAAGGACATGCCCTGCTTCGCCATGGTCTGCGCGCCGCGCTGGCTCATGCCCACGCCGTGGCCCCAGCGGCGGAAGGCGATGGTGAAGCCGTCCGCGCTTTCTTCGACATAGACCGTCTCGTTGCTGGAGGAATTGATGCTCAGGCCGTACCACGCCTCCAGCGCGCCGTAGGTGTCCACGTCCACGCTGAACCGCCGGGCGTCCACCGTCTCCACGGTGAAGCGCAATTTGGTATACAGGCGGCTGGGGGCGGCGTACTTGGGCGAATGCGGCTCGATATCGAGGATGGCGGCGATCTCCGCCCCGCCCGCGCCCTGCCGCAGGGCCTGCATGAGGCGCTCGTCCAGACCGGTGGCGTCGCGGCGGATGGCGGCGGTCTTTACCGTGGCCGAGGGGTTGGCAAGGTCGTAGGGGTCGTCCTTGACGGTGCTGTAGGAGAGGTTTCCGCCCCAGACGTTGCGCGTGGCCTCGGTCTGCCCGCCGTTGCTGGCGCTGTAATAGCAGGAGGCGATGGCGGAACCGGCATAGAGGGCCATGTTGCGCGTCTCGTCCACGGCCTGGATGACGCTGCTCGAGCCTTCGTAGCCGCGGAAGACCTGATCGGAGGCGGTGTCCACCATGTGATAGGCGTTGGAGGAGCGCGTGGACATGCAGCGCAGCGCGTAATTGCGCGCCGCCACCGCCTGCGCCTTGAGCGCTTCCAGCGGCCAGGAGGCGGACATCTCGTAGCCGACCACGCCATAGAGATAGTCCTCGATATAGATGCGCAAGATGGGAACGATGCTGCCGCCGGAAACGGAGAGCATGAGGTCGCCGCAGTAGAGCCCGGAGACGGAGGGGGAGGTGAAGCGGATGCCCCGCGCGCCGCCCTCGCCGCGCGCGAGCGTGCAGGAGGCGCCCAGCGCCGTCAGCGAGCCGTTCACCGTCAGGTAGAGCTGCCCGCCCGTGGCCTCCACCGTGGCCTGTGCGCCGGCGGGGATGGCGCGGGCGGTGTTGCCGTCCACATAATAGGCGCAGGTGGTGGTGAAGGACAGGCTGGAGCGCGCGCCAAGGCGCGTGAGGCGCACGCGCACCATGCCGTCCGAAGCCGCCAGCGCAGCCTCCGGCGCGGGAAAGCAGCACAAAAACAGCGCCAGCGCCACAAGGGCCGCCGCCGTCCGCCGCCAGAACAAATGCGCGCGCGTGATCGTCATCGCCTCCAAAGACCGCATTTTGGGCAGAACTGTCCGCCTATTACTTCGCGCGCGCGCCGCGCCTTCCCTGCCCCGGGGGAAAGATATACGTTTAATGCCGGATTTTCGTCATAAACCGACAGGCAGAAAAAAACCGCCTCCCAAGGGTAAGGAGACGGGTTCTTGCCGGATGGCGGGGTGGTCTTACGCCTCGTGGGGGGCGGAGACGGGGCAGGTGCCAGCGCAGGCGCCGCAGGAAATGCAGGTGTCCGCGTCGATGACGTACTTGCCGTCGCCCTCAGAGATGGCAGAGACCGGGCACTCTTCCGCGCACGCGCCGCACGCGATGCAATCGTCGCTGATAACATATGCCATGGGAAATACACCTCCTTGTATTGTGACACGCCCATTATACAACGTTGGCGGCCAAAAAGCAAGGGCCGAACGGTTGACTTTACAATTTCCGCATGGTATCATTGCAAAAAAGGCGGAACAGGAAGGGAAACGGATGGATAAGGATACGGTGCTGCGGGCGCGCGCCCTCATCGGCGAGCGGACGCCCCTGCGAAGCGACTGCGGCCAGCTCTGCGGCGCGGCCTGCTGTCAGCCGGACGAGGACGGGCAGGGCGGCATGTACCTCTTTCCCGGCGAGGAGGCGCTTTTGCCCGGCGCGGGCGGGGACTTTGCCCCCATCTACACCTGCGAGGGCGCCTGCGCGCGGGAGGAAAGGCCGCTGGCCTGCCGTATTTTCCCGCTGACGCCGGTGAAGAAGAAACACGGCTGGGGCGTGAAGATGGACGTGCGCGCCCGCGCCATGTGTCCGCTTTCGCGCTCTGGCACGCGCGGGCTCGACCCGGAGTTTGTGCGCGCCGTGCGCGAGGCGGTGCGCCTGATCGCCGCCGACCCGGAGGGCGAGGCGTTTTTGGAAAAGTGGGCGGCGCGGGAGGCGGAGTACGGGGCGCTTTAGAGCCGTTTCGCGGAAGATGGTTTGTTTTGCGGGAGGGATATGGATGAAGAAGCGTTTTCTGGCCTGCCTGCTGGCGGCGCTGTGCTGCCTGTTTGCCGTGGCGGCGGCGGAGGACGGCGTGCGCTACGTGGTCAAGTGCAACGATTGGGTGTCCCTGCGGGCCACGCCTTCCACCAAGGCGGCGCGGCTTGCGCAGGTGCCGCTGGGCGCGCGGGTGACGGACTGCGTGGCGGTCTCGGACGCCTTCACCTGCTGCACCTACGCGGGGCAGACGGGCTATATCCTCAGCGACTACTTGAGCGCGCTGGCTCCGGGCGAGGAAGCGGCGCGCATGCGCGTGGTCGATTGCCGGGAGTGGGTGTCCCTGCGCGCCACGGCCTCCACGAAGGCGGCGCGGCTCGCGCAGGTGCCGCTGGGCGCGGAGGTGACGAACTGCGCCCTCGCCGCGAACGGCTTCATCGCCTGTTCCTATCAGGGGCAGACGGGCTACATCCTCTGCCAGTATCTGGAAAAGAGCGTCGCGGTGGAAGCGGTCTACGACCGCGTGGCCGAAGAAGGGCAGCTGGGGAACGTGCGCGTGGTCATCGAATACGGCGAGGCCGGGGGCAGCGAGGCCGTGCGCGCCACGGGCTACGATTTTGGCGGCGCGCCCCTGTGGCGGAAGGAACTTGTCTGCGCCCAGCGCACAGAGCTGGCGCTGGTGGAGGGCTTTTTCGCCGGCACGCCGGCGCGGCCGCTGGTGATGCTCTACGCCTACGGCGACGGGCTTACGGCCATCGACCCCGCCAGCGGCGCGGAGGTCTGGCGCGTGGGCAGCGAACAGGTGAACCTCGGCGGCAGCATCACCCACGCCGTGGGCGCGGACGGCACCATCTACGCGGGCGGCTACTACGGCCCGGAGCCGGTGGCCATCTCCAGCGCGGGCGAAGTGCTGTGGCAGGCAAGCACGGGCAGCGACATCTACTGGCTGTACGACATACAGGTCATGCCGGAGGGTGTGCTGGCCAGCTACGAAATGGTGAGCGCGACCAGCGACGGCCTGTTCGCCGGAGCGGTGCTTTACGATTTGGAAACCGGGGAGACGCTGGAAGTGATCGAGGAATAGGGCGCGACCGGGGCGCGGACAAGGCACGCGGGCTTTGCCAACGCTTGCCCGTCCGCCCGCTTCGCCAACATCCTGCAAATTGCCCCGATAAGGAGTGCAATCATGAAAAAATGTACCGTATTTGCCAATGAGGTCCTCGTATATACTTATTTTGTTTACCATGCGGTGATGGTTTTAATATCTGGGTTTATATGGCTTCATGATCCTTTAGGCATATGGTTTATGCTTCTGATGATGTGTTCTGTTGTGATTTCCTGCTGCATCACAGAACGCTGGTGTTTGATGTTGACATTCGACCGGGATGGCGTGCTGTACAAACCATTGTTCAGAAAGGGGATGCGGATACAATATTCCAATTATCCAAGGATACAGTACGCCTACTATATGCACGGCAACATGTTCGCCGCTTATAAAGTAAACTTTTTTGTTTTTACGAACAGGCGGCTCACCGATGAGGAGTTGACCCAGATCAATCAGGTCGCGCCGAGCAGCGATCTGATCAAGATCCGCTATACGCGCAAGACCTACAAAAAGCTCCTCGAAGCATTGCCGCCATCCATCGCTTTGGAAGTGAAGCAGATCCACGATGTGTACATCAAAAAATAGAGCGACGGCTCTCCGTCGCGCCTCGGACTACGGACAACCCCCGGCGTTCACACGCGCGGCGATGTCCGGGAACGGGCGCTGTTCGGCTATGCGTCCAGCAAGCCGCTGTCCACGATCTTTTGCAAGGCGCTGGCCGCATTTTCGTAGGGGACGTGTTCAAAGAGCAGCTTCGCCGTGACCAATTCATAATCGCTTCGGTAAACGTCTTCGCGCACGATGGTTTGCAGCAATGCCTTGAGATCCACGCCCTCCTGCGCGGACAGGCAGGCCGGGTGCGCGCTGCGCTCTTTGCGGACGGCTTTGAACAGCGCTTTCAAGGGTTCGTCGATCGCTACGACCGCCGACAATTTGTACAGGTCGTAGAGGTGGCGGGAGTGTTCCATCACCTTGCCGGCGAGGCAATAGTCGCCGAGCGCGAACAGTTTGTCAAGGAATGTCCGCTCGACGGCCTGAACGTTGAGCGCGAACGGCTCCAGGGCGTACCGCTCTATGAGGTCGCTTCTGCCTTCCCGCTTCAGGCAGTCGTAGACAAGGCTGGCGGCCTCCATTTTCCGGCTGGGATACGCGCGGAGGAAGACGGAAGTTTCCACGATCAGGACGGGCTTGAGCGCGGCGAAATCAAAGGCCGACGGAAAATCAATGACGTAGCGGTTGTAATCGCGGCGGCTCATCACCCGATCGGGATCGCGCAGCGCAAAGCCAAATTCTTCGATCGTGGAAACGATGCTTTCCTTCAAATGGCGGCGCTGCCCTTCGGAGGGCCTTTTTTCACCCTCCAGATTGAGGTCTATGTCCTCGGAAAAGCGCTGGATGAGCTTGCAGCACTTGGAAAGGGACGTGCCGCCCTTGAAGACCAGCGTTGGCAGCTTTGCGGAAAGCGCGCGCAAAAACATCGTGACGTAGTAGTCCTTTTCAACAATGCCTGGCTCGATCCCCAGGGCTTCGGAAGCGAAAAGGACGGCCTGCCGGAACAGCCCTCTGTCATCGTGCAACATCGTAGACGACCCCGCTTTCCACCAAAGTGCGCATTGCCCTGTCCGGGAAGCAGGGGGCGTATTTGGCAATGGAGCTTCTGGTGATGCCGTTATCTTCGATGTACGCGGCGACGGTCTTTTTTTTGCCGGCGTCGTAGAAAGCGGCGTCTGTGAAGTTCATCAGCTCCAGAAAGCTCAGCGTCGCGGCGTTGTCGCTGTCGATGGCGGTCCGCGCCCGACGCAACAGCACCCTCTGGCTGCCAACGGGGACTTCCCGGACCCGCGACGGCTCCTTGTTGGTGTAAAGCTCCAGCACGTTTGGCATTTGCGAAGAGAGGCCCAACATGTTCAAAAAGGTCAGGCCGGAAAAATAGCCAATGATGCCGCTGCCGTCGCAAATATACTTTTTGGCGATCACCTTTCGGGGATCGAGCCTGCCGCGGCCAAGCGGCGTGTCCTCCGGGATGTAGTAGACGCCCCTTTCAAAGCGGACGACCTTCCCTTCATCGCAGAGGTTTTTCAGCGCCTTTTTGATCCACGGCGCGGAATACCCCTGGAAGGCGATCTCACGGGACAATATGGCTTCGTTGCGGCCATAAGTGTCCAGAAGATAGTCGAAAAATTCCACGCCAACACCTCCCCGGGCATAGTATGCGCGCGCCCTACCGTATTATACTATGATTTACGAACTGTGTCAATATAAGTATATTTCCGGCTTTCGGCAGACGCGAAAGGCGCGGCCCGAAATGGGTCGCGCCCTGCTTTGCCTTTCTAGAACGACAGCGCCCGCTCGCTCAGGTGCGGGACGATCTCGCATTCGCCCTTTTTGATGGCGTCGAAAATTTCCTCGAAGGTGTATACGGGGTGGAAAAAGCGCATCGCGCCATCGTAGATGTGCATGGTGTTGTGCGCGTCCGCGCCGGCGGTGCCGGGCAGGTGGTAGCGCTGGGCGAAGGCGCGGGCCTTTTCGTCAAAGCGCGGGTCCATGTGGCGGCCGTTGAACACCTCCACCGCGTCCAGACCAAAGGGGTCGGGGTCGAAGTGGGGGATGTAGCTGGCCTCGCGGAAGGGGTGGGCGTGGGTGATGTAGCCGCCTGAGGCGTGGACGCGCTTCAGGTACTGCTTTTTCGGCAGAATGGCGATGTCGCGGTTGTGGAGAAGAAACTCCTCCCCCAGCCCGTAGGTCAGGTACTCGGGGCCGTCGGTGTAGGTCTCCCAGCCGGGCAGCACATGAAGGCCGATCTGGTCGCCCATGGCCTTGGCGGCGCGGTAACCGGCGAAGAGGCCCTTCACCTGCTCGTCCCAGGGCATGTCGTAGGGCACGCAGGTGTTGGCGTTGAAGAAGTGGTCGGTGACGACGATGAGGTCGTACCCCGCCTCCTTGCAGGCGCGCGCCATGTCCGCCCCGCCCACGCGGGCGCAGCGGCTGGATTCGGCGGTGTGCAGGTGCATCTGCACGTAAAAACCCTGGTCTCTCATAGGTCACATCCTGTCCGCCAGCACGGAGACGAGCATTTCCTCCTCCGTGAGGCCGGCGTGTTGTCCGATCAGTCTGTCCCCGGGCTTCTCCCCGGGCAGGGAAAAGGCGAAGTAGCGCCGCCCCGTGGCCACGCCCAGATAGTCGCCGAGGAAGTCATCCAGCTTGGGGTGCGGCGTTCCCCGCCCCAGGAGGCCGCTTGAAAGCGCCTCCTCGCGGGAAAAGAGGCGGAAATCCTCTCCGCAAATTTCCGCAAACGCCGCCTCGAACGCGGCGCGGCGGTGGTTTTTCACGTGGAACGCCGCCGCGCGCGGCTCGATGGAGGGCGGCAGCACCAGCGGCTCCAGAAGCGCGGGTGTTTTGGCGATGTCCACAGCCCCGGTGGTGTCGATCATGCCGTGGTCGGCGGTGATGACGAGCAGCGTGTCGCGCAACTGCCCGTGCAGGGCGCTCAGCTGCCTGTCCAGCGCGCGGAACTCGGCGGCGGTCTCCGGCGCGGTGATGCCGTAGCGGTGCATCTTCGCGTCCGGCTGGTTCCAGTAGGCGATGGTGAACGACATTTCATCGCCGCGCGAGATCATTTTCAGCGTTTGCACAACGTCCGCGAACGAGGACACGCGGTGGCGGAAGTCCGCCCCATGCTCGGAGTAGGAATCGAAGGCGTAGAGCGTGTGCGTGCCGCAGACGCCCTTCATGCGCTCGAACACCGTCTCGTAGGGGATGAGTTCCCCCGCCGGGAACGGGCCGGTGAGGACGTGGCCGGTGTAGTAGTCCGCGCGCTTGAAGGCGATGACGTCGCTGGCGAACTCCTTCATGTAGAGGTGCCAGCCCAGCCAGCCGCTCTCCAGCGCCGATTGGCCGCAGTAATAGGCCGTGGTCGCCGCCGCCGTGGTGGGCGGGAAGATGCTGGTGACGGTGGCGATCTCGTGCGCGCGCAGGTAGGACGTTTCCGGCAAGATGGTCCTGAGCGGATAGCCGCCCATGCCGTCGAGCAACAGCAGCATCACGTGGCGCGGCTTCGTATCCAGAAACGGCGCAAGCTCTTTGAGCGGCGGATAGGGAAGCGGCACGCCAAAGTAGCCCGTCAGCGCGCTGAGCGTGGAGAGGATGGAGCGGTCGTAATCCGGCCAGACGGTCTTCATCACAGCTTTGCGAGCGAGCGGTCCAGCCGCCGCAGCGTCTCCTCGCGGCCCAGCAGGTAGGCGATCTCAAACGCCCCGCCCGGCGTGGAGGCCAGCCCGGAAATGGCGATGCGCAGCGGCCACAGCACCTGGCCGTTTTTGAGGCCCGTTTCGGGGATGAAGGCCATCACCGCGTCGTGCAGGCCCTGCTCCGTCCAGTCCTTGACGCCCTCCAGCACCGGCCTGACCGCCATGAGCGCCTGTTTGGCGATCTCGGGGGTGGTCTTCATCTTCTTGTGGGTGTAGAGGTCGTTTTCAAACTCCGGCATCTCGGCAAGGAAGCCGATCATGCCGGGGATGCGGTTCAAAACCTCCGTGCGCGCCTGCAAAAGTTCGGCAAGGCGCTTGAGGTCAAAGCGCTCGGGGTCCAGCACCTTCGCCATCCACGGCTTGGCCACTTCGTAAAACGCCTCGGGGGACAGCTTGCGCATGTATTCGGCGTTGAACCACGTCAGTTTGTCCATGTCGAAGATGGAGGGCGACTTGTTGAGGCCCTCGACATCGAAGCACTCCTCCAGCTCCTTGAGCGTGAAGAACTCGCGCTCGCTGCGCGGGCTCCAACCGAGCAGGGCGATGAAGTTAATGATGGCGTCGCGCAGATAGCCCATGTCCAGCAGGTCCTCAAACGAGGGGTCGCCGTAGCGCTTGGAGAGCTTGCGGGTGGCGTCGCGCATGACCACGGGCAGGTGGATGTAGGTCGGCGGCGTCCAGCCAAAGGCCTCGTAGAGCAGGTTGTACTTCGGCGCGCTGGAGAGGTACTCCGTGCCGCGCATGACGTGGGTGATGGCCATCAAGTGGTCGTCCACCACGTTGGCGAAGTTGTAGGTGGGCAGGCCGTCGGCCTTGATGAGTACATTGTCGTCGAGGGTGGAGCAGTCCACCTCCACGTGGCCGTAGAGCAGATCGTCAAAACCGGCCTTGCCCTCGGTGGGCACGTTCTGGCGGATGACGTAGGGCTCGCCCGCCTCGATGCGGCGCTTGACCTCCTCCGGGGAGAGATGCAGGCAGTGCTTGTCGTATTTGAAGGTCTTGCCCTCCTTCTCCGCCTGCGCGCGCGCCTCGTCCAGCCGCTCCCTGGTGCAGAAGCAGTAGTAGGCGCCGCCGCGCCTGACCAGTTCCTGCGCATAGGGCAGGTAGAGGTCGCGCCGCTGCGTCTGGATGTAGGGGCCGTACTCGCCGCCCACGTCCGGGCCTTCGTCGTAGGAAAGGCCGGCGGCGGCCAGCGAGGCGTAGATCTTTTCCACCGCGCCGGGAACTTCGCGCTCCTGGTCGGTGTCCTCGATGCGCAGGATGAACTTGCCGCCGTTGCGGCGGGCGAACAGATAGGTGTAAAGCGCCGTGCGCAGGCCGCCCAGGTGCAGATAACCGGTCGGGCTGGGCGCGAAGCGGGTGCGGACTTCCATGGGGGCAAAACTCCTTTGCGGTCAGATGGGCAGAACGGGGAGGCGCATAGCGCGCGCCTCCCCCAAGGCGACGTTATTCCTCCTCGCCGTCCACGATGAAGGCGAAGATGGTGGTGTAGTCGTACTTCTCGCCGGCGTACAGCACGCTGTCCGGGAACTCGGGGTGGTTGATGGAGTCCGGCGCGAACTGCGTCTCCAGACAGAAGCCCTCGTGCTTGTGGTAGTTGCGGCCGCAGGAGCCGGGATGGATGCTCTCAAGGCCGTTGCCGGCGTAGAACTGCATGGCGGGCATGTCGGTGTACACCTGCATGACGCGGCCGGTGGTGGGCTCGCTCACTTCGGCGGCGAAGGTCAGCTCGTCATCGTCGCTGGCGTTGAGGTTGAAGTTGTGGTCATAGCCGTTGCCGTAGGTGAGCTGCTCGTCCTTGTCGGTCAGGGCCATGCCGTCGCCGATGCGCCTGGGCTCGCGCAGGTCAAAGGGCGTGCCGCCCACGGGGCGCATCTCGCCGGTGGGGATGCACTTTTTGTCGGAAACGACGGTGAAGGTGTCGGCGTTGATCTCAATGACGTGATCCTCGATGGTGCCGCTGCCCTCGCCCGCGAGGTTGAAGTAGGTGTGGTTGGTGAGGTTGCAGAGGGTGTCCTTGTCGGAAACGGCCTCGTAGTGGATGGAAAGCTCGTTGTAATCGTTGAAGGTGTAGGTGACCATGACCTTCAGGGTGCCGGGGTAGCCCTCCTCGCCGTCCGGGGAGGTGTACTTGAGGATGAGGCTGTCCTCGCAGATGCCCTCGATGGGGGTCACGTCCCACAGCTTGCGGTCGAAGCCGACGTTGCCGCCGTGCAGGTGGGTGACGCCGCCCTCGTTTTTGGCCAGCGTCAGTTCCTTGCCGCCCACGACACACTTGCCGTCGGCGATGCGGTTGCCCACGCGGCCGATGAGCGCGCCCAGATAGCCGCACACGGGCTGATAGCCGGACACGTCCCTGTAGCCGAGAACGACGTTGCCCAGCTTGCCCTCGCGGTCGGGCACGTTGATGGCGCGGATGATGCCGCCGTAGTTGGTGATCTCCACGGAAGCGCCGGTCGCGTTGGTGAGGATGTAGAGATCGGCGGCTTCGCCGCTCTCCAGAGTGCCGAAGGGTACTTTGCGAATGCTCATGGTGAAACGACCTCCTGCATGATTTTCCCTTTTATATCATACATCGAACGCCATGGTTTTTCAAGAAGAAAAGGGTGAAAAACGCCGCCGGAAAAAAATTTGGCCCGCGCGCGGGGAGCATGCCCTGCGCGCGGGCCGTCGTTTGGCCTTACGCCGCCGTTACGGTGACGGTGAAGGGGTTGGAGTAGAGGAAGTATTCGCCGTAGGAAGCGCCGTCGATGACCAGTTCCTGCGCAAGGCGGTAGATGACCAGCGCCTCGCCCTCGCTGTCCAGCGCGCCGCCCACGACGATGGCTTCGAGGCCGTCCACGGTCACCTGCTCGCCGTTCTGGGTGGTGACGGTCGGGGCGGGCAGCTCGCCGCCCACGGCGATGGTGGCGTCAGCGGCGTCGATATCGACGATGAAGTCGCTCGCCCACCAGGCGAAGTTGGTGGTCAGGCCGTAGATGCCGTTCAGGTAGGCTTCGGCGAAGGCGGCGGCGTCGTTGTAGGTCCACGGCCACACGGTCAGGCCGCGGTGACGGCCGGCGGAGACCACGTCGTAGGAGAAGCCGCTGGCGGGGTTGTAAGTGGCGTTCCACTTGTCCAGTTCGGCGTAGAGCATGGCCACGCACTCTTCCACGGTGGCTTCGCCGCTCTCGATCATCTCGCCGTAGGACTCGTACATGGGCAGGTTGGACTCGGGATCGGCGTAGCCCTCCATGCCCAGCGCGCCGACGCTCATCTCCGGCCAGGACGCATACATTTCCTCGAGGATGTTGACGTTGAAGGAGATGGTGAACACTTCGCCGAAGTTGTCGTACTCATCCACGAGGTTGTGCAGGGCGATGACGATGGCGGGGTCGTTGGTCTTGATCTCGGTATCATGCACCACGCCGCTGTCCTTGAACAGCTCGAAGAACTCGCGCAAAGTGGGCATGCGCTGGGAGGACAGGTAGCGGATGTAGCCGTAGCGGGACTCGTCCGCGCTCTGGTTGTTGGCGGCCTGCACGCCCTCCTCGCCCTCGTTGATGAAGGGCATGGCGAGGATCTCGTTCAGGGAGAGGATGTTGAGGTTTTCGATGTCCTCGCGGCCAAAGAGGCGGGCGAGGGATTCATCGTGGTTGATGATGATCTCGCGGTCGGCGGTGAGGTGGATGTCGTTCTCGATGGAGTCCGCGCCGGCGGTGCAGGCGCCGATGGCGGAGAGGGTGGTGTTCTCCACGTACTCGCTGGGCATGCCGCGATGGCCGACGATCAGCGAGGGGCGCAGCAGCGAGGGCGCGCTGTCGGCAAAGAAGCCCAGTCCGTCGATGGCGGCCTGATAGTCGTCCACCAGCACGCCGTTGGCGCCGTTGGTGTACTGCGTGAGCAGCGCCGCCTCGGTGGAGGAGGTGGCCACCCACACGGTGGAGCAGCGGCCCTGCAGGTACTGCACGTTTTCCTCGGTGGCGATCTGCTCGGGGATCAGGCAGACCTTGGCGTGGCTGCCGTTGGTGGTGGCGATGATCTCATTGAGCGTGTCCTCGTCGGCTTCGGTGAGGTCGCGGAAGTCGATGAGGCCGCGCACGGGGTTGAGGTCGGCAACGTCCTTGACCAGCGCCGCGTTTTCATGGGAGGCGGCCACGAACACGTCGCCCAGACCGGACTCGATGAGGTAGAACTTCAGCGCCGCGGCGGTCTCCGCGTCGGAGACGTACAGCGCCGGGATGATGGTGCCGGCGGTGGCGGCCACGTACTCGTCGAGGGATCCGGCGATGACGTTGCCGGCGGCGTCCAGCACGCGCAGGCCGGCGTCCATATAAACAAGGGCAGTGGCGGGGCGGACATCCGCGTTGGCCACGTCGAGTACGCTGGCGTCGGCGTTCCAGGCTACGGTGGAGGAAAGCACGAAGGAGGTCTCCGGCTCGTACACCTGCGCGTAGGCCATGATCGCCCCGGCGGGGACGGGGGCGGGCGTCGGCTCGGCTTCTTCGGCCACAGCCAGCGCCGGGAGGAGGACGCTCAGCGCGAGCGCCAGGAGGACGGTGAGCTTTTTCATGGGCACATTCTCCTTTTTCCTTGGTTTTCCGGGGGACGTGTCCATTGTAAGGGCCGTGCGTATGCTCCGTGTCTGGCAAATTTTTGCCGGGGGTAAAAGTTTGGGTGCGGTTTTCCCGGCGCGGGGCGGCATGTGTCTTGGGCGCTTTAAGAAACGGGAAGAAAAGAAAAACGCCCGCCGCAAAGGACGGGCGCATGAGAAGAGCTATTTTTTGTAGATCACGTGCCTGCGCCGCTGGCGGTAGCGGATGCGCTCGTAGACGAGGGCCACGTCCGGGCAAATGCAGAGGATGATGGCGTACAGCTTGCGGTGCGGCGGCAGCCAGAAGGAATGCTTCGTGCGCAGAAGGTCGGGCAGCCGCTCGCGGAAGGCGCGGATGTGGCGCTTCCAGGTGGGCAGGCGGCGGTAGTGCGGGCAATCGAGGATGTTGTTCAGGCAGACGATGCGGATGTGGTAGGCGCGCGCCTTGGCCGCCTCCAGCGATTCGGGGTAGGACTTGCGGGCGATGCGCACGATCTCCTCATGGGCGGCCACGCGGTCGTCCACCATGGAATCGCCGCGGGTGCGCATGGTGCTGCCGGGGCGCTGGCGGTAGAAGTACAGCACGTCGCCCAGCACCAGCGCCGATCCGGCGCGCGCTGCCAGCGAGGCCATGACGAAGGCGTCCTCGCACTTCATGCCCACGGGAAAGCGCAGCCCCTCAAAGAGCGCGGCGCGCACCAGCTTGTCGCTGACCACCTCGGTCATGCCCTGTTCGCGGCCGGCCAGCGCGTGGAAAATGGCCTTGTTGCCGAGGATGCGGCGCGGCGTGTGGGCGCTGGGCAGGCGGCGGATCTCCTCGTCGTAAACTTCCAGTTCGCGGAAGATGACAAGGTCGGCGCGGCTCTCCTGCGCGGCCTTGGTGAGGATCTCGCAGGCGTCCTCGCGCAGAAAATCGTCGCTGTCGAGAAACAGATAGTAGTTGCCCGTGGCCGCTTCCAGCCCGGCGTTGCGCGCCGTGGAGACGCCGCCGTTTTCCTTGTGGATGACGCGCACGTTCCGCGGGTGGCGGGCGGCAAATTCGTCGCAGATGGCGCCGCAGCGGTCGGGCGAGCCGTCGTCGATGAGGATGACCTCAAGGCGGTCAAAGATGGTCTGTTCCTCCAAAGAGCGCAGACAGCGCGGCAGATAGTCCTCCACGCCGTAGACGGGGATGATGGCGCTGATGTTGACTTCCATTTACGCCGCCCCCTTTCCGCGCCCGGCGCGGCGGCGGTGCAAAAGGCGCGCCAGCGGCGGGCAGAGGCAGAGAAGCACGGCGTAGACCTTGCGCGAGGGCGGCAGCCAGCGGCGCTCGCCGTTTTTCAAAAGCGCGCCCAGTTGGCCGCGCAGGGCCCTGACGTGGCGGCGGAAGCAGGCCTTGTCGCCCATGCCGGGGCAGTCCATCATGTCGTTTAGGATGAACAGGCGCATGTACAGCGTGCGCGCTTGCGCCACCTCGCGCAGTTCGGGCCAGGTCTGTACGGTGAGGCGCTCGGCCTCCTCGTGGACGGACACGCGCTCATCCAGCAGTTCCGGGCGCAGCGTGTGCATGATGCTGCCGTGGCGCAGGCGGTAGAAGTACAGCGCCGGGGCGGGGATGACCGCGCGCCGCAGGCGGCACAGCACGTGGAAGAGAAAGGGCACGTCCTCGCAGACAGCGCCCACGGGGAAGCGCGTGTCGCCGACGATGTCGCGGCGGTAGGCCTTGGGGGCGTTTTCGAGGATGCCACAGGTGTGCAAAAGCAGGGCGCGGTGGACTTCCGGGCCTTCGAGGAAGAGCGTCTCCGGCGCGTCCGGGGCGCTGACCTCCTCGTCGCCGTAGACGTTGGCCAGGCGCAGAAACACGCCCTCCGCGCCCTCGTCCAGATATTTGAGGACGATCTCCACCGCATCGCGGCGGATGAAATCGTCGCTGTCCACAAAGAGGAAGTACTCGCCGCTGGCAACGCGCATGCCGCTGTTGCGCGCGGCGCTGAGGCCGCCGTTTTTCTGGTGGACGACTTTTACGCGCACATCCGGGCGGCTCGCGGCAAATTCGTCGCACATGCGCCCGCCGCCGTCGGTGGAGCCGTCGTCCACGAGTACGATCTCCATGCGCGCAAGGGCGGTCTGGTCGGTGAGCGAGCGCAGGCAGCGCCCGAGGTACTGTTCCACATTGTATACCGGCACGATGACGCTGATCGCAGAGGTTTCAGCCATGGGGCATGGCCCTCCTAGTGTTCATAAGTAAGGATGCCGCGGTCGCGGCGGCAGCGGCGGCGCACATAGGCGGCCACCAGATCGGGGCACAAGAGCGCCGCCAGCGCGTATACGCGGCGCATGGGGCGCACCTGCGGGCAGCGCTGAAAGAGCAGCGAGCCCAGCCGCTTGCGCAACAGGCGGTACTGGAACTTCCAGCAGGGGTGTTTGCGGAAGCGGTCGCACTCGAAGATGGCGTCCAGCGAGCGCAGCTGGATGATGTTGTAGCGCCCCCAGGCGAGGTCCAGGTATTGGGGGTACTTTTCCTTCGCCAGCTCCACCAGCGGGGAGGTGGCCTCCAGCCACTGGTTGAGGCGGCCGTCGCGCGTGTGGGTGATGCTCATCGGCCGCATGCGGTAGTAGTACAGCACGTCCGGCAGCATCAGCAGTTTCTGCGCGCGGGAGATGACCGCGGGCAGCAGGTAGGCGTCCTCGTAGATGCGGCCCACGGGGTAGCGCAAGCCGTCGTAAAGGGCGCGGCGGTAGAGCTTGTCCCAACAGAAGTACTTGAAGCGCTTGTCGAACAGGGCGGTAAAGGCCTTGTCGTTGCCGTCAAAGAGCGTTTCTTCGCCGCCGACCACCTTCATCACCGCCTCGTCGCCCCAGACGCTGGCAAAGCCGAAGCAGACCACGTCCGCGCCGGTGCGCATGGCGGCGCCGTAAGCGCGGGCGAAGCACTCCGGCTCGATAAAGTCGTCGCTGTCCACAAAGCCGATGAAGTCGCCCGTGGCTGCGTCCAGCCCGGCGTTGCGCGCCGAGGAGACGCCGCCGTTTTCCTTGTGGATGACGCGGGCGTTCGCGTTCGCCTTCGCGTATTCGTCGCAGATGCGACCGCTTTGGTCGGTGGAGCCGTCGTCCACCAGCAGAAGCTCGATGTCTTCCAATGTCTGCGCGGAAAGCGAGTCCAGACAGCGCGGAAGGTAGTTTTCCACATTGTAGACCGTTACGATGACGCTGACCTTGGGCATGCGCGCTCCCTCCCTCCTGTGTGCAGTATACCAGAACAGGGGCGGAAAGTAAATATTTTCTGCCCGTTTCCCCATGAAAATAGGCGCATATCGATAAATCGCTAACGTTTTCCCTTGACAAAGGGCGACAAATGTTTTATAATTTGGTTCAACAGCATGGAAACATGCGAAAAAACAGGAGGAGAAGTGTCCATTATGAAGAAAGTACTTGTCCTGATCCTTGCTCTGGCACTGTTGTGTTCCACCGCCATGGCCGCCGAGATCGGCTTTTTGCCGCCGGCCATGACCAGCCCCTTCTATGCCAGCTGCATCGAGGGCGCGACCCCCGTTGCCGAGGCCAACGGCTATGACCTCCTGGTCATGTCCCCGCCGACCGAGGACGACTACGCCACCCAGATGTCCATGATGGAGGACATGATTACCCGCGGCGTGGCCGGCATCGCCGTTTGCGGCATCAACCTGGACGCCCTCATCCCCGGCATCCAGAAGGCCAATGAGGCCGGCATCCCGGTGGTCATGTTCAACACCATCACCGAGCTGGAAGGCGCGGAAGTGTACGCCTACTCCGGCTACAACCAGTACGGCGGCGGCGCCAAGATCGCCGACTGGGTCAACGAGCAGACCGGCGGCGAAGCCAAGGTCGCCATCATCGAGGGCCTGCCCTCTGACTTCACCACCCAGCGCATGGGCGGCTTCGTGGACCGCGCCGCCGAGGCCTATCCGGGCATCGAAGTGGTCGCCACCCAGCCGGGCGACTGGGTCCGTGAGACCGGCATGAACGCCGCCATGGACATGCTGCAGGCCCATCCCGAGATCAACGTCATCTACGGCCTGTCTGACGAAATGGCGCTGGGCGCCGTGCAGGCCTGCAAGCAGCTCGGCCGCGACGACATCATCGTGGTCGGCCTCGACGGCAACCCCAACGCCCTTGAGAGCGTGAAGGCCGGCGAGCTGGACGCCACCCTGGACTGCGGCCCGGTCGCCATCGGCGCCAACGCCGTGCAGGCCATCATCGACGCCATCAACGGCGTGGAGCGCGAGGAGAAGGTCATCGAGGCGGAGACCACCGTCGTGGACATCACGCTGGTCGATGAGTTCCTGCCCGAGGCGTAAGCAACAGCACACCCGCCTGACTGCGGGAAACGCGGAAGGCCCGGCGAAGCGCATCCTTCGCGCGGGCTTTCCCGCCTGTTGTGCGGCGGCGCGGCATGTGTCGCCGCACAACGCATACAAAGCGCGGGCTCTTCCCGCGCGTGGAAGGGAGGAAACGCCGTGGCAGAATTTCTGGAAATGCGCGAGATCGTCAAGCGCTTCCCCGGCGTGTTGGCGCTCGACCATGTGAGCCTGTCCGTGCGCAAGGGCGAGGTCCACGCCCTGTTGGGCGAGAACGGCGCGGGCAAATCGACGCTGATGAAGGTGCTTTCCGGCGCGTACAGCAAGGATGAGGGCGCGATCCTCATCGACGGCAAGGAAGTGGACATCCGCTCCTCGGCCGACGCGCAGAAACTGGGCATCTCCATCATCTATCAGGAACTGAACCTCACCGAGCAGCTCACCGTGGCGGAAAACATCTTCATGGGCCGTCCGATCATGAAAAATCCCCTCATGGTGGACTGGGGCGCCATGTACCGCGAGGCGCAGAAGCTGCTGGACGATCTGGGCGTGGAGATCAACGCCCATTCCCTCATCCGCGACCTTGGCGTGGCCCACAAACAGATGGTGGAAGTGGCCAAGGCGCTGTCGCTCAACGCGCGCATACTCGTCATGGACGAGCCGACCGCGCCGCTGACCAACCGTGAGATCGACACGCTGTTTGGCATCATCCGCATGCTCAAGGAACGCGGCGTGGCCATCATATACATCTCCCACCGCCTTGAAGAGGTCAAGGAAGTCTGCGACCGCGCCACAATCATGCGCGATGGCAAGAACATCACCGCCGTGGACGTGGCGGACGTAAGCATCGACGAGATCATCCGCTACATGGTGGGCCGCGAACTGAAGGAGAAGTTCCCCAAGATCCACGTGCCGCTGGGCGAGGAGCTTCTGCGCGTGGAGCATTTGAACGCCGGCAAGCAGGTGAGGGACATCTCCCTTTCCGTGCGCGCGGGCGAGATCCTCGGCATCGCCGGGCTGGTGGGCGCGGGCCGCACGGAGACGGCGCGGGCCATCTTCGGCATGGACAAAAAGGATTCCGGCGAGATCTATCTGGCCGGCAAGCGCGTGGACATCCGCCGCCCGCTGGACGCCATCAAAGCCGGCTTCGGCTTCGCCACCGAGGACCGCAAGGACGAGGGACTGGTGCTGACGATGAACGTGGGCCACAACATCACTTTGGCCACGCTCTCGGACTTTGCCCACCTGGGCAAGCTCAACCTGAAACAGGAGCGCGACACGGTGCTTGACTACATCAAGCGCCTCAACATCAAGACGCCTTCGCATCTGCAACTGGCGCGCAACCTTTCCGGCGGCAACCAGCAGAAGGTGGTGCTGGCCAAGTGGCTTTTGAGCCGCTCGAAGGTCATCATCTTCGACGAGCCGACGCGCGGCATCGACGTGGGCGCGAAAATCGAGGTCTACAACATCATCAACGAGCTGATCCGTCAGGGCGCGGCGGTGGTGATGATCTCCTCGGAGCTGCCGGAGATCCTCGGCATGAGCGACCGCGTGGCCGTCATGCATCAGGGCGCCATCACCGGCACCTTCGCAAACGACGGCACGCTCACCCAGGAAAAGATACTCTACTACGCCACCGGTGGCGACCTGCATACGGCATAAGGGGGACCGCGAGATGAAAAAGAACATGAAGATCCTGTTGATCGTCTGCCTGGTGCTGGGCGTGGCGCTGATGGCCCTGTGGGGCTATGTGCAGTTAAACGCCGACGCCATTGCCGACATCAGCGCCCGCGTGGACGCTTACAAACAGGCGCAGGCGCAGGTGGAAGCGGCCCGCGTGCTGGGGAAGGAGCCCGACCCGGCGATTTTGGAGGAAGTGGAAGAGGTCGAATTGAGCGGCTCGGAAAACCTGCTTCTCTCCCTCAACGGCTACAAGAGCGCCTTCCTCGTGGTGGGCATCGACCTGCTGCTCATCGGCGTTCTCGGCTTTGTCTATCCCGCCATCAAGAAGAGCCGCGGCGGCAAGAAGAAAGTTTCCTCGGCCAACAACATCGTCGGCATACTCATCGCGCTGGTGGTGCTGTGTCTCGATCTGCAATTGGCGCAGCCGGTGTTCCTCACCAGCAGCAACCTGCTCAACGTTTTGCAGCAGATCTCGACGAACTTCGTCATCGCCATCGGCATGACGTTCGTCATCATCTCCGGCGGCATCGACCTCTCCGTCGGCTCGAACATCGCCGTCACCGGCCTTCTCATGGCCATCATGATGAAGAACTGGGGCGTGGGCGTGCTGCCGACGCTGATCGTCTCCCTGATCTTCGCCGGATTGATCGGCCTGATCAACGGCGCGCTGATCGCCTTCCTCAACCTGCCGCCGTTCATCGCCACCTTGGGCATGATGTCCATCGCCCGCGGCGCGGCCTACACCATCACCGGCGGCGCGCCCATCTACACCATGCCCTCGGGCTTCACCGCCATTTCCTCGCGCGTGGCGAATATACCGCTGTACACCATCCTCATCATGGCGGCGGTGTTCCTGCTGGGCTGGTACTGCCTGCGCTACACGCGCGTGGGCCGCTACACCTACGCCATCGGCGGCAATGAGAACTGCGCCAAGCTCTCCGGCATCAATCTGAGCAAGATCAAGTGCTTCGTCTACGTCATCAGCGGCCTGTGCTGCGGCGTGGCGGCGATCTTGCTCACCTCCCGCCTTGACTCCGCCGTGCCCACCAACGCCGACGGCCAGGAGATGGACGCCATCGCCGCGGTCGTCATCGGCGGCACGTCCATGAAGGGCGGCGAGGGCAGCATGGTCGGCACCCTCATCGGCATTTTCATCATCGGCGTCATCGCCAACGGCCTGAACCTGCTGGGCGTGGCCCAGGGCCCGCAGCGCATGGTCAAGGGCCTGATCATCGTCGTGGCCGTCATCATCGACGTGCTGCGCCGCCGCGCCGCCGAGTCCGCCCGTTAAAGCTGGCTCCCCAGGCGCGAAACGCCTCCCGCCCGAAAGAATGGGTGGGAGGCGTTTTTGCGTGGGGGAAGATGGGAAACGCCGCGCGAGGGGCGAGCTTGCGTGCAAAGACGGGGAAACGCCCAAGGGATGCCTTGCGCGTGGGCCTGCCTTGCGCGCGGGAAGAGGAGCGGATAGACAGGGGCGTTTTGCGCGCGGAAAGATGGGGGAACGACCGGCGAAGGGGCGCTTTTGCGCGGAGAGGCGGGGAACGCCCCCAAAGGATGCGCTTGCGCGCGGTCTGCTTTTCGCGCGGGAAAGAGAAGCGAATAAGCAGGGGCGCTTTGCGCGCGCAACGACGGGAAATGGCCTGCGAAGCAGCGCCTCTTGCGTGCAGAGAGCAGGGGAACGGCCCACGAGGGATGCGCTTGCGCGCGGTGGCCTTGCGCGCGGGAAAGAGAAGCGCCTCCCGCCCCGACCGGGGAAGGAGGCGCTTTTGCGCGCGGCGGTCACCACCACACGGGATCGTCGGAGAAGGTCGGCGCGTCGTCTGCGCCCGCGCCGCCGGTGACGCGGCAGGTGAGCGTGTCGCCGTCGAGCGTCAGGTGGATGGCAATGCTGCCCGCGCCGGTGTAGCGGAAGGAGAAGTCCGTGCCGGCGTTGTAGTCCACGAGGATGGCGTCGGCGGAGGAGGAGACGTAGTTCTGGCTGTATCGGCTTCCGTAGGTGGACTTTTCCACGATGGCGATGTCCGCCATGTCCTTCACCGCCAGCCACACGGCGCTGGCCGCCTGCGCCACGCCGCCGCCCACCACCTCCACGCCGCGCCCATTGACGGCGCGCTGATAGCCGCGCTCCGCTGTGCGCGCGCCGACGAGGGCGTTGAAGGAGAAGGCGTCGCCGCTTGACAGCACCGTGCCGTCGATGGCCTGCGCCGCCAGCGATACGTTGCCCAAAAGCGCCTGCGTGCCCTCCACGCGGATGCTCGCCTCGCCCAGCACCGCGCCGGCGGAGACGCCGCCGAAGTTCAGCGTGCAGATCACCTCGCCCCCGGAGATGTACATGGCGATGGTCATGTCGCCGTGGAAGTTGGTAAAGGCAAAGTCCATGCCCGCCGCCTCGTCCACGAGGATGGCGTCGTCGCTGCTCTCCACATAATCCTGATTGTAGCGGCTGCCGTAGGTCTTTTTTTCGTCGTAGGAAATGCCGTCCACCTGCTGAAGGGCCAGATAGAGCGTGCTGGCTGCCTGCGCCACGCCGCCGCCCACCACGCGCGCGCCGCGCCCGTTGAGGGCGGACTGGTAGCCGCGCTCCGCCGTGCGCGCGCCCACGGTGTCGTTGAAGGAAAAGCTGCCGCCGTAGGGCACGAATACGCCGTTGATGGCCTCCGCCGCCAGACGGATGTTGGAGATGCGCGCGGCGGAATCGCCCAGCGGCGTGGCGGCGGCGACATACACGCCTTCCGTCCGCGCCGGCACGGGCAGGATTGTCAGGAGCAGCGAAAGCATGAGAAAAATGGTGAGACAGCGCTTCATATACACGCCTCCCTTCGTATTTTGTGCTTGGGGCGCGGAGCGTCAGGCCGCTTCGAGCAAGCGGTCGCCGCCGTGGTGTTTTTCCAGCGTGGAGAGCAGATATTCGCCGTCCTCGCCCTCAAAGTCGTATTCCCAGTCCGTGCCGTCCAGCCGCAGGCGGCCGTTGCCGAAGCTCTGGATGAGCAGCCGCGCCGCGACGCCGTCCGCGTCGTAAAATTCCAGCGAATAGGCGGGCGTGTAGCCCGTGTGGAGGTCGATCGCCGCGCGGAACGGCTTGCCCGCGATCAGCGCCGCCAGCGCTTGACCGTCCTCCGGCGGCAGTTCCACGGCGGCCTCGCGGATATTTTCGGCCTCGTCCACATAGCGGTAGCGGTACACGCAGCGCTCCGCCCCGTCCAGCGAAACGAAGTGCGGCCAGAACATCTTCATCAGCAGGGCGAGGAAGAGCAGCGCCGCCAGCGTCAAAACGGCGAGAACGCCTGCCGCGACCCGCCGCGCAACGCCTGCCGGGCGCGGCGGCGCATCCCTTCCCGCGCCCGCGAACGCCATTTTGCCCAGATGGATGCAGAGAAACAGCGCCCCGACGGCCAGTACGGCCAAAATCAGCATCAGCCCCCAGTCAACGGTCTGTTCCATGGCGCCTTCCCCCCTGCGCGAATTTCCACTTCTTGGACGCGCGCGGCGGCGGCGTGGTTCCCGTGGAACGTGAAAAAGCCGCCCGGCGTGGGGACGGCTCTGCGCTATTCCTGCTCCGCCTGCGGGGCGGGCGGCTCCGGGGCGTGCTGAGAGAGGTAGATCTCCTCGTAGGCATGCTCCTGCTTCACGGCCACGCGGCCCAGCTTGACCATTTCCAACAGCGCCATGAACATGGTGATCAGCTCGGCGCGGGTCATGTCCTCGTCAAACAGCTCGGAGAAGGCGAACGTGCCGCGATTCAGGCGGCGCTGTATGCGCGCCATGCAGCCGGAAACGGTGAAGCTGTCGCGCCGGATCTCGCGGCTGGCCATGCGCTCGCCAGCTTCCTGCGCCCGGGCGCGCTCCAGTACGCGCAGAAAGGCGCGTTGCAGTTTTTCCAGCGTCAGGCCGGTGATCTCCGTCACCGGCGGGGGCAGCGGGTATTCCTCCGGCAATTTGGTGATGAGGGCGCGCGCCTGCTTTTCCAGTTCCTGCATGCGCCCGGAGATCTCCTTGAACTGGCGGTATTCCTCCAGCTGACGGATGAGGGCTTCCTCGGGCGAAAGCTCGTTTTCGTCCTCCGGCTTGGGCGGCTTGGGCAGCATGGCGCGGGATTTGATCTCCAGAAGCGTTGCCGCCATCTGCAAAAACTCGCTGGCCGAATCCATGTCCAGTTCGTCCACCAGCTTCATCGATTCCAGATACTGTTCGGTGATCTCGGAGACGAAGATGTCGTGGATGTCCACCTTGGCGTGGGTGATGAGCGTCAAAAGCAGGTCCAGCGGCCCGTCGAACTGCTTGAGGGAGACGATGTACATGTCCTCCCCCTCCTAGAGCGCGCCCAGCGCGCGCAGCACGGCCTCCGCGCCCGAGCCGAGGATGGCGAAGGCCCCGTTGGTGACAAAGCCCAGCGCCTCGCCCAGTATCCCGGACAGCACCAGCACCAGCATCACCACATAGCCCACCTGCGCCGCGCGCGCCGAGGAATAGAGACTGCGGCGCAGCACCAGATCGTTGAGTACATGGTAGCCGTCCAGCGGCGGGATGGGGATGAGGTTGAAGATGGCCAGCACGATGTTGATCTGCACAAAGTAGGAGAGCATCTCGAACAGGTAGTAGGGCACATTGCCCCACAGCATCTTCACGAACTCACCGGCATAGGGCGCGTAGGTGAGCAGTTCGTGGATGTACCAGTAGGTGTAGTAGCCGTCGCCGCGGTCGATGAACACGCTGCGCATGCCGTCGGCGGTGGTGATGAAGGCGCGCGCGTCCGTGCCGAAGAGGTTCAGCGCCGTCTCGCTCACCTGCGGCAGGCGCGCAAGGGCAAAGCCCATCACGCCGTAAAGCACCAGCGCCCCGCCGAGGAAGAGGATGAGGTTCATGGTGATGCCCGCCAGCGAGACCTTTAAGTCGCACTTGCGGTAGTCGCCCTTGTAGTTGCGCGGGTTGATGGGCACCGGCTTTGCCCAGCCGAAGCCGACGATGTAGAGCATCAGAAAGCCGAGGATGTCGATGTGCTTGAGGGGGTTGAGCGTCAGCCGGCCCAGATTGCGCGCCGTGGGGTCGCCGCAGCGGTCGGCCACGTAGGCGTGGGCCGCCTCGTGCATGGACAGGGCCAGCATGCGCCCGGGCAGCGCCAGCAGGATGACCGTCAGCGTTGCCACCGGGTCGCGGAGCAATTCCTGGATGTAGTACACGGTATTTCTCCTTCCGAAAGGTTCGCCTCCATTATACATGACGCGGAACATTTTATCAAGGGCAGGGATATTGCGCCCCGGCGTCGAATGTATCCATTATGAACGTGTACGATTTTGACAACACCATATTGCGCGGGGATTCCACGGCCCGCTTCTTCGCCTGGTGCCTTCTGCGCGCGCCGCGCATGTGGCTGGACGCGCCGGGGCAGATCGTCAACGCCGTCCTCTTCCTTTTGAAAAAGCGGGAAAAGCAGGCGTTCAAGGAGCGCATGCTCTCCTTTCTTTCCTGCGTGGACGTGGACAGGGAGCTTGAGCGCTTCTGGGCAAAAAACCTTGCCCGTGTCAAGCCGTTTTACCGGGAGAAACACCGCGAAGACGACGTGGTCATCTCCGCCTCGCCGGAATTTCTCATCCGCCCGGCCTGCGCGCGTCTGGGGATAAGGCATGTGCTTGGCTCGCCCGTGGACAAGTATACGGGGCGCTTTTCCGGCCCCAACTGCCACGGCGCGGAGAAGGTCAGGCGCTTTCACGCCGCCTTTCCCGGGGGGAAGATCGACGAGTTTTACTCCGATTCCTACTCCGACCAGCCGCTGGCGGATCTGGCAAAGCGCGCCTACCTCGTGCGCGGGGAGGCGGTGCTGGCGTGGGATGCGAAAAAAAGGCGATAAGTGTGTAAAATTTGCCTGTGACAGGGCTTTTCCCCTTGCAATCGGGGCGGAGTTGGTTTATAATATACTGGTCTGTCCCGGATGGGGCTTTATTGTCGTGCAGCCCATATAAGGCGGCGCGAGGGCGCGAATCTTAAAACGGGAGGTGTCCAAGGGATGGCATCTGATAAGCGAGTGAAGGTCACGCTGGCGTGCGCGGAGTGCAAGCAGCGCAATTACAATACCATGAAGAACAAGAAGAACGACCCCGACCGCCTGGAGATGAACAAGTACTGCCGCTTCTGCAAGAAGCATACCAGCCACAAGGAGACCCGCTAAGGGTCAGAAGGAGTTGTCCGTATGGCTAATACCGCTGAAAAGAAGAATATCTTCAAGCGCATTGGCGGCTTCTTCGCAAGGCTCGTCAAGGGCATCGGCCGCAAGTTCAAGGAGATGTTCTATGAGCTGAAGAAGGTCACCTGGCCCACGAAGAAGGATATGATCAATTATTCCGTCGTGGTGTTGGTGTTCATCGTCATCATGGGCGTCATCATCGGCGTGATCGATCTGGGCGCTGGCAAGCTCGTCGATCTGATGGTCAGCTAAGGTGGCCGTCATGGCTGAGAATGCAGACATCAAATGGTATGTGGTCCATACCTATTCCGGCTATGAGAACAAGGTAAAGGTCAACCTGGAAAAGGCCGTGGAAAACAACGGCATGCAGGACCTTATCCCCGAAGTGACCATCCCCACCGAAGAGGTCGTGGAGATCAAGAACAACAAGCGCAAGGTGGTGCAGCGCAAACTGCTGCCCGGCTATGTGCTGGTGAAGATGCTCATGACCAACGAGACCTGGTACATCGTGCGCAACACGCGCGGCGTCACCGGCTTCGTCGGCGCGGGCAACAAGCCCACGCCCCTTTCGGAAACGGATTTTGCCTCGCTGTTCGAGCCGCGCACCGAGACGCGCGTGGACATCCAGCCCGGCGACACGGTCCGCATTTTGAGCGGCCTGTTTGAAAACTTCTCCGGCCGCGTGGTCTCCATCGACGAACAGACGCAGACCATCCACGTCATGGTGCTGATGTTCAAGCAGGAGACGCCCGTCGAACTCAAGTTCGACGAGGTCGTGCGCGAGGAGTAAGCGCCTTTGACGGGCCTTGCCGCCCGCGGCGCGCAACGCTGATCCCCCGGCCATGGCCGGGTCTTCAGGGAGTGGGAGGTGCGCTTCAACGCGCTCCGCTTCACCACATACAAATAAGGAGGATTCCCCAATGGCAAAGAAAGTTACCGCGCTGATCAAGCTGCAGGTACCTGCCGGCAAGGCCACGCCCGCGCCGCCGATCGGCCCGGCGCTCGGCCAGCACGGCGTGAACATCCCCGGCTTCTGCAAGGATTTCAACGACCGTACCGCCAAGCAGGTCGGCCTGATCATCCCGGTGGTCATCACCGTGTACCAGGACCGCTCGTTCACCTTCATCACCAAGACGCCGCCGGCTGCGGTGCTGATCAAGAAGGCCTGTGGTCTGGAGCATGCCTCCGGCCGCCCCAACCGCGACAAGGTCGCCAACATCACCAAGGCCCAGGTCCGCGAGATCGCGGAGCTGAAGATGCCCGACCTCAACGCCGCCTCCATCGAGGCCGCGATGAGCATGGTCGCCGGCACCGCCCGCTCCATGGGCGTCGTGGTGGTCGACTAAACGCCGCAAGGGCGACACGAACGTGGGAGGGCTATTGGCCCGCTTGACCACAAGGAGGATATAGATTCATGAAAAAGGGCAAGAAGTATTCCGACAGCCTCAAGCTGATCGACCGCACCAAGCTGTACGACCCCGAGGAGGCCATTTCGCTGGTCAAGCAGACCGCCAAGGCCAAGTTCGACGAGACCGTGGAGATCTCCGTGCGTCTGGGCGTTGACCCCCGCCATGCCGACCAGCAGGTCCGCGGCGCGGTGGTGCTGCCCAACGGCACCGGCAAGACCGTGCGCGTGCTGGTCTTCGCCAAGGGCGACAAGGCCAACGAGGCCCTCGCCGCCGGCGCGGACTTTGTCGGCGCGGAGGACATGGTCGCCAAGATCCAGGGCGGCTGGTTTGACTTTGACGTCTGCGTGGCCACCCCGGACATGATGGGCATGGTCGGCCGTCTGGGCCGCGTGCTTGGCCCCAAGGGCCTGATGCCGAACCCGAAGAGCGGCACCGTCTCCATGGACGTGACCCGCGCCATCAACGACATCAAGGCCGGTAAAGTCGAGTACCGCGTGGACAAGACCGCCATCATCCACTGCCCCGTGGGCAAGGCTTCCT
Organism: Candidatus Pullichristensenella excrementipullorum; assembly: GCA_018713365.1. Lineage (GTDB taxonomy): Bacteria > Bacillota > Clostridia > Christensenellales > Aristaeellaceae > Pullichristensenella > Pullichristensenella excrementipullorum. Next base: position 65,525 of record DVOU01000040.1, read on the forward strand.
TTGACGAAGTGAAGCTGCAGGAGAACCTGCGCACGCTGATGGAGGCCATCATCAAGGCCAAGCCGGCAGCGGCGAAGGGCACCTACATCCGCTCCGCCGTGCTGTCCACCACCATGGGCCCCGGCATCAAGCTGAACGCGCTCAAGTTCTAGGCCGGCAGTGCCGGCGGCCAGTGCCTTCGGCGCCGGGTAGACGAACGCCCACCCCACGAGCAGGGGGTGGGCGTTCTGCGTTTCGTTCCGAATGGGGCGATGGTGCGGATAGACGGCGGCAGGCCCACGAGCAGGGGCCTGCCGCCTGCGGCGTTTTGGGGGACAGGAGACGGGGGAAAACGTGGGCCGTTCCCCCAAAAGGGATTCTCAAGGGTCTGAACCCTTGAGCGGGTGCGGGCCGGCAGTGCCGGCGGCCAGTGCCGTTGGCGACGTGTTCACGCACCCAAGCCCCACGAGTAGGGGGCTTGGGTGCTTCGTTTCGTTTCTGTCCGGCGGCAGAGCGCGTACACGGCGGACGGCCCACGAGCAGGGGCCGTCTGCCTGCGGCGTTTTGGGGGACGGGCGACGGGGAGATGAGCGCCGTTCCCCAAAAAGGGATTCTCAAGGGTCTGGACCCTTGAGCGGGCGCGGGCAGAGCCCGCCGTTCTCCCGGCGGGATGGTTGGGGGATGAGGCGGCGGTGGGAAGGGTGGAAAGCTGGGATTTTGCAGGGGATAGAAAGCTGGGCTTGGGCGCGCGCCGGATGTTCGCAGCGAAAAGCGGGGGTGGGGAGACGTGCCTTGTAAAAGGCCGCGTTTGCCGCGGATGGATAAATGTGGAAGGTTTTGCAGGGGAAAGGAGCGCGTTTCGTCTGTGAGATGGCGCATATATCCGTTTCTTGTGGAGAGAGGCTCATTGGGAGAACGTGGAGCTGACGGCGTGCGGGAAAACTCCGTCCCTTGCGGGGAGAAGCCCGTTTCCCCGTTCCCCGGCGCGTCGGGAAAGTCTTTTGATGGGGAAAACGCTCCGGGGCATGTTCTTTTTCGTGATATGCCATGATCCGGCGCGCCGCTCTGCAGCGCCTTTGCCCGCAGGGCAAACAGCGTCGAACGCGCACCCCGGCAGCGCCCCTTGCCCGGCGGGCAAGGCAGCGGACGCAAGGAGCCGCAGCGTCCTTCCTCCGCGCGGGATGCGCGCCATGCGTATCAGAAGCTGTCGATGCAGAGCCCTTCTCCGCGCGAAATACACGCTTGCGACAGGATGGTGCGCGGCGACGAGAGAACGGTAAGCCCAACACGTTCACCCCGGGGGCGGCGCGCACCTTGCCCCGCAGGGGCAAGCAGCGCCGCCGCCGTGGAAACCCGCCGCCGTGGAAACCCGCCGCCGTGGAAACCCGCCGCCGTGGAAACCCGCCGCCGTGGAAACCCGCCGCCGTGGAAACCCGCCGCCGTGGAAACCCGCCGCCGTGG
>DVOU01000041.1:0-12527 GCA_018713365.1 Candidatus Pullichristensenella excrementipullorum
CGCCAGCACCGCACGGACGAGCTGCGGTTCTACAAGCGCATGCGGATGTACTGTTTGGAGGATGGCCGCAAGCAGCTGGCCGCGTATCAGCGTCGATCCAACGACCATATCATGACCTGTCTGGGCATGAGGTCCCCCAATGAGGTGCTTGACCTGTATCGGGGGATCATGTAGCAAACAAGGCCATCCGGCTCATTGCGCCGGACGGCCAAAGCCCATTATGTTTTCCTTACCACAGTCAAGGTCGGGTAGTATTTGCTCCGCAAATCTCCACCCTTCCCCTGACTGTTCTCGCTCGGTTCCGTGTTACCTATGTTTGACGCCCGTACATTGCGCATACAGATTGCCTCCTGATGGGGCTTGCATTTGGCAGGGCGTTGTGGTAAAATAGAAGCAGGAAGGGATGGCGCTTGTGGTATGGCTCCTCCCCTCCATAGAAGAGTGATGAGCCGCTATCCTGTGCGCTGGATGGCGGCTCAGCGGTTACTTGTCATTCTTGGAAAAGCTGATCGCAGCCAATACAAGCATGAACATCGCAATGACCAACGAAAGCAATTCGTAATCTGTCATTACGTCCACCTCCTTTGTACAGGATGTACGAAAAGGAGGCGAGAAGCCAGGCGCCATCTCGCAGCCCTGCCTTGCGGCAAAGCCGCCCTTCCTGCCGGGGGAGACCCCCACGGTCATTTTAACATGCGCAAGACTATATTGTCAACGGCGACCGCCCTGCGGCGGCCGCCGTTTTGTCTGCCGGAGCGGGCGAAACATCGCAACAGCGCACGGAAACCGGCGCTTCGGGCACCTGAATTGCTCGGGAGGGGCGGGAAATGGGCACAGCGGCGAAAGTTGTCGCTTTGCGGGCAACGCCGTCAGGGGCATTGCAAGAGACAGGACCGTCGCGCCTCTGCCAAGGGGACGGTTTTGCGCGGCGGCCGCCGTTTTTCGCCCCTTACGGCCTGCGGCGCACGGCCAGCAGCTCCGGGGGACTGTTTTTCTGGTTCATGTAGCGCTGGTGCAGCACGTCCAGCGTTCCCGGCAGGGCGGCGGCCCATGTGAGCAGCGCCTCGCGCTCGCGCGCGCCCTCCTCGTGGCCGGGATAGACGCAGATGGTCAGCACGCCGCCGGGGGCGAGCAGCTCCACCGCCTGCGAGACGGCGGCGAGCGTCGTTTCCACGCATGTAGTCACGGCGTGCTGCGCGCCCGGCAGCCAGCCGAGGTTGAAGACGATGGCGTCCGCGCCCGGCGGCGCCAGTTCCGCCATGCGCTCGTGCCCGGCGCAAAAGAGCGTGGCGCGGGAAAGCAGCCCCCGGTCGGCGAGCCGCTGGCGCGTGCGCTCCACGGCCTCTTTTTGCACGTCGAAGCCGAAAACATGCCCCGTCTCGCCCACCAGCGCGCAGAGGCGCTCGGCGTCGTGACCGTTGCCGAGGGTGGCGTCGATGGCTGTGGAGCCTTCGTGCAGGGCGTCGAGTATAAAGCGCTCCGCCCAGCGGCGGGCGCTGCCGAAATCTGAGGACATAGTGCTTGCTCCTTTCCGCAAAGGCCGCGCGCTCACTTGCCCAGCGCGTGCAGCAGGGCGAGCAGCAGCGCCGCCCCAGCGCCCATGGCGAGGGCGACGTTCCAGCCGTTTGCCGCCAAAGCGCCGCGCCGGGGCTGTTTCCCGGCCCCGGCATCCGTCGCGGAGGGCGGGCCGAAACAGATGGAGATGGATTCCGTCAGCACAAAGCGGCCGTCCAGTATGTGGCGGACGCGCAGGGACGGCATCTCCCATGTATATTCCCTCCAGGAATGCGAAGGGCCTCCAAACTGCTGGGCAAGGGGCGCTTTGCCGCGCTGCCCCAGCAAGTTCTCCAGACGGGCCTGCAGCGTGGAAAACGCCCGTTCGGCCTCCTCAGGGCCCGTGCGGGCCGCGATGCCCACTTCGGACAGCGCCCCATCGCGGAAGCCCAGCCCCACATCGCAGAGCAGGGGCGCGCCCAGCATCTGCGACCGCAGCAGGAGCCGCCCCGCCTCCCCCGCCTCGACGGGGACGGCGCGCTCGCGCAGTAGCGCCTCGACCTGCGGACGCGGGCTGCCCCAAGGGAGAAAGCATTGGTAGCTGTCCAGACAGACGCCCTCGAGCAAGTCCCGCACTGTCTTCCCCTCCCCCGCGCGCCATTTGCACCATCATAGCACGCCCGCGCTGCGGTGTCAACGCCGTTCGCCTGCCAACTTTCCGGCGCGCCGTCCTGTCCCCGGCAAGTGGGGCAAGCGCGCAAAAAACGGCCCGCCATGGCTTGCCATGACGGGCCGTCAGGATGTTGACAAAGTCAACAGACTGGCAGAGCGATGAGAAAGCCTGCAAGCCAAGGAAATTTTGCCGGCGGCAAAATTTGTCGCAAGGCACAACCTTGCGACTGGATTTGACGATCCCGAAGGGCTCGGCAAATCCACCCCAAGGAAGCTGTACTTGCATTCAAGGGAGCTTACATGGACGTAAGTGACCGCAGGATGCAGGTACAGATGACGCAGGAAGCAAGAATCGCCTCTGATTGTTTATATATCAGAGCGATTCTTGCGGTTGTAGGCTTTGTCAGCGCTCTGAACGGCCCGCCATGGCTTGCCATGACGGGCCGTTGGCCGTTGCCTATTGCCAGAGGATACCCACGATCAGCGCGACGACGATCAGCGCCGCGACCGCGCCGACGAAGATGTCCATGGCCTTGACCGATACGCGCGCCTTGATCTTGTCGTAGAGGCGTATCTTGGCCTTTTGCAGTGTATCCGGGCCTTTTTCCGCGCGCTGGCTCTGCTCGTACTGCGCTTCCAGATCGCGGCGGTTTCTCAGGTCGCTCATTACTTCTTCACCAGGTACTTGCGCACGTCGATGGAGACGGCGAGGATGATGATCAGACCGCGGATGATGTACTGCAGGTAGGGGTTGACGCCGAGGAACTGCAAGCTGTAGTTGATGGCCTGCAGCACGACCGCGCCGATGACGACGCCCTGGATGGTGCCGACGCCGCCGGAGAAGGACACGCCGCCGACCACGCAGGCGGAGATGGCGTCCGTCTCATAGTTCAGACCGGTGTTGGCGCCGACCGAGGTGATACGGGCAGCCTCGAGGAAGGCGGAGATGCCGTAGAGGACGCCGGCGATGAGGTAGACCAGCATGATGGTCTTGGCCACGTTGACGCCGGAGACCGCGGCGGCTTCTTCGTTGCCGCCGACGGCGAACATGTTCTTGCCGAGGCGGGTCTTGTTCCAGACGAACCACATGATCACCGCGATGGCCAGGAAGTAGATCACGACCAGCGGGATGCGGATGGTGCCGATGGTGAGGTTGCCGGCAGCCACGTCGAGGAACTGGTTGTCAAAGGTGGAGAGGGCCTGCGCCGTGCCCGAGGGCTGGGACTCGATGTAGATACAGGTCGCGCCCTGCGCGATCAGCTGCGTGCCCAAAGTGACGATGAAGGCGTGCAGGTGCAGCTTGGAAACGCCGAAGCCGTTGATGAAGGTGAACAGGCAGGCCACGGCGATGGAGGCCAGCAGCGGCACGAACAGCATCACCGGGGTGGTGATCTGCGGGAACATACGGGAGGCGTACTGCGAGGACTGCACGATGGAGGCCGTGACCGCCGCCGACAGGCCAAGCACGCGGCCGATGGACAGGTCCGTACCGGCCAGGACGATCAGGCCCGCGCAGCCCAGCGCCAGAATGCCCTTGGTGGAGGCCTGCTTGACGATGTTCAGCACGTTGGTGATGTCCAGGAAGGTCGGGCGGATGATGCAGACGATCACGAGGATCATCAGCAGGATGATGTACAGCGCGTAGTTGAGCAGGAAGTCCACCGTGCGGCGCTGGCTGGCGCTCATGGGCTTCTTGACGCCCTTGCTGCGCGAGCGGTCCAGCGAGAGGATGAACAGCCACGCGCCGCCGAAGATAATCAGCACGATGCCGATGAACAGGTAGGTGATGGCATTGTTGAACAGGTTGTTGGCCTTCATGCCGTCCATGCTGTCAAGCGCCAGCTGGAGGCCGTCCGGGTCCGCCTTGAGGACATCGTAGCGCTCGGGGCTGAAGCCGGTGGAGGCGGTGACGATGGCCTTCTCCAGATCGGCGGCGTCGAGCTTGCCGTCCTTGGCGATGACGTCATAGGCGGCGTCGGTCACATCCACGCCCAGCAGGGTGGAGAGATGGCTGATGAGCAGCTCGCGCGCGGTGGAGGCGCTGCCAGCTTCCACGCCGAGGGTCTCGGCCACGTAGGCGATCAGGTCCGCCTCGGCGGTCTCCTCGCCCTCTTCCAGCGTCACGCCGGGAACGGCGCCGTTCTGCACGGCCGTGAAGGCGGAGGTCAGCGGCGCAAGGTCGATGGCGGCGGCGGTGGTGGCGGCGGTCTCCGCGGCGGCCTTATAGGTCTCGCGGTCGGCAAGCTCGCCATCCACGGTGCCGCCGTCCTTGCCAAGCACGTCCACCAGCAGGCTGCGCAGCGCGCCGTCGGCGGTGAGCGCCTCGGGAAGCGCAGTCACTTCGTCGGGCAGGCAGATGGCGCGCATGGTGTCGGCGGTGGTCCAGCCGCAGGCGGCGGTGATGGCGTCGAACTTCTCGCGGTCGCCGATCATCAGGTTGGGCAGACCTTCGCGCATCAGATCGAGGATGGCGGTGTCGGAGGCGAGCGCCTCATAGGCGGCCTCGTCGATGCCCAGCTCGGTCATCACGGACTGCTTGAGCATCTCCGCGCGCATCGGGTCGGAGGTCTCGCGGTCCTTGATCAGGTCCTGCACGCCCTCGTCGGTGAGGGTGGGGTCCTGCTCCTTGAGGTAGGCGGAGAAGGTGTCGAACGCCTGGGACTCGGCTTGCTTCTCGGCGTAGACCTGGCGGGCCTCGATGGCGGCGTCCACGCTCGCCTCGTCAAGCCCCAGATCGCCCACCATAAAGGCGCGCAGCGCCTCGGGGTCCTGCTCGTAGGAGATGGAGGTGAGCAGGGCGGGATCCTGGATGTAGTTGATGGTCTCGGGCCTGCCGGTGCCCAGCATCTCCGAAACGTGGTTGTATTCGCCCTGCCCGCGCAGGCCGAGATAGCCCATGACCACGCCGCCGAGCAGTATGACGAGCGCGATGACCACGCAGATCAATTTTTTCTTCTTCATTGCCGGTCTTCCTCTCTATGCAAAATCACGCACGGCTACACGTATTTCGCGGCAAGCGCCATGATGGTCTCCTGCTCGCCGGGTATGCCGCCAAAGTCCTTGCCGCGCTCGACGATCCCCGCCAGACGGCCGTTGGACATGACCAGTATGCGGTCGCAAATGCCCAGCAGCTCCGGCATTTCGCTGGAGACCATCATAACGCCCTTGCCTTCCTCCGCCAGTTGCAAGATCAACTGGTAGATCTCGTACTTGGCGCCGATGTCTATGCCTCGCGTCGGCTCGTCCAGAAGCAGCACTTCCGGGTTCGTCAGCAGCCAGCGGCCGATGATGACCTTCTGCTGGTTGCCGCCGGACAGGCTCTTGATGAGCGTGCGCTTGGTGGGCGTCTTGACGCGGATGGCGTCGATGACCCAGTCGGTATCCTTGTTCATCTTCCGGCTGGAGAGCAGGAACTTGCCGTAGTTGCCCACGTTGGCGATGATGGAGTTGAAGGTGATGGACATCTGCGGGAAGATACCGGTGGCGCGGCGCTCCTCGGTGATGAGGGCAAAGCCGTTTTTGCGCGCCTCGGCGGAGTTGGCGTTGACAATCTCCTTGCCGTGGAGCTTCATCGTGCCCTCGCCGCGGGTGAAGTAGCCGAAGATGGTGTTGAGCAGCTCCGTGCGGCGGGAGCCGACCAGACCGGCCACGCCCAGCACCTCGCCGGCATGCAGCTGGAAGGAGACCTCGTGGCAGGTCGGCTCGTAAGCGCCGGACACGCCCTCGACCTCGAGCAGCACGTCGCCGGGGGTGTTGTTCTTGGGCGGGAAGCGGTTGGACATCTCGCGGTTGACCATCAGGCGGATGATCTCGTCCATCGTCAATTCCTTGGCCGGCTTGGTGGCGACCCACTGGCCGTCGCGCATGACGGTGACGTCGTCGGAGATGCGCAGGATCTCATCCATCTTGTGGGAGATGTAGATGATGCCCACGCCTTCGGCGGTGAGCTGGTCGATGATGCGGAAGAGGTGTTCCACCTCGTCCTCGGTAAGAGAGGAAGTCGGCTCGTCAAGCACCAGGATGCGGGCGTTGTAGGAAACGGCCTTGGCGATCTCGACCATCTGCCGCTTGGAGACGGACAGATTGCCGATGACCGTGCGGGGGTCTACATCTATATTGAGGCGCTCGAACACGGCCTTGGTATCGTTGTACATCTTGCGGGTGTTGACCAGACCGCCCTTGGTGGGGAAGCGGCCCAGCCACATGTTTTCCATGACGTTGCGGCGAAGCACCTGGTTCAGCTCCTGATGCACCATCGCCACGCCGTGGTCCAGCGCGTCGCGCGGGCCGGAGAAATTGACGGGCTTGCCGTCCATCAGGACTTCGCCGCCGTCGCGCGTGTAGATGCCAAACAGGCACTTCATCAGCGTGGACTTGCCCGCGCCGTTCTCACCCATCAGGGCGTGAACGGTGCCCGCCCGAAGTTTGAGCTGCGCGTGGTCCAGCGCCTTGACGCCGGGGAACTGCTTCTCGATGTCGATCATTTCGAGCAGATACTGTTCGGACATGCTGTATTCTCACCACTCATTTCAAAAACGCTATGGAGTCCCTTCATTTCAAATACGGCTCCGGCGACCAGAGGCAGTCGCCGGAGCCGCTTTGCATCAGAGGATCATCTGCGGCTCAATTGGATATGTCCGCTTATTCCACCTCGTCGGCGGTGATCTTCGCGTAGGGGATACGCACGGAGTAGCCGTCCTCAGCCAGGGTGTAATCCAGGCCGTCCAGCCAGGTGCCGGTCTGCAGGTAGTTCACCGCGATGCGCACGTTGGCATAGCCCATGGCGTCGCCGTCCTGCTTGACGGTAGCGGTCATTCTGCCATTGGCGATCGCTTCGAAAGCGGCGTCGGTGGCGTCAACACCGATGACGACCAGGGACGGATCGCCCTCGCGGCCGGTGTTGTAGTTGAAGTTGTTCATGGCGGCGATGACGCCGGTGGCCATGTCGTCGTTGTTGCAGAAGACGACCTCGATCTCAGGATGCGCGGCCCAAGTGGCGGTCATGCGCTCGTTGGCCTGCGCGGTATCCCAGTTGGCAACGATCGGGTCCTCGAGAACGGCCTCAAGCGGCACGCCCAGAGCGATGGCGGTCTCCTCGGAATACTGGGTGCGGGCAATGGCCTCGGGGTTGTTGGGCTCGCCCATGAACTCCACGAAGTGGACCACGCCGTCGCCATTCAGGTCGACAGAGGAGGGATCGGCGTTGTACATGTCGGCAAGGATCTCGCCCTGCATGTCGCCGGCCTCACGCGGGGTGGTGCCGATGAAGATGGAGCCGGGCTCCACGACGACGGACTGCACGGTCTCAGCCGAGGGCTCCTTGTTGTAGAACAGGAAGGGGATGCCGGCCTCGGTGAACATGTCCACCAGCTGCTGGCCGGAAGCGACCTCGGCCAGGTTGATGATGACGAAGTCCGGCTTCTCGCCGACCAGGATGGTGGCCTGCTCGACCTGCTTGGCCATATCGTCGGCCGCGTCGTACATTTTGAGGTTGATGGTGATGCCCAGCTCGGCGCCGATCTCCTCGGCGGCGGCTATCATGGCCTGACGGACGGAGCTGCCATAGGTATCGTCATACTTCCAGATCAGGGCGCGGATGTCGTACTCGGTGGCTTCCTCAGCCAGAGCGGACACGCAACCCAGCGCCAGGATCAGCGCCAGAGCCAGGACCAGCAATTTCTTCATTTCGTGGTTCCTCCTTATCGTTTTGCCTTGCTACATACCGGGGGGATGCCCGGTGTATAACCAATGCCGTACCGCGGGCGCACAGATTCGCCGCGTATATTAAAATTATAGCTTTTTTTATAACAAACGTCAAGGGGAAAATCTTCCGTTTTGGTAGAAAATCTTCAAACTTCGCTGCCTGTGTTTCGCAGGGCCTCCGCTCGGGATGTTGACAGGCGGGCGGGCTGTCAGAGCGTTGAGGGCCGCTGACGCCGGAAGCAAAATTGCATCCGATCTTCACCTTATCGGGGCGGTTTTCGCGGTCGCGGGCTTTATCAGCGCTCTGCGCCGTTGATGATCTTCAGCCAGCGCTCTTGAATGCCCTCGAGCATTTCGCGCTCGATGGGCTGAAAGTCCCAGACGACGTTAGCGTTGCCGCGGCGGCGCTTGACGTTCAAAAGCACGTTTTTCACGCGCCTGTCGGGGCGCACTTCAAAAAACGTGCCCAGGCCGGAGATCAGCTCCATCTCCAGAGGCGCGCCCTCCTCGGGCGTGACGACGAGGCGGAAGCCGATGCCGCCCTTCTTGCCAAAGCCGAGGATGCCGCCCAGCCCCTCGGATTTGATGAGGATATCCTCCACATGGGCGCGGGCGCGGCCGGCGCGGCGGAAGGTGAAATCCTCCTCGGCGCCGGGGCCGGGGCCGGTGAGCAGGTACAGCTCGCCCGCCTGGCGCGCCACGGCCGCAAAGCCGCCTTCGCGCTGCACCAGCAGGCATTCCTCGGGCTGAAAGCCCTCGGCGGCGAGCATTTCGGCAAAGCGCACGCGCTTGTCCTCCAGCTCTTTCAGATTGCGCTTGCGCCGCGCTTCTTCTTCCTTATTGCCAAAAAGACCCATCGGGTATGCTCCTTTCTGTTTTCTGCGTATTAAATTATAGCAGATTTTTTTCCCTTTCGCAACACAAATTCCGTCCGATTTTGTCCGTATATGGCGGACATGTGTCGCCCGACATACCCTGTGACAGGCAAAAATGACCACCTTAACACCCGAACTTGCAGTTTTTTGCGAAAATTGTCCGTCACAGAGGGACATACGGCGAAATTTGAAACTTGTTTGACGCCTCTTGCAAATCTGCCCGGGATGCGCTATACTGGACTTGCATCCAAATTTCAACTGGGAGGGTTTGTTCATGAAGAAGATACTCGCTCTGGTCCTGGTGCTGCTTCTGGCCGTGCCGTTTGTGGCGATGGCCGAGGAGAACCCCACGGTGAAGATCGGCGTGTTCGAGCCGGCTTCCGGCGACAGCGGCGCCGGCGGCAAGCAGGAGATACTGGGCATGCAGTACGCCAACTACGTGCAGCCCACCGTGGACATCGGCGGCACCACCTATAATGTAGAGTTGGTCTACGCCGACAACCAGTCCTCCACCGACAAGGCTCCCTCCGCGGCGCAGCAGCTGGTCAGCGAGGGCGTGAGCGTGGTGCTTGGCTCCTACGGCTCCGGCGTCTCCATCGCGGGCGCGCCCATCTTTGAGGACGCGGGCATCCCCGCCATCGGCGTGACCTGCACCAACCCCGCGGTCACCGAGGGCAACACCCACTACTTCCGCATCTGCTTCCTGGATCCCTTCCAGGGCACCGTGCTTGCCAACTACGCCTACAATGAGCTGGGCGCGACCACGGCCTACTGCCTTGCCGAGCTTGGCAACGACTACGATCAGGGCCTTGCCCACTACTTCCAGGAGGCCTTCCAGGCTCTGGGCGGCACGGTGATCGCCGAGAGCTTCCCCACCGGCACGGCGGACTTCACCTCCTACCTGTCCAACGCCACCATCGCCGGCGCGCAGGTGTTCTTCGCCCCCTGCTCTCTGGCCTACACCTCGCTGATCGTCGATCAGGCGGCGGCGCAGGGCGTCACCTACGCGCTGCTCGGCTCTGACACGTGGGACAGCAACGTCATCACCAACGCGGCTGCGGGCAAGAACGTGACCATCTACATCACCACCTTCTATCAGGAGGGCGGCTCGCCCGAGTTCGACGCGGGCATCAAGGAGTGGATGAACGCCAACCCCGAAGCGCTGACCAACAACGGCGGCAACGACATGGTCTCCGCCGTGACCGTCATGGGCTATGACGCCTACTTCACCGCCCTGCAGGCGCTCGAGCTTGCCGGCTCCACCGACCCGGCCGCCGTCAACGAGGCGCTGTGGAACGTGGACTACACCGGCGTGTCCGGCGAGATCACCTTCAACGAGATCGGCGACGCCAACCGCGATTCGGCCTACATCAAGACCGCCAACACCGCGGACAACGTCTGGGAGTTCGTCACGGTGCAGACCGTCGAATAGATTCCCGCTTCAAGTCAACGATGACAGAGCGCCGGACGCCCGCAGCAAGGTCTGCTCCGGCGCTCTGGGGGCGGGAGAGAACGCGCTTTCTCTCCCGCCCGCTGTTTGACCACATGCTGTGCCGTCTCGAAAGGGCGCACACGGCGCTTTTTCGAGACGGCATATCAAGGAGGTAGGCCCCTGTGAGTACCATCTTGCCATCGCTGCTCACCGGCATATCGGTCGGCGGACAGTACGCGCTCATCGCCATCGGCTACACCATGGTCTATGGCATTTTGCGCCTCATCAACTTCGCCCACGGCGACGTGTTCATGGTCGCGGGCATCCTCATGGTGTATCTGAACGCCTCGGGGCTGCCCTTGTACATATCGCTGCCGCTGACGATCGCCTTGACGGTGGTCATCGGCTTCATCATCGAGCGCGTGGCCTACAAGCCCCTGCGCTCGGCGCCGCGCATGTCGATCATGATCTCCGCCATTGGCGTGAGCTACCTTTTGCAGAATCTGGTGTTGTACGTCACCGGCGGTCTGAACAAGGTCTACCCCACCATCCCCTGGATCTCCCAGTCCGTAAAGGTCTTTGGCGCCACCACGAAGATGGTGACGCTGGTGACGCCGGTGCTGGTGGTGGTGCTGGTGATCCTTCTGGTGCTGCTCATCAACCACACCAAGGTGGGCATGGCCATGCGCGCCGTGTCCAAGGATTTTGAGACCAGCCAGTTGATGGGCGTGAAGATCAACTCGGTCATCTCCGTCACGTTCGTCATCGGCTCGTTCCTCGCGGCCATCGGCTCCATCCTCTACTTCACCAATTACAACACCGTCATCCAGACCTCGGGCGCCATGCCGGGCCTCAAGGCCTTTGTGGCGGCGGTGTTCGGCGGCATCGGCTCGGTGCCCGGCGCGGTGGTGGGCGCGTTCATCATCGGCATTTGCGAAAGCATCATCAAGGGCCTGGACATCATCCTCTTGCAGGCGGGCCTGACCACGCAGATGCTGGGGCTGAGTACCTTCTCCGACGCATTTTCCTTCGCGCTCTTGATCGTCATCCTCATCGTCAAGCCCACCGGCCTGTTCGGCGAGAAGACGACCGACAAGGTCTAAGGAGGCGCGTACCATGCAGAAAACACTTGCTCCCGACCGCCGCAGGGCGGACGCGGCCACGTGGATCACCGTGGCCATCATCGCCGCGGTGTACATCGCCGTGTTCGTACTGGAACAGATTTTGCCCGCCACCTCCATGCTCTTTACCGTGCTTAAAAAGGGCGCGACCTACGCCCTGGTGGCGGTGTCCATGAACCTGCTCAACGGCTTTACCGGCCTGTTCTCGCTGGGGCAGGCGGGCTTCATGCTCATCGGCGGCTATACCTACGCCATCTTCTCCCTTTCCAACGAGGCGCGCGAAACGGTGTATCAGTACTTTGACTGCGCCATCGGCGTGACGTTGGGCGTGGTGCCCTCGCTGATCCTCGCGGGGCTTATGGCGGCGCTGTTCGCCTTTTTGATCGGCCTGCCGGTGCTGCGCTTAAAGAGCGACTATCTGGCCATCGCCACGTTGGGCTTTGCCGAGATCATCCGCGCCGTGTTCCAGTGGCAGAAGCTGGGGCCGGTGACCAACGGCTCCAACATGCTCAAGGATTACCCCACCTTCAACGATTTCAACATCACCCTTGCCAACGGCAGGACGCTCTACCTTTCCACGCTGATGCCCTTCATCATCGCCGGCGTGTGCATCGCCATCGTGGTATTGCTCATCAACTCCAGCTATGGCCGCGCCTTCAAGGCCATCCGCGACGACGAGGTGGCCGCCGAGGCCATGGGCATCAATCTGGCGCGCCACAAGCAGCTCGCCTTCTGCATCAGCTCCTTCTTCGCCGGCGTGGGCGGGGCGATGCTGGCCATGTACTCCAACACCATACAGGCCAAGGCCTTCACCTCGGCGATGACCTATGAGATACTGCTGATCGTGGTCATCGGCGGCATCGGCTCCATCTCCGGCAGCTGCGTGGCCTCGTTCCTCTTCGTGGCCTGCTCGGAGTGGTGGCTGCGCTTCCTCGATCAGGAGCAGTTCATCGGCACATGGCAGGTGCCGCTCCTGCGCAACGGTTTCCGCCTGGTGGTGTTCTCCATCATCATCATGGTGGTGGTGCTGTTCTACCGGCAGGGCATGTTCGGCATGCGTGAATTGCCCGACATACTGCGCGGCAAACGCGGCCGCCGCACCGGAAAGGGGGCGGTGAAATGAGCACCGTCTTGAGAGTCAACGACATCACCATGCAGTTCGGCGGCGTGGTGGCGGTCAACAACCTCTCCATGCACGTGGACGAGGGCGAGATCGTCGCCCTCATCGGC
>DVOU01000042.1:0-14685 GCA_018713365.1 Candidatus Pullichristensenella excrementipullorum
GCTCCCGGATCTTCTCCCGTCGCGCCTTTTCTTCCGGGGTGCGGTTCTTTCTGGCCATGTGTTTTACCTCCTGTGTGATGCTTCTATTCTACACCTCATGGGAGGTTTACACAAAGTTTGGGACGGTCTCAAGCCGCTTGCGGGGCCTGTGGTTGATCAGATCCAAAACGCGCTCAAATTCCGCCTGTGATACGTCCAGAAAGTTACAACCTCGGGGATAGAAATATCGAAGCAGTCCGTTGGCGTTTTCGTTGCAGCCCCGTTGCCATGGCTTATGTGGTTCCGCAAAGAAGATGGGCGCTTTGAGCTGCTCCTCCAATTCTCGAAACTCCGCAAATTCTGACCCGTTGTCCAGAGACAGGCTCTTTACCGGTTTATCCTTCAGCGCTTCAACGATCGCGTTCCTCGTCTCCCTTGCCTGCCTTGAATGAACCACCCACCCGCAGATCAGGCCGCTCTTTCGGTCTACCAGCGTCACCGCGCCGCCTTTTCCCTCTCCTCCGCACAGCGTATCCCCTTCCCAGTCCCCTATCCGCTCCCTCTTTCGTATCTCCTCCGGCCACTCCGGGATGATGCGCTCAGGGTGGATCGTATTGTAGTTCGCTCGGCGCTTCACTCTTCGCCTCCCTCGGCGGCGCAGGTGTTCTTTGGCGCTGATCCCGGGCAATAACCCTCGCTTGATGTGCCGGTAGAGCGTCGAACAACTCAGTACGCTGTCTGGATGTTCCTTCCTCCATCGCCCCGCGATCTGCTCCGGGCTCCAATGCCATTCGCTCAGCGCCCTCATCACATATTCCAACTTCTCCGCTTCAAATCCCTTCAGCAGTCTGCGCGGCATCCGCCTTCGGTGCTTCGCCTTGCTGTATGCCCCATAGGGATGATAGCCCCTCTTCCCTCGATTTCTCCTCAACTCCCGGCTGATCGTTGACGGCGACCGTTTGAGCATTCGTGCGATCGCTCGAATACTCAGTCCTTTTTCCCGAAATTCTGCTAGACAATATCTCTCTTCCAGTGTAAGATGTTGATAGGACATCGCTTCGCCCTCCTGTTGGTTTGTTGTCTCTCATCTCCATTCTAACACAGGGCCTTGCGATGTCCTATCCGTTCTCCCCGTCTCCCGTCCCCCAAAACCGCCGCAGGCGGACGGCCTCTGCTCGTGGGCCGTCCGCCGTGTATGCGCTCTGCCGCCGGAACAGAAACGAAACGAAGCACCCAAGCCCCCTGCTCGTGGGGCTTGGGTGCGTGAATACGGAGCCGAAGGCACTGGCCGCCGGCCCTGCCGGCCCCCTGCTCGTGGGGCGGGCGTGCGTCTACACGGAGCCACCGGCACTGTCAGCCGGCACTGCCGGCGGAATTTAACCTTCAGGCCCCTTTACAAACGCCGTCTTCCCGCTATAATAATGGTAGAAACGCCTTGAAGGGGACTGCCTCCGCATCTCCCTTTCCCAAGCGAGCCGGGAATGGTGCGAGCCCGGCGGAAGGACGTGGAGGGGATCGCCCCGGAGCGGCAGGCCGAACGCGCACGTCAGTAGGCCGCGCCGGGTACGCCCGTTATAGCGCAGGCGCGTCTTTGCGCGCTGTGAGCGGGCGCTTTGCGCCAACTTGGGTGGTACCGCGATGACCTCGTCCCAAACCGGGACGGGGCGTATTTTTTTGGAGGAGTGGTCGCATGTTTGAAAAAGTCTCCCCTGATCTCGATTTTGTCAAGCGCGAGGTCGAGACCGTCCATTTCTGGAAGAAGCACGACATCTTTGCAAAGTCCATCCAAAACCGCGAGGGCGGCGAGGAATTTTCCTTCTTCGACGGCCCGCCCACGGCCAACGGCAAGCCCCACATCGGCCATATCGAGACCCGCGCCATCAAGGACCTCATCCCCCGCTACCAGACCATGAAGGGAAGGCACGTCCTGCGCAAGGCCGGCTGGGACACCCACGGTCTGCCCGTGGAACTGGAAGTGGAAAAGCTGCTCGGGCTGGACGGCAAGGAGCAGATCGAGGAGTACGGCATCGAGCCGTTCATCCAGGAATGCAAAAAGTCCGTCTGGAAATACAAGGGCGAGTGGGAGCGCATGTCCGACCGCGTTGGCTTTTGGGCCGACATGGACGACCCCTACATCACCTACGACAACAACTACATCGAATCCGTCTGGTGGTCCTTAAAGCAGGTGGCCGACAAGGGGCTGCTGTACAAGGGCCACAAGGTGGTGCCCTACTGCCCGCGCTGCGGCACGGCGCTTTCCTCCCACGAGGTCTCGCAGGGCTACAAGACGGTGACGGAGAAGTCCGCCTTCGTGCGCTTCAAGGTCAAGGGCGAGGAAAACACCTGGCTCTACGCCTGGACCACCACGCCGTGGACGCTGCCCAGCAACGTCGCCCTCTGCGTCAACCCCGACGAGACCTACGCCCGCTTTGACTTTGACGGCCGCACCGTCATCATGGCGCAGGCGCTCATCCCCGCCGTGCTTGGCGAGGACGCCGAAGTGGAAAACCTCACCACCATGCCCGGCCGCGAGCTGGTGGGCATGGAGTACGAGCCGCTGTTCGACTTCCAGAAGCCGCTGGTCAACAAGCCCGCCTGGCGCGTGGTGGCCGATTCCTACGTCACCATGACCGACGGCACCGGCATCGTCCATCAGGCCCCGGCCTTCGGCGAGGACGACGCCCGCGTCGGCCGCGAAAACGACCTGCCCTTCCTCCAGCTGGTGGACACCCGCGGCCGCATGGCCAGGGAGACCCCGTGGGCGGGCACGTTTGTAAAAGACGCCGACCCGCTCATCCTCAAGGACCTCGAGGAGCGCGGACTGCTGGTCAAGGCTGAGGAGTTCACCCACGATTACCCCTTCTGCTGGAGATGCGACACGCCGCTGATCTACTACGCCCGCGCCACCTGGTTCATCCGCATGACGGCGGTCAAGGAGCAGCTGCTCGCCTCCAACCGCTCCGTCAACTGGATGCCGGACAACATCAAGGAAGGCCGCATGGGCAACTTCCTCGAAAACGTCATCGACTGGGGCCTCTCCCGCGAGCGCTACTGGGGCACGCCGCTGCCCGTGTGGGTGTGCGAGTGCGGCCACACGCACGTCATCGGCTCGCGCAAGGAACTGGAAGAGCTGGGCCACGATGTGCCGCACGACCTCGAACTGCACCGCCCCTACATCGACCAGGTGACCATCACCTGCGAAAAATGCGGCAAAGAGATGCACAGAACGCCTGAGGTCATCGACTGCTGGTACGATTCCGGCTCCATGCCCTTTGCCCAGTACCACTATCCCTTTGAGCATGAAGACCTGTTCAGGGAGACCTTCCCGGCCAACTTCATCTCCGAGGCCATCGACCAGACCCGCGGCTGGTTCTACACGCTGCTGGCCATCTCCACGCTGCTGTTTGGCCGCGCGCCGTTTGAAAACTGCGTGGTGCTGGGCCATGTGCAGGACGAAAACGGCCAGAAGATGTCCAAGCACAAGGGCAATGTCGTAGACCCGTGGGAGGTGCTGGACAAGCAGGGCGCGGACGCGGTGCGCTGGTACTTCTACGCCGCCGCCTCGCCGTGGCTGCCCAAGCGCTTCTCCGGCGCGCTGGTAGGCGAGATGGAGCGCAAGTTCATGGGCACGCTGTGGAACACCTACGCCTTCTTCACCCTCTACGCCTCCATCGACGGCTACGACCCGGCAAACCAGAAGGCCAAAGCCGAGGACTTCTCGCTGATGGACAAGTGGGTGCTTTCCAAATTGCAGTCGCTGATCCAGTTTGTCGACGAGGGCCTTGCCGGGTACAAGATCACCGAGACCGCCCGCGCCATCGCCGCCTTTGTGGACGAACTTTCCAACTGGTACGTGCGCCGCTGCCGCGAGCGCTTCTGGGGCAAGGGCCTGGAGGGCGACAAGCTGGCCGCGTTTGAGACGCTGTACACGGTGCTGACCACGCTCTGCAGCCTCTGCGCGCCCTACATCCCCTTCATGACGGAGAACATGTACCAGAATCTGGTGGTCAACAACATCCCCGGCGCCAAGGAGTCCGTCCACCTGACCGACTTCCCCAAAGCCGACATGGCGCTGGTGGACAAGGAACTGGAAGACGACATGGAGGCCGTCATCGCCATCGTGCAGCTGGGCCGCGCCTGCCGCAGCGCCGCCAACATGAAGGTGCGCCAGCCCTCGCGCGCCCTCTACGTCAAGGGCGCGAAGCTGCCCGAGGCCATGGCCGCGCTCATCGCCGACGAACTGAACGTCAAGAGCGTGGAATTTGTCGACGACGCCCGCGCCTTCACCAGCTACAAGATCAAGCCGCAGCTGCGCACGCTGGGCCCGCGCTACGGAAAGCTGCTGGGCAAGATCAGCGCCTACCTCGCGCAGGCCGACGGCAACGACGTGGTGGACACCTTCGACCGCGGCGAGAAGCTGACCTTCGACGTGGACGGAACGAATGTGGAGCTTGCCCGCGAGGACACGCTCATCGAGCCGATGCAGAAGAGCGGCTTCATGGCCGAGAGCGAGGGCGACCTGACGGTGGTATTGGACACCAACCTCACCCCGGAACTCATCGAGGAGGGCTTCGTGCGCGAGGTCATTTCCAAAATTCAGACCATGCGCAAGGAGGCGGGGTACGAGGTGACCGACCGCATCAGCGTCACCTGCGCCACGGATGAGAAGCTGGCCGCCATCATCGCCCGCGGCGAGAAGGAGATCTGCCGCGCGGTGCTGGCCGAGAAGCTGGAAATGGGCACGCCCGCCTCGGACGCCTACGTCAAGGAATGGAACATCAACGGCGAAAACGCCGTGCTTGCCACCAGAAGGGTGTGAGCCTGAATGGTCGCGGGGCTGTCTCAATGTGAGGCAGCCCCGCTTTTTGTCCCCGTCCGGCGGCGTTGGCAGAAATAACGCATCTGTACAAATATTGTCGTTGAACGCCGCGCCTTTCCCCTGTTTTCGCCTTGATTTTCCCCGCGCCTGCGGGTATCATAGAACATGGAAGCATCTGCCGGCGCCGGCATTTTGCCGCATGCTGGCGTTTTTTGGAACCCGCGCCGTTCGCGGCGCGTCCAAGGGAAAACGCACCCATGGGGGAAGGGAGTAGATACATATGGATCCTGCGAACAAACGCCCCGCGCGCCGTCCCGCGCACGCAAAGCGCCGTCCGCGCGGCAAGAGTTCGCCGCTGCCGCTCATCATCATCGCCCTGGCTACGCTGCTGATCGTCGCGCTGGCCATCATCATCCCCCGCTGCGCCTCGGGCGGCGGGGATGTGGCTGTGCCGGCATGGTCGGAGGCGGAAGCCACGCCCACGCAGACCCTCGCCGCGCCCACGCCGGATGTGTCCGGGGCGCAAACCGCACAGGGCGACCCGAACGCGCAGGGCGACCCGAACGCGCCGGACGCGCAGACCGCGCAAACCGACCCGGCGCAGGGCGACCCGAACGCGCAAGATACGCAGGCCGCGCAAACCGACCCGAACGCGCAGGACGCGCCGAACGGCACGACCGCGCCGGACGGTCAGGCTGCAACCTCCCCGCAGGCCGCCCCCGCCGCTTCCACGCAGATCGTACAGCTCACCGCCGAGGAAAACAACGGCGTCGTTCCCGCCCCCATTCCCACGCCGGAGGGGGAGGGCTATCTGCCCGTGTTCTCCAAAGGGGAGACCACGCAGAAGGTCATCGCCATCACCGTGGACGACTGCAACCAGACGGAGAATCTGCGCCAAATCGTGCAGTGCGCCATCGACAACGGCGGCAAACTGACCATATTGCCCATCGGCGAAAACCTCGAGCGCGAGAGCCTCCGGGAGGTCATCCGCTACGCCTACGAAAACGGCATGGAGCTGGAAAACCACACCTACACCCACCCGGCCTTCTACCGCATGACCACCGAGGAGATGGCCTGGGAGATCTACATGAACAACCGCGCCGTCAGCGAGACGCTGGGCGTGGACTATCAGATGCACTTCATGCGCACGCGCGGCGGCGACAACCGCCACGATCTGCGCACCCACCAGTACATGGAAAAGATGGGCTATTACGGCATGGCGCACTGGACGCTGAGCGGCTCCTCCTCCAGCGTGGCCGAACTGAAGAGCGAGCTGGCGCCGGGCAACATCTACCTGTTCCACACCACGGACAACGACCTTGGCAAGCTCCTCGGCTTCATCCCCTACGCCACGCAGCAGGGCTACCGGCTGGTGACGCTCAACGAGATGTTCGGCCTGCCGGAAAACGAGACCGCGCCGCTGAGCGAGATAAACATGCCCGAGCCGGACCCTTACGTCATCCCCGAATACAAGCTGCTGGACAAAAAGCACAGCTATGTCTACGACGTCTGCCTGCTGCAACAGCGGCTCATCGAGCTGGGCTGGCTGGACGGCAAGGCCGACGGCGTCTATGGCGACGACACCTACATGGCCGTGGGCTATTTCCAGAAGGCCATCGGCATGCAGCCCAACGGCAACGCCACGCCGGAGACGCAGGAGGCGCTCTACAAGGACGACGCCCCGCGCTCCAACGACGGCCGCACCGCCATCGGCGCGCCCGCGTCCACATCCGCGCCGACGACCGCGACGGCGACCGCCCCCGTACACACCACCGCCCCCCGCGAGGCCGTCCCCACCGTGGCGGTGGATATGACGTTGTTCGACTGAAAACGCGCCCGCCTGACGCGGAACGCCTGCCCCGCGCGGAACGCCTGCCCCCGGTCGAAATGTCCGCCGGGAAAAGCGTCCGCCCCGGTCGGAATGTCCGCTTCAGGCGCGCGCTCTTGAAACTCACCGCGAATGATGGTATACTGATACCATATCCCAGGGCCATGCGCGGCCCGGCAAGGAGGGCGGCATGCGTCAGGTGACCGACGTGCGCGAGTGGCAGGATTGCCTCTACGCGCTGATGTGCCAGTTCGGCGATTATTGCGCGGCGCACGGCCTGCGCTACCAGCTCTTTGGCGGCACGCTGCTGGGCGCGGTGCGCCACCACGATTTCATCCCCTGGGACGACGATGTGGATCTGGCCATGCCCCGCCCGGACTACGACCGCCTGCTCGCGCTGCTGAAAACGGAGCCGATCCCCGGCGCCTATTGCATCGCCCTGCCCTTTCCCTACGCCAAGGTCATCGACGCGCGCACCCGCCGCGAGGAGGGGCTGCGCCCGCGCTACACCTGCGGCGCGGACCTGGACATCTTCCCCATCGACGGCTTTGACGGCGACGACGCCCAGGCCGCGGCGCAGGAGGCGCGCATGCGCAAAAACCGCGAGCGCGTGCGCCGGGCGATGCTGAAATTGCGCGCCGAGCCGGAACTGCCGCCCATGAAGCGGACTTTGCGCACCCTGCACCGCGCCGTGAAGCGCTTTCCCTATTGGTTTTTGCCGCCGTCGATGTTTTCAAGGCGCATCATCCGCGATATGTCGCGCATTTCGCCGGATGAGGGCGTGCGCGCCGGGGCCATTTGCGCCTGGGGCGTGAAAGCGCTTTTGCCGCGCGCGGAGATTTTGGAAACCGTGGAAGTGCCCTTCCGCGAGCGCACCTTCCCCTGCCCGCGCGGCTACGACCCATTGCTTGCGCAGAAATACGGCGACTACATGACGCCCCCGCCGGAGAAAGACCGCGCCGTCCACCCCGGCCGCCTCTTTGTGGAGGACGACTGACGCGCGGAGCGGCGATACAAAGGAGGATACCCATGCGCTACGAAATTCAGGGCGGCGCCTTTCCCGTGGTGGTCTGCCACCTCGAGGCGGGCGAACAGATGATTACGGAAAAGGGTTCCATGGTCTGGCAGACCCCCAACATGAAAATGGCGACGCGCGGCGGCGGCCTTGGCAGGATGTTTTCCAAGGCGCTGTCCGGCGAGAGCATGTTCCAGAACATCTTCACCGCCGAAAACGGGCCGGGCATGGTCACCTTCGGCTCCAGCTTTCCCGGCAGGATACTGCCCATGCGCATCGAGCCGGGCCGGGAGCTGATTTTGCAAAAGAGCGCCTTTCTGGCGGCGGAGACCGGCGTGGAGCTGTCCATCCACTTCAGCCGCAAATTGGGCGCCGGCTTCTTTGGCGGCGAGGGCTTCATTCTGCAAAAGCTCTCCGGGCGCGGCATCGCCTTTGTGGAGATCGACGGCGAGGCCGTGGAATACGAACTGGCCGCCGGCGAACAGCTGGTGGTGGACACGGGCAACGTCGCCGGCTTCGAGGCGGGCGTGTCCATGGAGATACGGCAGGTCGCCGGGCTGAAAAACAAGCTGCTGGGCGGCGAGGGCTTTTTCAACACCCTGCTGACCGGGCCGGGCAAGGTCTGGCTGCAGACCATGCCCATCTCCGGCGTCGCCGCCGCCCTGCGCGGCTTTTTGCCCAGCGGCAACGCCTGACCCCCCGACCGACAAGGAGCGAACATGGACATAGACTTCGTACTGCCCTGGGTGGACGGCAGCGACCCCGCCTGGCGCGCCGAGCGCGCGCGCCGCGCCGGATGCGAGGAGGGCGACAGCAGCGACGTGCGCTACCGCGACTGGGGCACGCTCAAATACTGGTTCCGCGCCGTGGACAAATTCGCCCCCTGGGTGCGGCGCGTGCATTTCATCACCTGGGGCCACCTGCCCGCGTGGCTGAACGCGGAGGAGCCGCGCCTGCACATCGTCCGCCACGAGGACTACATCCCCAAAGAATACCTGCCCACCTTCAGCTCCCACCCCATCGAGCTGAACATCCACCGCATCGCCGGCCTTGCCGAGCATTTTGTCTATTTCAACGACGATGTCTTCCTCACCGCGCCGGTGACGCCGGACGATTTTTTCAAAAACGGCCTGCCGCGCGACACCTGCCGCTTCAGCGTGGTGCATCCGCGCTCGGCAAGCGACGTATTTGCCCACATACTGCTCAACAACGTCGGCATACTCAACGCCCACATGGATCGCCTCATGTGCCGCAAGCTGCACGGCCGCAAGTGGTACAGCCTCAAAAACGGCAGGCGCAGCGTTCTGCGCTCGCTGGCGCTCAGCCGCCTGCCCTTTTTCACCGGCTTTGCCGCCCCGCACATCGCCGTGGCCTACCAAAAGCGCACCTTTGAGGACTTGTGGACGATGGAGCCCAAGGCGCTGGACGCCACCTGCCGCCGCCCCTTCCGCACCATGGCGGACATAAGCCAGTTGGCGGCGCGCTCGGTGCAGCTGGCGCTGGGGCGCTTCGAGCCCTCGCTGCCCCTGGGCATGGCCTTTTTCCCCGACCGCGAGACGGGGGTCGGCCCCGCCGTCGAGGCCATCCGGCAGCAGCGCTTCCGCATGGTCTGCGTCAACGACGACGAGACCGGGCTGGATTTTGAGAGCGAGAAGAAACGCCTCGTCGAGGCCTTTGAGGCCATTTTGCCCAAAAAGTGCCCCTTCGAGCGCTGAGGGCGTATCCGCGCTTTGGCGGCAGGGCCCTGGCCCCTACGAGCGCGCATCCGCACAGAGCGCGAAAACATGCTGCAAAGGCGCATGCGCGTGGGCTGCCCCCCTGCGAGCGCGCATCCGCACCGGCCGCGAAAACGCATCCCGTCCCGCCGCGCGGGCAAAGGAGGAATATCCATGACCATCGGCTACACCGCCGGCGTGTTCGACCTGTTCCACATCGGCCACCTGACGCTGCTGAAAAACGCCAAGGGCCTCTGCGACAAGCTCATCGTCGGCGTGACGGTGGATGAACTGGTCGCCTACAAGGGCAAGCACGCCATCATCCCCTTCAGCGACCGCATTGAGATCGTGCGCAGCATCAAATACGTGGACGCCGCCGTGCCGCAGTACGACATGGACAAGCTGACCATGTGCAAAAAGCTGGGCGCGTCCATCCTCTTTGTCGGCGACGACTGGTACGGCACGGACAAGTGGCGCGAGTACGAAAAGGAGTTTGCCGAGGCGGGCGTGCGCATCGTCTACTTCCCCTACACGCGCGGCGTCTCTTCCACGCAGGTTTCCAAGGCGCTGGCCGCCGTGCGCGGGCAGGAGGGCAAAAAGGAGGAAGGGCAATGACCGTAGACCGCGAATACTGCATGAGTTCGTTTCTCACCTACCGCATCATCGCCGACATGGAGCGCTGTTTCGCGCCCGGCGTCGAGCCGCGCCGCTTCCCCTTCCCGGAAAAGCGCCTGCCTGTGCGCGACAGCCAGACGCTGCTTGCCGAACTGGAGCGCGCCACCCGCGAAGCCTGCAAGGACGGCAAGGCGGCGCTGGCCCTCTCCGGCGGCATCGACTCCGCCATTCTCGCCCGCTTCATGCCCAAGGGCTCCACGGCCTACACCTTCCGCTGCGTGGTGCCGGGCATGCAGGTGACCGACGAAAGCCCCGCCGCGGCGCGCTTTGCCGCCGAATGCGGCCTCAAGCACGAGATCATCGACATCTACTGGGAGGACTTTGAGGCCCTGACCCCAAAGCTGATGAAGCACAAGGGCATGCCCGTCCACTCCATCGAAGTGCAGATCTGCAAGGCGGCCATGCGCGCCCGCGCCGACGGCTTTGAGCGCCTCATCTTCGGCGAGACCGCCGATGTGGTCTACGGCGGCTTCGACGGCCTGCTCTCCAAGGACTGGCTGGTGGGCGATTTCATCGACCGCTTCACCTTCGTGCCGCCGTGGAAGGCGCTGCGCCATCCGCAACTGGTGGTGGAGCCGATCCTCGCCTACGAGCGCGACGGCCATCTGGACCCGCACAGCTTTGTGTCCGACTGCTTTTTGCGCAATGTCATCACCAGCTACCAGAACGCCTGCGCCACGGCGGGGTGCGAACTGGTGGTGCCCTTTTTCGGCACGTATCTGGCCGCGCCCATCGACTACGCGCGCATACGCGGCGGCGAGAACAAGTATCTGGTGCGCGAGGTGTTCAAATCGCTCTACCCGGACTTCGTGGCCCCGAAGAAGCTGCCCATGCCCCGCGCCACCAACGAGTGGTTCAGGGACTGGAAAGGCCCCACGCGGCCCGAGTTTCTGCCGCACTGCACGGACAACATGACCGGCGACCAGAAGTGGCTCATCTACTGTCTGGAGATGTTTTTGGATCTGCTGGACACGGGATTTGCCGGGGTGGAGATATAAGGCGAGCGCTGATCGGCGAACGGCCGGGGGAACGCAAGTCGTTCCCCCGGATTAGAGCGCTGACAAAGCCCACAACCGCAAAAATCGCTCTGATATATAAAGAATCAGAAGCGATTCTTGCTTCCTGCGTCAGCTGTACCTGCATCCTGCGGTCACTTACGTCCATGTATGCTCCCTTGGATGCAAGTACAGCTTCCTTGGGGTGGATTTGCCGAACCCTTCGGGATCGACAAATCCAGTCGCCTTCGGCGACAAATTTTGCCGTTGGCAAAATTTCCTTGCTTGCAGGCTTTCTCATCGCTCTGGCAGTCTGTTGACTTTGTCAACATCCTGATCCGGGGGAACGCAAGTCGTTCCCCCGGATGTTTTTTGCCGGCGGGCAACGGGGCGAAAGCGGACGCGCGCGGCTCTGTCCGTGGCGGCGCGGGACGGGGAAACGGGCCCGGCAATATGGGCGGTTTTGTCCGCGAGGCGCGGGCGGGGAAGGGGGAGAGGGTGGTTTTGTTCGTTACGGCGAGGGCGAGGGAGGGGGAGAGGGTGGTTTTGTTCGTTATGACGAGGGCGAGGGCGGCAAGCGCGGCGGCGTGGGCGGCTTTGTCCGCGCGGTGCGTCTGAGGGGAGCAGGCCCGGCGTGGGCAGTTTGTCCGCGAGGCGCGGGCGGGAGCAGGCAGGTCGGGCGGCGGGTGATTTTGTCCGTGACGACGCGTCCGGGGGCAAGCAGGCCAGACGGCGAGCAGTTTTGTCGGTGACGGTGCGGGCGGGGTCAGGCAGGCCCGGCGCAGGCATCTTTGTTCGTGGCGACGCGCCGGGGATGGGCAGGCCCGGCGTGGGTGGCTTTGTCTGTGATGCGCGTCTGAGGGAAACCGGCGCGACGTGGGCGGCTTTGTTTGTTACGGCGTGCCGGGGTCAGGCAGGCCAGACGGCGGGCGGTTTTGTCCGCGAGACGCGTCCGGGGTCAGGCAGGCGCGGCGGTGGGCGGCTTTGTCGGTGACGCGCGTCCGGGGTCAAGCAGGCGCGGCGTGGGTGGCTTTGCCGGTGATGGCGCGTCCGTGAGAAGGCCAGGCGTAGGCATCTTTGTTCCTGGCGACGCGCCGGGGGCGAGCAGGTCAGGCGGCGGGCGGTTTTGTCGGCGACAGCGCGGGCGGGGTCAGGCAGGCCCGGCGGCGGGCGGCTTTGTCCGCGTGGCGCGCCGAGGTCAGGCAAATCAGACGGCGGGCGGTTTTGTCCGCGAGGCGCGTCAGGGGTCAGGCAGGTCCGGCGGCGCGACCAGTCTGGGGTCAGGCAGGCCCGGTGGCGGGTGGTTTTGTCTGTGATGCGCGTCTGAGGGAAACCGGCGCGGCGTGGGCGGCTTTGTCCGCGTGGCGCGCCGAGGTCAGGCAGGCCAGACGGTGGGCGGTTTTGTCTGCGAGGCGCGTCCGGGGTCAGGAAAGCCCGGCGGCGCGACCAGTCTGGGGTCAGGCAGGTCTGGCGCGCGCGGCTCTGTTGCGGCGGCGTGTCCATGCGGCGGCTTTTTTGCCGGCGGGGGCGCCGCGCTCTTGTCTTGGGCGGCAAAACGCGGTATACTATACACGGTGGATCTATCCGAAAGGAGTGACTGTATCATGAAGAAAAGCGAATTGCAGACCCTGCGTCAGTATGTCGGCGATCCCGACAGTCTCTTTGGCATCCGCGATTATACCTTCAACGACGGCCCCGCGCGCGGCATGCGCGCTCTGGAAGTGGACAACGGCAAGGGCCTGGCGATGACCTTCCTGCCCGACCGCGCGCTGGACATTCCCTTTTTGCGCTACAAGGGCGTGAACGTGTCGTTCGCCTCCAAGGTGGGGCTGCGCGCGCCGGCGTTCTATGTGGAAGAGGCGGGGCGCGGCTTCCTCAAGCAGTTCAACGCCGGCATGCTCACCACCTGCGGCATGACCTACGCCGGCGCGGCCTGCGAGGACGGCGAGCGCAAGCTGGGCCTGCACGGCCCCGTCAGCAACACGCCCGCCTCCAAGGTGGCCTACGAGACCATCTACGAGGGCGACGAGGCCATTCTTCGCCTGCGCGGCGAGGTGCGCGAGGCCTGCGTGTTCGAGGAGAACCTGCTGCTCACGCGCGAGGTGCGCATCCACACCGAGAAAAACGTCTATCAGGTGGTCGACCGCGTGGAGAATCAGGGCTTTGCCGCTTCGCCGATGATGCTCATCTATCACATCAACTTCGGCTATCCCTTCCTCGACGCGGGCGCGCGCATCTACGTCAATTCCGGCCACGTCGAGCCGCGCGACGCGTTCGCCGCCGAGGGCCTGTCCATCCACGACTTGATGGAGGCCCCGGAGATTGGCCGCGAGGAGCAGTGCTATTTCCACACCGGCTTCCCGGCCCAGGGCTTTGCCATGCTGCACAACGAAAAACTGGGCATGGCCGCCGCCCTGCGCTTCGACGCCAAGGCCCTGCCGCTCTTGTGCGAATGGAAGTGCATGCGCGCCGGCGAATACGTGCTGGGTCTGGAGCCGACCACCTCGGGCGTGCTTTCCCGCGTGGCCGCGCGCGAAAACGGCATGCTCATCACCCTCGAGCCGGGTCAGGTCTACGAGACCGGCTTTGAAATGGAACTGACCGACGATCCCGCCCGCATCGACGACCTGCGGGCCGCAGTGCGGCCTGCCAGTGCCGTTGGCTCGAAGTAGACGAACGCCCGCCCCACGAGCAGGGGGCGGGCGTTCTGCGTTTCGTTCCGAATGGGGTGGTGGTGGGAGTTGACGGCGGCAAGCCCACGAGCAGGGGCTTGCCGCCTGCGGCGTTTTGGGAGACGGGGTGCTTTGGCTCCATGCAGACGCACACCCACCCCGTGAGCAGGGGGGCCGCAGTGCCGCAAGCCGTTGGCGCTGGGTTGACGCACCCAAGCCCCAAGAGTAGGGGGCTTGGGTGCTTCTTTTCGTTCCGAATGGGGTGGTGGTGGGAGTTGACGGCGGCAAGCCCACGAGCAGGGGCTTGCCGCCTGCGGCGTTTGGGGAGACGGGGTGCTTTGGCTCCATGCAGACGCACCCCCCACCCCACGAGCAGGGGGCGACAGCGCCGCCAGCCGGTGCCGTTGGCTCGGATTCGGCGCACCCAAGCCCCATGAGCGGGGTGACGGGGGTGTTTTGGCGGTGCGTGCTGGGATGCGGATAGATGGATAGAAGAAATGGAAAGGGAGGTGCGCTGGCATATGGGAATATGGGCGCAGGCCTTGCCCTCGCAGGGGCGGGATGCGACGCGCAAAAGGGTTTTCCCGGCGGTATTTCCGAAGGTCTTCCCGGCGTCTTCCCGGTGGTCCCCGGCGGGTTTCGGGTGGATTTGTCTGTCAGCTTCCCGATGGTTTTCCCCATGGAGTCCCCTGGGGATATTCCCGGAGGTTTCCGGCTGTTTTTCAGGGCCTTGCCGGGCGACCGTTGATAAATTGTAGATGACGGGCTGGAGGATGGCGTGTCCATATGAGATTTCCGGCGGTTTTCCCGGCGGGTGTTGGGCGGATTCACAGTGACAGCTTCCCGATGGTTTTCCCCATGGAGTTCTCCGAGGATATTCCCGGAGGCTTCCGGCTGTTTTTCAGGGCTTCGCCGGGCGACTGTTGATAAATTGTAGATGGCGGGCTGGCGGCTGTCTACGGTTGCTATGCGCGATTTCCGGAGGCG
>DVOU01000043.1:0-29951 GCA_018713365.1 Candidatus Pullichristensenella excrementipullorum
AACTTAAGCAACCCCTTGAGAATCCCTTTGGGGGAAGCCGCCCCCATCTCCCCGTCTCCCATCCCCCAAAACCGCCGCAGGCGGACAGCCCCTGCTCGTGGGCCGTCCGCCGTGTATGCGCTCTGCCGCCGGAACAGAAACGAAACGAAGCACCCAAGCCCCCTGCTCATGGGGCTTGGGTGCGTGAATCCGAGCCGAAGGCACTGGCTGGCGGCACTGCCGCCCCCCTGCTCGTGGGGTGGGTGTTCGTCTGCACGGAGCCGAAGGCACTGGCCGCCGGCACTGCCGGCCTAGTACATGCCGCCCATGCCGCCGGCGGCGGCGGGGTTGGCGGCCGGTTCCGGCGCGGGAATGTCCGTGACCAGCGATTCGGTGGTCAACACCATGGCCGCGATGGAAGCCGCGTTCTGCAGCGCCGAACGGGTGACCTTCGTCGGGTCGGTCACGCCGCGCTCGATCATGTCGGTGTACTCGTCCTTGGCGGCGTCGTAGCCGTAGCCGACCGCCTGCTTGCTCTTCAGCTTCTCGACGACGATGGAGCCTTCCACGCCGGCGTTGACCGCGATCTGACGGGCGGGCTCTTCCAGCGCGCGCAGCACGATGCTCACGCCGGTCTTCACGTCGCCGCTCACGTCGCGCATCAGCTTGGCAACGGACTTGCTGGCCACGATCAGGGCGCTGCCGCCGCCGGGCACGATGCCTTCCTCCACAGCCGCGCGGGTGGCGTTGAGGGCGTCCTCAATGCGCAGCTTGCGCTCCTTCATCTCGACCTCGGTCGCCGCGCCGACGTTGATGACGGCCACGCCGCCGGCCAGCTTGGCCAGGCGCTCCTGCAGCTTCTCGCGGTCGTAATCAGAGGTGGTCTCCTCGATCTGCGCGCGGATGGAAGCCACGCGGGCCTTGATCTCGGACGGGTCGCCCGCGCCCTCGACGATGGTGGTGTTCTCCTTGTCCACCTTGACCTGACGGGCCTTGCCCAGCATGTCGATGGTGGCGTCCTTCAGCTCCATGCCCAGCTCGCTGCTGATGACCTGGCCGCCGGTGAGGATGGCGATGTCCTGCAGCATGGCCTTGCGGCGGTCGCCAAAGCCCGGAGCCTTGACGGCGACGCAGGTGAACGTGCCGCGCAGCTTGTTGAGGACCAGCGTGGCAAGCGCCTCGCCCTCGACGTCCTCGGCGATGATGAGCAGCTGCTTGCCCATCTTGACGACGTTTTCAAGCAGGCCGATGATCTCCTG
Source organism: Candidatus Pullichristensenella excrementipullorum (assembly GCA_018713365.1). GTDB lineage: Bacteria > Bacillota > Clostridia > Christensenellales > Aristaeellaceae > Pullichristensenella > Pullichristensenella excrementipullorum. Next base: position 1,239 of record DVOU01000043.1, read on the forward strand.
AATGTTGGAGATCTTCTTGTCGGTGATGAGGATGAAGGGGTCGGTCAGGACCGCTTCCATCTTCTCCATGTCGGTACACATGTAGCTGGAGGCGTAGCCGCGGTCGAACTGCATGCCCTCGACGATGGTCATCTCGGTCTTCATGGTCTTGGACTCTTCAACGGTGATGACGCCGTCCTTGCCGACCTTCTCCATGGCCTCGGCGATCAGGTTGCCGATCACCTCGTCGCTGGAGGAGATAGAGGCGACCTGCGCGATGGCCTGCTGGGTCTCCACGGGCTTGCTGATCTCGCTCAGCGTCTTCACGGCCTCGTCGGTGGCCATCTCGATGCCCTTTTTCACGACCATCGGGTTCGCGCCCGCGGCCACGTTCTTGAGGCCTTCGCGGATCATCGCCTGCGCAAGCACGGTGGCGGTGGTGGTGCCGTCGCCAACGACGTCGTTGGTCTTGGTGGCGACTTCCTTGACAAGCTGGGCGCCCATGTTCTCAAAGGGGTCTTCCAGCTCGATCTCCTTGGCGATGGTCACGCCATCGTTGGTGATCAGCGGCGCGCCGAACTTCTTGTCCAGCACAACGTTGCGGCCCTTCGGACCCAAAGTGATCTTTACGGTATTGGCCAGCGCGTTCACGCCAGCTTCCAGTGCGCGGCGAGCGTCCTCGCCATATTTGATCTGCTTCGCCATGATATTTCCCTCCTGTTATTCCACGACCGCAAGGATGTCGGACTGACGGACGATGATGTAGGTCTCGCCGTCCAGCTTGACCTCGGTGCCGGCATACTTGGAATAAATGACTTTCTGACCGGCGGACACGTACATGGTGACTTCCTTGCCGTCCACATTGCCGCCCGGACCAACGGCCAGAACTTCCGCCATCTGCGGCTTTTCCTTGGCCGCCGAGGTCAGCAGGATGCCGCCCTTGGTGGTCTCTTCCGCTTCCATATTCTTGATGACAACGCGATCGCCCAGAGGCTTGATGCTCATATGGGGTACCTCCTTACACTGGGTCGGATAACTTCGTTGTTAGCACTCATCAAAACTGAGTGCTAACGACCACGATTCATAGTGTACCCACTTTTCCCCATTTTGGCAATACCCCTGCCGTTTAATTTTTGGTTAAATCTTTTCTTTCGCTCCCGGGGATGGTATAATGAAAGCAAAAACGGGAGATGGGTTCTGTGGATAAATGGGACAAGCGCTTTATGGAGGTGGCCAGCCTCATCGCCACCTGGGCCAGCTGCTATCAGCCCGACCGCAAGATCGGCGCGGTGATCGTGAAAAACAAGCGCATACTCACCACCGGCTACAACGGCGCGCCCGCGGGCATCCGCACCTGCGTTGAGCGCGGCGAGTGCATGCGCAAAAAGCAGGGCATCGCCTCGGGCACGCGGCACGAACTTTGCTACGCCATCCACGCCGAGCAGAACGCCATCATCCAGGCGGCGAAGCTGGGCGTGTCCATTCAGGACGCCACGCTCTACTGCACGCACCAACCCTGCGTCATCTGCGCGAAGATGATCGTCAATTCCGGCATCGCCCGCGTGGTCTACCGCGAGGGCTACCCGGACGAGTTCGCCCGCCAGATGCTCCTGGAGGGCGGGGTAAAGCTGGAAAAGTTCGAGGATACGGACGCCTGACCCCCATATCCGCGCCATGTTGTCCCCACGATGCTAAAAAGCCCGTCGCCTGCCGCAAAAATGTCATCGAATGTAATGTTAATTTTATACAATAGATGTGCATTTTTCGTTATGATATGTTACAATAATAGATGGTCGAAAATCAGAACTTCTGTCCCTTGCGGGGTTCTGTATATTTCATCACAGGGAGGTCATGAAGCATATGGCTGAGAATCGGGACAAGTATCTTCAGCTCGACGAGGTCATCCAGCAAAACAAGGGGAAACAGGGCGCCGTCATGATGACGCTGCAGGCCGCTCAGAACATCTTTGAGCATGTGCCGAGGGATGTGCAGATCCGCATCGCCGAGGGGTTGGGCGTGCCGCTTTCCGAGGTCTACGGCGTGGCGACGTTCTACTCGCAGTTCTCCTTGGAGCCGCGCGGGCAGTACGTCATCGGCGTGTGCCTGGGCACGGCCTGTTATGTCAAGGGTTCCAAGAACATCCTCGAACGCCTCGCCAAGGAACTGGACGTCAAGGTCGGCTCCACCACCAAGGACGGCCGCTTCACCTTGCGCGACACGCGCTGCCTGGGCGCGTGCGGTCTTGCTCCGGTCATCATGATCAACGACGACGTCTACGGCCGCCTCGTGCCGGACGACATCCCGGCGATCATCGAAAAGTACCGGGCCATGTAAGGCCATGCCGGAACTGGCGCTTCACATACTCGATCTGGTGCAAAACAGCGTTTCCGCCGGGGCCACGCGGGTGGTGGTCACCATCTTTTACGACACTGCCCAGGACACCCTGCTCATCTCCATCGAGGACAATGGCAAGGGCATGCCCCCGGAACTGCTCGCGCGCGTTGAAAGCCCCTTTGCCACCACGCGCACCACGCGCAAGGTCGGGCTGGGCATCCCGCTGTTCAAGCAGGTGGCGGAGATGTGCGGCGGGCAACTGACGCTTCAGTCCACCGTGGGCAAGGGCACGAAGACGCAGGCGACCTTCATCGCCTCGCACATGGACCTGCCGCCCATGGGCGACTTGAAGGGCACGCTGGAAACGCTGATCATCGCCAACCCGGAACGGCCGGACTTTTGCCTGATCTACCGCGTGGACGAAGAAGAATTTGTCTTCGACACCGCCGTCATCCGCGAGGCGGTGGGGGGCTTGCCCCTCAACGAGCCGGAGATCATCGCGTGGATCGGCCAGTACATCGCCGAGGGCATCGGCGAGGTGGAGCAGAGCCGGGCAGGAAGATGAGACAGGGCGCGTCCGCGCGGCGCGCATGACGCAAATATTTTGGAGGTGCTTTTGCATGAAAATGAAATCTTTAGCGGATCTGGAAGCCATTCGCCAGAGGACGCTGGACAAGGTCAACCTGCGCCGCGAGCATGAGGGCACGCGCATTTCCGTGGGCATGGCCACCTGCGGCATCGCCGCCGGCGCCCGCCCCGTGCTGCTTGCCTTCATGGACGAGATCAACAAGCGCGGCCTGTTGGATGTGACGGTCGCGCAGACCGGCTGCATCGGCATGTGCCGCCTGGAGCCGATCGTGGAGATCTCCGTGCCCGGCAAGGAGAAGGTCACCTACGTCAAGGTCAACCCGGACATGGTGCCGCGCATCGTTGCCGAGCATGTGGTCAACGGCAACCCCGTCACCGAGTACACCATCGGCGCGCAGGACAAGTAACCGCCCCTTTTTCGCGGCCGCCCCTGCGCCGCGAAGAGGGCCAGAGATTGAAGGAGGCAAGGCAATATGGAGCTTTTCCGTTCGCAAATACTGATCTGCGGCGGCACGGGCTGCACGTCGTCCGGCTCGGCCAGGCTCGTCGAGCGCTTTGAGGAGCTGCTGGAGCAGAACGGTCTTACCAAGGAGATCAAGCTGGTCCACACCGGCTGCTTCGGCCTGTGCGAGGCCGGCCCGGTGGTCATCGTCTACCCCGAGGGCGCGTTTTACAGCCGCGTCAAGGTCGAGGACGTCGATGAGATCGTTTCCGAGCATCTTGTCAAGGGCCGCATCGTCCAGCGGCTGCTCTACCACGGCTCCGTGGCCGAGGACAACACCGTCAAGGCCCTCGACGATGTGGACTTCTACCGCAAGCAAAAGCGCGTGGCGCTCAGAAACTGCGGCGTCATCGACCCGGAGAATATCGACGAGTACATCGCCTTCGACGGCTACAAGGCCCTGCAGAAGGTGCTGACCGAGATGACCCCGGAAGAGGTCATCGACACCATCAGCAAGTCCGGCCTGCGCGGGCGCGGCGGCGGAGGATTCCCCACCGGCAAAAAGTGGGCCTTCGCGGCGGCCCAGCCCCGCGGCCCGGAATACAAAAAGTACGTCTGCTGCAACGCCGACGAGGGCGACCCCGGCGCCTTCATGGACCGCTCCGTGCTGGAGGGCGACCCGCACACCGTGCTGGAGGCCATGGCCATCGCCGGCTACGCCATCGGCTCGGATCAGGGCTATATCTACGTGCGCGCCGAGTACCCCATCGCCGTCAAGCGTCTGGAGATCGCCATCGAGCAGGCCCGCGAATACGGCCTTCTGGGCGAGGACATCTTCGGCACGGGCTTCAACTTCAACATCAACATCCGCCTGGGCGCGGGCGCGTTCGTCTGCGGCGAGGAAACGGCGCTGATGAACTCCATTCAGGGCAACCGCGGCGAACCCTGGCCCCGTCCGCCGTTCCCGGCCGTGCGCGGCCTGTTCGGCAAGCCCACAATTTTGAACAACGTCGAGACCTACGCCAACGTCTGCCAGATCATCCTGAACGGCCCCGAATGGTTCGCCTCCATGGGCACCGAGCGCTCCAAGGGCACCAAGGTGTTCGCCCTCGGCGGCAAGATCAACAACACGGGCCTGGTGGAAGTGCCGATGGGCACCACGCTGCGCGAGATCATCTACGAGATCGGCGGCGGCATTCCCGGCGGCAAGTCTTTCAAGGCCGTGCAGACCGGCGGCCCCTCCGGCGGCTGTCTGCCGGCGCACATGCTCGACACCCCCGTGGACTACGACAACCTCATCGCGGCCGGCTCGATGATGGGCTCCGGCGGCATGATCGTCATGGACGAGGACAACTGCATGGTGGACATCGCCCGCTTCTTCCTCGACTTCACCGTCGATGAGAGCTGCGGCAAATGCACCCCCTGCCGCATCGGCACCCGCCGCATGCTGGAGATTTTGAACCGCATCTGCGAAGGCAAGGGCGAGGATGGCGACATCGAGCGTCTGGAAAATCTGGCGCAGAACATCAAGGCCACGGCCCTGTGCGGCCTGGGTCAGACCGCGCCCAACCCGGTGCTGTCCACCATCAAGCAGTTCCGCCATGAGTACGAGGCGCACATCTACGACAAGCATTGCCCGGCCGGCGTCTGCAAAAAGCTGCTCAACTATGTGATCGATCCTGAAAAGTGCCGCGGCTGCACGCTCTGCGCGCGCGTCTGCCCCACGGGCTCCATCTCCGGCAAGGTCAAGGAGCCGCATGTGATCGATTCCAGGAAGTGCATCAAGTGCGGCGCCTGCATGGAGAAGTGCAAGTTTGGCGCCATCTCCAAGAAGTGAGCAAGGAGGTTGCCATAGATGAGTATGATCACCCTGACCATCGACGGCGTGTCGGTCAGCGTTCCCGCCGGCTCGACCGTTCTGGAAGCCGCCAAGGCCGCGGGCATCCATATCCCCACGCTGTGCTATATGAAGGGCCTCAACGAGATCGGCGCCTGCCGCCTCTGCGTGGTGGACACCGGCGCGCGCGCTTTGCAGGCCGCCTGCGTGCTGCCCGTTTCCGAGGGGATGAACGTCAAAACCAACACCCCCGCCGTGCGCAACGCCCGCAAGATGAATCTGGAACTGCTGCTTTCCAACCACGACAAGAAGTGCCTTTCCTGCGTGCGCTCCACCAATTGCGAATTGCAGAAACTGTGCAACGAGTACGGCGTGGAGGATGAAAACCGCTATGCGGGCAGCATGACCGAAACGCAGATCGACGACAAGTCCCCCATCGTGCGCAACAACGCCAAGTGCGTGCTTTGCCGCCGCTGCGTGGCCGTGTGCAGCAAGGTGCAGCACGTGGGCGTCATCGGCCCGATCAAGCGCGGCTTCAACACGCAGATTGCCTGCGCCTGGGGCGACCCGCTGGCGGACACCGCCTGCATCAACTGTGGCCAGTGCATCGCCGTGTGTCCCACCGGCGCCCTGACCGAGCGCGACGATACCGACAAGGTCTACGCCGCCCTCGCCGACCCGACCAAGCACGTGGTCGTGCAGCCGGCCCCGGCCGTGCGCGCCGCGCTGGGCGAGGAGTTCGGCATCCCCATGGGCACCTCCGTCACCGGCAAGATGGCCTGCGCGCTGCGCCGCCTCGGCTTTGACAAGGTGTTCGATACCGACTTTGCCGCCGACCTTACCATCATGGAAGAGGCCAACGAGCTGATCGACCGCGTGAAGAACGGCGGCGTGTTGCCGATGATCACCTCCTGCTCTCCCGGCTGGATCAAGTTCTGCGAGCATCAGTACCCGGACTTTTTGCCCAACCTCTCCACCTGCAAGTCCCCGCACGAGATGGAGGGCGCGGTCATCAAGAGCTATTACGCCGAGAAGGCTGGCATCGACCCGCAGAACATCGTCACCGTGTCGGTCATGCCCTGCACGGCGAAGAAGTTCGAGGCCGCCCGCCCCGAACTGGGCCACGACGGCATGGCGGATGTGGACATCGTCATCACCACGCGCGAACTGGCGCGGATGATCAAGAAGTCCGGCATCGACTTTGCCAACCTGCCCGAAGAGGACTTTGACGAGATGCTCGGCGATTCCACCGGCGCGGCGGTCATCTTCGGCGTCACCGGCGGCGTGATGGAGGCGGCGCTGCGCACCGCTTACGAGGTCATCACCGGTCAGAAGCTGGAAAAGCTGGAGTTCACGGACGTGCGCGGTCTGGAGGGCGTGAAGGAGGCCAGCTACAACCTGAACGGCCTCGACCTCAAGGTAGCGGTGGCGCATTCCACCGGCGCGGCGGCCAAACTGCTGGACGCGGTGCGCTCCGGCGAGAAGAGCTACACCTTCATCGAGATCATGGGCTGCCCGGGCGGCTGCGTGAACGGCGGCGGCCAGCCGATCGTCTCCCCCGCGGAGCGCGAGGCGCACGACCCGCGCGTGCTGCGCGCGCAGGCGATCTACGCCGAGGACGCGGCCAAGAGCGTGCGCAAGTCGCATGAAAACCCGTCGATCATGAAGCTGTACGACGAGTACTTTGAGAAGCCCAACTCCCACAAGGCGCACGAGCTTCTCCACACGCACTACACGGCGAGGCCCAAATATAAGTAAGGCCGGCAGTGGGCGGCAGTGCCGACCCCCCGTGACCTCCGTCTCCCTGTCTCCCCAACCGCCGCAGGCGGCAAGTCCCTGCTCGTGGGCTTGCCGCCGTCTGCACGCACGTCCGCCACATCAGAAACGAAACGAAGCACCCAAGCCCCCTGCTCATGTGGCTTGGGTGCGTGTACATGCCGCCGAAGGCTACTGGCTGCCGGCACTGCCGGCCCCCCGTGACCTCCGTCTCCCCGTCTCCCCAACCGCCGCAGGCGGCAAGTCCCTGCTCGTGGACTTGCCGCCTTCTGCACGCACGTCCGCCCCATCAGAAACGAAACGAAGCACCCAAGCCCCCTGCTCGTGGGGCTTGGGTGCGTGAACATGCCGCCGAAGGCTACTGGCTGCCGGCACTGCCGGCCCCCCTGCTCGTGGGGCTTGGGTGCGTGTACATGCCGCCGAAGGCACTGGCCGGCGGCACTGCCGCCTCATTTTCCGACGCAGAAGTTGGCGAAGATGGCGTCGATGACGGCTTCGGAGGCGTCGCGGCCGGTGACGCTGTCCAGAAGAGCGCAGGCTTTGAGGATGTCCGGGGCGACCACGTCGGGGCTGAACCCTTCTTGAAGCGCCCGCGCGCAGTTGCGCAACAGCTCCGCCGCTTCCCGCGCCAAGTGCAACTGCCGCTCGACCGTGAAACACTCCTCCTCGCCCGCGGAAACGTCCAAGCGCTGCCGCAAAAGCGATAGAAGCGCCTCCACACCCTCGCCCGTGGCTGCGCACAGCGATACCACCGGCACAGAACGCCCGCCAGCGGCAAGGGCGCAGCTTCGCCCGGCTTCGCCCGCAGATTGCTCGCCGCTCGCCGGGAAAGCATCCGCCCCAGCACAGGCATCACCTTGAACGACATCTGTCACGCTTTCACCCACGCAGGACGCGGAAACGCCCGCGCAGGCAGCTTCCTGACCAGCCGTTCCATCTTTCACAACACTACCGCCAGCCCCCGTGCAGATCGCGCCCGGTGAAGTAACACCTCCGCCAAGCCCCGCGCAGGCATCACCTTGAACGACATCTGTCACGCTTTCACCCGCGCAGGACGCGGAAATTCCCGCACAGGCAGCTTCCTGACCAGCCGTTCCATCTTTCACGGCACCGTCGCCAGCTTCCACGTAGACCGCGCCCGGCGAAGTAACACCGCCGCCAAGCCCCGCGCAGACAGCACTTTGAACGACTTTTCTCACGTCTTCATCGGAACAGCACGCAGAAACTCCCGCGCAGGCAGCTTCCTGACCGGCCGTTCCATCTTTCACAGTATCAACGCCAGCCCCCGCGCAGACCGCACCTTGAAGGACATCTCTCACGCCTTCGCCCGCACAGGCAACACCCTGACCGGCCGTTCCATCTTTCACAACACCGCCGCCAGCCCCAGCGCAGGCAACGCTTTGACAGGCTGTTCCGCCTTCTTCGACAACACCCAACGCGGCGACGCCCGCGCCCGCAGAACCCGCTTCGCAGCTATCGCCCTGACCAGCCGTTCCATCTTTCACAGCACCGCCGCCAAGCCCCGCGCAGCACGCGGAAACGCCTGCACACTTTCCCAAAAACGCCTCCACGTCCGCCGCCGTCAGCACTGCGGGCAGGTCGCCTTTGTTCAGACAAACGATGTACCGCTCGTCCACCTGCTTTAGCAGCGCCGCGTCCTCCGCCGCCAGGGGTTGGCTCGCGTCCAGCACCAGCAGCGCCACGTCCGCGGCCTCCACTTCGCCCTGCGCCCGCGCAACGCCCATGCGCTCGATGGCGTCCTCGCTCTCGCGGATGCCGGCGGTGTCGCTCAGGCGCACCACCTTGCCATCCAGCACCATGCGCTCGCTCAGCACGTCCCGCGTGGTGCCGGGAATGTCGGTGACGATGGCCCGCTCGGCGCTCAACAGCGCGTTCATCAGGGAAGACTTGCCCACGTTCGGCCGCCCGCACAGCACCACGGACGCGCCCTCGCGCAGCATCCGCGCCCGCCTCGGGTCGGCGCGCTTTGCAAGTTCTCCCGCCAGCGCCTCCAATTCCACGCGCGCCTCCGCGCCCACGACCGCCTCGTCCACTTCCTCGGGAAAGTCCACCGCCGCCTGTATGCGGCTCAAAAGCTCGGTGAGCTTTTCCACCGCGCCGGTGACAAACCCGGTCACGCCGCCGCGCATTTGCCTGAGCGCCGCCCGCCGCGCCGCCTCGCCCTGCGCGCCGATCAGCTGCATCACCGCCTCGGCGCCGCTCAGGTCGATGCGCCCGTTCTCATAGGCCCGGCGCGTGAACTCGCCCGGCTCCGCCGCCCGCGCGCCCAGGGCAAGAAAGCGCGCAAGCACCGCCGAGGCGCAGGCCCCGCCGCCGTGACAGTGTATTTCAGCCATGTCCTCGCGCGTGTAGGTGCGCGGCGCGTGCAGAAGCACGGCCATGACCTCGTCCAACACCTCGCCGCGCCCGTCCACCGCCGCGCCGTAGGTCAGCCGCCGCCCGGACATATCCGCTTTTTTGTTGGCGGGACGGAAGACCGCGCGCAGCAACTGTTCCGCGCACGGCCCGCTCAGGCGCACGATGGCGATGCCGCCCGCGCCCGGCGCCGTGGAAATGGCGGCGATGGTGTCCCCGCTCACGAGGAATACCCCGTGCGCACCGGCAGCACCAGATGGACGTAGTCCAGATCGTCCGCCGGGGTGATGATGCAGGGGCTGAGGCTGTCGTTGAAGTTGAGGATGATCTTCTCGCAGTCCATGGTGCGCACCACGTCCTGCATGTAGCGTACGTTGAAGGCGATGGTTAATTCCCCGCCCTCCATTTCCTCCAGCGGCATCTCCTCGTGGGCGTCGCCGATCTGGGAATTGGAGTCGATCTCAAGAATGCCGTCGACGAGGTGGAAGCGCAGAAGGTTGCTGCTGCTCTCGCGCGCCATCAGCGCGGCGCGGTCGATGCACTGGCGCAGCGGCTCCAGCGCCGCCACGGCGCGCATTTTGAACGAGGTGGGCAGCAGGCGGCGGTAGTTGATGTACTCGCCGGAAATGAGCGTCACGTAAATGTCCGTCTTCTCCAAACGCACCTGCAGGCGCGCGTTGGTGCCAAAGGAGAGGGTGGCAAAGGCGTCCTCGCCGCCGGAGAGCAGCTTGGCAAGGTCGCCCACCGCCCTGCCGGGAATGATGGCGCGGATGACGTCCATGACGTCGGAGACCTTGACGCGCTTGTAGGCAAGGCGGAAGCCGTCGAGGGCGACCATGGTGGCGTCGCCGCCGGAAATTTCCAGAAGCGCGCCGGTAAGCACCTCGCGGGCGTCGTCCACGGCGATGGCGAACTGCGTCTTTTCGATCATGTCGCGCAGGCTGTCCTGCGGCAGGGTGAACTCGCTGACGTCGGTGAGCGCCGGCAGCGCCGGGTAGAGGTCGGCGTCCTGCCCGGCCACGTTCATCACCGACGCGCCGGAGACGATGCGGAAGATGAAGCGCTCGTTCATGCCGATCTCGATGGTCGGGTTGTCCTGCAAGCGGCGTACGATGTCGATAAACAGCTTGCCGGGGATCACGCCCCGGCCCGCCTCGGCCACTTCGCACTCCACGCGGGTGAGGATGGTCAGCCGTTCGTCCGAGGTGGTGATGCGCAGCTGCCCCATGCGCGCCTCCAAAAGGATGCCTTCGAGAATGGGGTTGGCTGTGCGCGTGGACATGGCGCGGGCGGCGATCTGCAGGCCCTCGTTGAGGGCGGAGGAAGAACAAACAAGTCGCATGGCGGGAGACCTCCTGTCAGTAGTATATATAGGGTCACGTAGTAGTCATAGGGCTGGGGAAAATGTGGAAAACGGCGAAAAAGCCTTGCGCGGCGGGGGGTTTGGCGTCCACAGGGGGGTGTGGACAGGGGGCGTAAAAATACGCCTTCTTCCACAGGCGCCCTCGCCCCGCTTTCAAGCTTTGCCGAAACAGGCGGAGGAAAATGGCGCGCTTTTGGCCAAAACCTGACATGATGGCGGGAAAATGTCCGGGAATGTCAGGGTTGGGGCCGCATAAGCACGCGCCCTTTGCACGCCTTTTCCCGACCATATCCCCGCTTTGTCAACAGCGTTTCGCGCCTTTTCAACAGGTTTCAGCGCGCGGTGACGAACTGCTTGAGTTCCTCCACCGTCTTGCGGAAGGCGATGTCCCTGCGCATCATCTCGGCCACTTTTTCGCAGGAGTGCATCACGGTGGTGTGGTCGCGGCCGGAGAAGACGCGGCCAATGGCCGTGGTGGACAGCGGCGTCAGTTCCCGGATCAGGTACATGCTCACCTGCCGGGGCAGGGCGATGTCGCGGCTGCGGCGCTTGCCGGTGACCTCCTCGCCGCTGACGGAATAGTGGTCCGACACGGTCTGGATGATGCTGTCCGGGGTGATCTTGCGCGGCTCGCGGCCGGAGAGCAGCGCCGCGAGCGCCTCGCGCGCCATTTCCAGCGTGATCGGCTTGCCCATCAGCTGCGCCTGGGCGTTGACGCGCACCAGCATGCCCTCCAGTTCGCGGATGTTGGATTCCACGCGCTCGGCGATGTATTCCAGCACTTCCGTGGGCGGGGAAATTTCCTCCTCATCGCACTTCTTTTGCAGGATGGCCACGCGCGTTTCAAAATCCGGCTTCTGGATGTCCACCGTCAGCCCCCACTCAAAGCGCGAGCGCAGGCGCTCCTCGATGGTGGGGATGTCCTTGGGCGGGCGGTCCGAAGAAAGGATGATCTGCTTTCCGTTGGTGTAGAGGTGGTTGAAGGTGTGGAAAAACTCCTCCTGCGTGGCCACTGTCTTGGAGAGGAACTGTATGTCGTCCACCAAAAGCACGTCCACGTTGCGCATGCGCGCGCGCAGTTGCGCCGTGCCCTTCTTTTTGACGATGGCGTCGATCAGCTCGTTGGTGAACATCTCTGAGGTGATGAACAGCACGTTCTTGCGCGGGTCGTTTTTCTGCACGTAGTTGCCGATGGCGTTCATAAGGTGCGTCTTGCCCAGCCCCACGCCGCCGTAGATGAACAGCGGGTTGTAGGCGGCGCTGGGGTCGTCCGCCACCGCCAGCGCCGCCGCGTGGGCAAAGGAGTTGGAATTGCCCACCACGAAGTTTTCAAAGGTGTACTTGGGGTCGAGCATGGTGCTTTCGACCTCTTTGTACTGCTTCTGAATGTCCTCCGCGGTGAGGATGCTTATGTCGTAGGCGCGGCCGAACGTCGCCCCCAGCACGTTGGAGAGCGTCTGGTAGTAGCGCGCGCGCAGCGAGTTGACCACCATGATGTTCGGCGCTTCGATGACGATCGTATCCTCCGTGACCGCGAACAGCTTCAGGGGCTGAAAGAAGGAAGTGAAGATGTAGGTGTTCACGTCGCCCTCAAACATGGAAATGGCCTTCTCAAACGCGGCGAGCTGCTCCTCTGTATAGTGCATTTCCTTCCCCTCCGTAGGCAGTAAAAAAGTTTTCCACCAGTTCTCAACAACTGTGGAAATCATGGAGATTATTAACTAAGTACATTATAGCATATACCCCGACTGACATTCAATACACGGCAAAAATTTTCCTGTTGACAACTCGTGGAAAAACATGTGGAAAATATGATGGCATTGTGACGGGAATCGAACGCTTTTTTGACGCCCCCCGTTCTGGTTGCAATGGTAACGTTGGCCCGGTATAATATAGGATGCGCCGCAATGCCCCTTTGCGCCTTTTGCGCGGGCAGGCGGTGGCTTTTGGAGGAAGGATATGGCAAAAAAGAAGCCTTCGGCTGTCGAAAAAAGGTCAAAAGGGCCGTACATGGCCATCGCCGCCGGCGTGTGTTTCGCGCTGGCCGCGCTGAGCGTTGTGCTGCTGGCGGCGGGGGGAACGGTCCCGGCGCTTTATGGGCTTGCCGCAGTGTTGCGCGGGCTGGGCGGCGATCTGCGCTTTGCGCTGCCGCTGGTGTTTTTCTGGTTTGGCCTGCGCCTGGCGCGCGCGGCGCGGGGCGAGCGACTGACCCTCTTACAAATATTGCTCGATATACTGACCGTGCTGTGCCTCTTTGGCGCGCTGCACGTGTTCTGGGGAGAAATGATCGACGCAAGCGGCTACCACGTGCAGTCCGCGCTCGGCTATGGCGATCATTTGAAAAAATCCTACGATCTCGGCGTGGGCGGCGGGGCGCTGGGCGCGCTGCTGGGCGGCTTTGCCTACATGCGCGCGGGCAAGTGGCTGGGCTTTTTCATCCTGCTGTTGCTGCTGCTTGCCTGTCTGGCGGTGACGGGGAGGCTGCGCCGCTTTGTGCGCTTTATGCGCCAGAAGCTGGAAGATGGCCGCGTCGCCCGCCGCGAAGAGGAGCGCCGCCGCCGCGAGGAGGAGGCCGATCAGAACTTTGAACTCGACCGCCGCACCATGCTGCGCGAGGACGAATTGATCCGCGAAACGCCGCGCCGCGTGCGCCCGCACGCCCCGGAGACGCCGGTGCCGTCCCCGCGCCGCCGCGGCGACGAGCCGCCCTCGCCCATGGACGCCCCGCGCCGCAGAAGCGCGCCGTCCGCCGAAGCGACGCCGCGCCGCAGGAGCGCGTCCGCCGCGCCGCGCATGGACGAGCCGGTCGCCCCCGCCCCGCGCCGCAAGGCGCAGGAAGATGCGCAGGAGGCCCCCGCGCGCCCAAAGAAGCGCGTCAAGACCGCGCCGCGCATCTACAACGAGACCGTGGAAGAGGGCCAGGCCCCTGCGGGCGAGGAAGCCTTCGGCCCCGTGGTGCGCGTAGGCGGCGCGGTGCCGGCGGCGCACGGCAAAAAGGCGGAAAAGGCGGTCAAGGTCGAGGCACAGGAGGCGGAGAAGGACGTCTGGGCGCATCCGGCCAAGGACGAAGCCACCGAACAGACCACCTTCGCCGAAGATCTGACCATCGAGCCGGACGAATACGAACTGCCGGACGACGAGGCCCCCTTCGACGTGCCGCCGTCGGGCAAAAAGCCGCTGCCAAAGTTCAAAAAGGGCGCTCCCGCGCCGGAGGAAGAGGACGAGGACGCCTACGCCTACCCACCCATCGACCTGCTTGCCCACGGACAGGCCCCCGACCGCCGCGAGAGCGACCAGAGCGACATGGAAAAGGCGCAGCTTCTGGGCGACACGCTGCGCTCCTTCGGCATCGAGACGCGCCTGACCGGCATCGCCCACGGCCCGGCGGTGACGCGCTTTGAATTGCAGCCCGCGCCGGGCGTGAAGGTGAGCCGCATCACCTCGCTTTCCGACGACATCGCCCTCAACCTCGCCGCCGAGCGCGTGCGCATCGAGGCGCCCATCCCCGGCAAGGCCGCCGTGGGCGTGGAAGTGCCCAACGACAAGGTGGAAACGGTGGCCCTGCGCGACGTATTGGAAAGCTCCGAGGCGCGCCGCCATCCCTCGCGGCTGGCCGTGGGGCTGGGCAAGGACAATTCCGGCCGCTACATCGTCGCCGACATCGCCAAGATGCCGCACGTGCTGATCGCCGGACAGACCGGCTCGGGCAAGAGCGTGTGCATCAACGCCATCATCGTCTCCATCCTCTACCGGGCGACGCCGGACGAGGTGAAACTGATCCTCATCGACCCCAAGGTGGTGGAGCTGTCCGTCTACAACGGCATCCCCCACCTGATCGCCCCGGTGGTCACCGACCCGAAGAAGGCGGCCAGCGCCCTCGACTGGGCGGTGGCGGAGATGACGCAGCGCTACAAGCGCTTTGCCGAGCGCGGCGTGCGCGACATCAAGGGCTACAACAAGGCGCTGGAGGACGGCGAAAAGCCGATGCCGCAGATCGTCATCATCATCGACGAATTGGCGGACCTGATGATGGTCGCCCCCGGCGAGGTCGAGGACAGCATCTGCCGCCTGGCGCAGTTGGCGCGTGCGGCGGGCATGCATCTGGTCATCGCCACGCAGCGGCCTTCGGTGAACGTCATCACCGGCATCATCAAGGCCAACATCCCCACGCGCATCGCCTTCTCGGTCTCCTCGCAGGTGGACAGCCGCACGATGATCGACCACGGTGGCGCGGAAAAACTGCTCGGCAACGGCGACATGCTCTTCGTGCCCTCGGGCATCAACAAGCCCATGCGCGTGCAGGGCGCGTGGGTGAGCGATCAGGAAGTGCACGCCATCACCGAGTACATCAAGCAGCGCCACGAGACGACCTACGACGAGGACGTGGTGGAGAAGATCAACCAGTCCGTGATGAGCGACGCCGAGAAAGAGGAGGCCGCCGAGGAATACGACCCGCGCCTGCCCGAGGCGGTGGAGATCGTCATCGAGGCGGGGCAGGCGAGCATCTCCATGCTGCAAAGGCGCATGCGCGTGGGCTACGCGCGCGCCGGGCGGCTCATCGACGATATGGCCCAGCGCGGCATCGTCTCCGAGGCCGACGGCGCCAAGCCGCGCACGGTGCTCATTACCCGCGAACAGTACCAGCAGATGTTTGAGGAGGGAGAGGAACAGTGAAGAAGGTGGGCATGGTCTCGCTCGGCTGCGCCAAGAACCGCGTGGACAGCGAAGTGATCCTCGGAACGCTGAAAGAGGCGGGCTACGAGATCGTCTCCGACCCCGCCGAGGCGGAGATCATCTTCGTCAACACCTGCGGCTTCATCGAGCCGGCCAAGGAGGAATCCATCGAGGCCATTTTCGAGATGGCGAAGTACAAGGAAAAGGGCAGGCTCAAAAAACTGTTCGTCACCGGCTGCCTCGCCCAAAGGTACATAGACGACCTCTACCGCGAAATGCCCGAGGTGGACGGCTTCATGGGCGTGGCGGACTACACGCGCCTGCTGGAAATGATGCAGGAGGCCGAGGCGGGCAAGCGCCCCCGCTACGTCTGCGACGGCGAACGCTTCTTTCACGCCGAGCGCGTGTTGACCACGCCCGCCTACTCCGCCTACGTGAAAATTTCCGACGGCTGCGACAACCGCTGCAGCTACTGCGCCATCCCCCTCATCCGCGGGCCGTACCACTCGCGCCCCTTTGACAGCATCGTCGAGGAATGCCGCGAACTGGCCGCGCGCGGTGTGACGGAGATCACGCTGATCGCGCAGGACACCTCCCGCTACGGCAACGACTTTACCGGGGGCAAGCTGCTGCTGCCCGAGCTTCTCAAGGCCGTCGGCGCCATCGAGGGCGTCCACTGGGTGCGCGTGCTGTACTGCTACCCGGACACCACCGACGACCGGCTGCTGGACGCCATCGCCGCCCTTCCCAAGGTCGCGCCGTATGTCGATCTGCCGCTGCAGCACATAAACGGAGAGCTTCTCAAGCGCATGAACCGCCGCGGCTCGCCGGATTGGATCAAGAGCCGCATATCCGCCTGCAAGGCGCGCGGTCTTACCACGCGCACGACGATGATCGTCGGCTTCCCCGGAGAGACGGAGGAGGCGTTCTGCGAGCTTTTGCAGTTTGTCAGGGAAGCGCGCTTTGACCGCCTCGGGGCCTTCACCTACTCGCCCGAGGAGGGCACGCCCGGCGCGGCAATGCCCGATCAGGTGGACGAACAGATCAAGCAGCGCCGCCTCGACGAACTGATGACGCTGCAACAGGGCATCTCTCTGGAGGAAAACACCGCCCGCGTGGGCGAGATCTGCGAAGTGCTGTGCGAGGGCGCGGAGGAGGGCATGTACGTGGGCCGCTCCATCCGCGAAGCGCCGGAGAGCGACGGCGTCATCCGCTTTACAGCGTCGCGCGAAGTCGCCCCCGGGGAATACCTGAACGTCAAGATCACCGGCGCCGACGCCTACGACCTTTTCGGGGAGGAATACCAATGAATCTGCCCAACAAGCTGACCATTTTGCGCGCCTGCATGATCCCCGTGTTCGTGGTGCTGGCGCTGATGACGCCCTTCTGGGCGCAGCTCACCGCCGCCATCGTCTTCGCGCTGGCGAGCTTTACCGACTATCTGGACGGCCACATCGCCCGCAAACACAATCTCGTCACCAACTTCGGCAAGTTCATGGACCCCATCGCCGACAAATTGCTGGTGATGTCCGCGTTCGTGGTGCTGGTGGGGCAGGGGCGCATGCCCTCGTGGGCGTGCATCATCGTGCTGGGGCGCGAGTTCGTCATCTCCGGCTTCCGCCTCGTGGCCGCAGACGCGGGCCGCGTCATCGCCGCCGGGCCGCTGGGCAAGATCAAGACCGTGACGCAGATGGCGGCGGTGCTGCTTTTGCTGCTGCTCTCCCCGGCGGCGGGCGAAGCGCCGCTGGGCGAGGGCGGCAAGGTGTTTGCCGACGTGGTGATGTACATATCCACGTTTTTCTCCCTCATCAGCTGCGTGGACTACATCGCCCGCAACCGCGATTGCCTGAAAGACCGTTAGGAAACAAGTGCCCCGGCAGTCCGCCGGGGCGTTTTTGAGGTGAGCGTATGCGCGTTCTCGATCTGGACATGGACTTTTTCCTCACCGGCGTCTGCGAACTGGCAAAAAAGGGCGAGCGCCCGTCCCTGCGCGAGGCGCGGCCGTGGGCGGAGGCGGACGTGCGCGCCTTTCTGGAAAAAAACTGCGGCCTTTCGCGGCAAAGGCCCATCCCCGGCCGCGTGTTTGAGACGCACGATGGGGCGCTGTTTTTCTGGAAGGAACGGCTGGAGGCGGGCAAGTTGCTTTCGCCGTTCCACGTCACCCACGTGGACGCGCATTCCGACCTCGGCATTGGCAGGCCCGGCCCCGCCTACGTGCTGGAAACGGTGCTGGCCCTGCCCCCGCAGGCGCGCGGCGACCTTTCCCGCTACGTGCGCGAAGAAAAGCTCGACGAGGCCAACTACCTGCTCTTCGTCCTCGCCCTGCGCTATGTTTCCTCGCTGGAAAACGTGCGCAACCCCCATTCGCGCGCGGACTTCCCCGCCCGCCTCTCTTCGGACGGAAATCAGCCGCCCACGGCCATCCGCCTGTCCTCCACGCTTGCCCGCCTGCTGCCGCAGTACGATTTTGCCGAGCCGACTATCCCCTATGCGGCATACGACGACTTTCGTTCTTTCCGCGCCGCCGCCCCCTACGACCTCGCCAGCCTCGCCATCTCCCCGCGCTACGCGCCCAAAGAGGCGGACTTCATCGCCGACGTGTTCCGGGAGTATATCACAGAGGTGTAGGGTTTGCTGCCCATTTGCTGCCCATATTCTAACCACGCTTGACAAGAATGGTTAGAATGTGGGTAGAATGGTCAGAATGTGGGTAGAATGCGGGCAGAACAGCGCCCGCATTCTATGTTTTTCGCAGATAGCGCGTAGACCGCCCCTGTCCGATCTTTTCAATGCGCGCCTCCCGGACCATCGCCCCCAGCACGGATTCCACCGTCGTGGGGCTGACGTCGGGCAGTATGCCGCAGATCTCCGCCTTGGAAAGGGGTGTGAGGCTGTTCAGGATGGTCGCTTCCACGCGGGCCTTTTTGGTGACCTTTTTGCCGTGTACCACGGCGAAGCGCTTGTCCAGCTCCTTGTAACACATATAGAGCGTGGAGAGGAAGTTTTCAATGAAGGGGAAATAGCTGTTCGCATTTTCCGCCCAGCCCTCGGAGGACGCGCGCAGGGATTCGTAGTAGTAGGCCTTGTACTGGTTGATCTGCTCCTCGAACGACACGTACCGGCCCACGTCGTAGCCGTTTTTGTAGAGAAGCAGCAGGGAAAGAAGCCGCGACATGCGCCCGTTTCCGTCCCGGAAGGGGTGGATGCAGAGAAAATCCAAAATCACGCAGGGAATGAGCAAAAGCTGGTCGATCCCCGCATCATCCCGGGCGGCGATATAGGCAAGTTCCAGCTGCTGCATCGCCCGGGGCGTTTCCGCGGCCGGCGTGGGGCGGAAGCGCACCCGCCGCTCGCCCTGCGCGTCCACTTCCAGAATGAGGTTGTTGTCCGTCTTGTACTGGCCGCCGTAGGCGTACCCGGCGATGGACATGAGCAGTTCGTGCAGGCGGAGGATGTCGCTTTCCCGAAAGTCCATGGCCGCGTAGCCGCGATGAACGGCGTTCAGCGCGTCCCTGTATCCGGCGATCTCCGCTTCGTCGTGGTTGAGGGGGGCGCTGTTCTGTTCGACGATGGCGCGGATGCGCTCGTCGCTGGTGACGATGCCCTCGATGGCGTTGGAACTTTTCACCGATTGCACCCTGGCGATGGATTCAAGCTCGGTAAAAACGCGCGCGTACTCCTCCTTGCGCACCCCCGCCATCGTCTTGAGCGAGGCGACGCTGGAAGTGAGGCGCACCAGCTTCGCCGGGAGCATCCCCTTGTCAAGAAAAGAATAATCAAACCTGCGCATGGCCCGACCTCCTGTTTTTCTGCATATATTTTAGCCTATTTATATGCAGAAACGCAAGCTCTTTCTGCATATATTTTTCCGTTTTATATGCAGAAAAGCGCCCGCAGCTGCACATATCCGGCGATAGTATATGCAGAAGGGGCGCAAAACACCCCCGGCATCCAGCTGGACGCGCCGCTGTTTGACGCAAGCCGGCCCGCTCCCACGCCCTTCCCCCCTCCGCGCCCGGAACGCGGCGCTTATTTGTTTTTGAATGGTTGGTCCCGCCGCTTTTTTTCCGAAAGAAACGCGCCGGTTTCCGCTATGTTTATGCGCCCCGTTAAAGTTTCATGCGGCCCTTCCCGGGTGTGGAAAACTGCGCCAAAACGTGCTATAATAATATAGTAGGAAAAATTTTCAGCACGCGAATTTCAGGAAGGAAAGGGACACGGTTTTATGCACGCTGAGAACCACTATGACGAGAGCCAGATACAGGTGCTGGAGGGGCTGGAGGCCGTGCGCCGCCGCCCGGGCATGTACATCGGCTCCACCGACGAGCGCGGGCTGCACCACCTGGTGTACGAGATCGTCGATAACGCCATCGACGAGGCGCTGGCCGGTTTCTGCGACGATATACAGGTGACCATTTTCAAGGACGGCTCCGTCGAGGTGCGCGACAATGGCCGCGGCTTCCCCGTGGGCATCCACCCGAAGATGGGCCGCCCGGCGGTGGAGGTCTGCCTGACCGTTTTGCACGCCGGCGGCAAGTTCGGCGGCGGGGGCTACAAGGTCTCCGGCGGTCTGCACGGCGTGGGCGCGTCCGTGGTCAACGCGCTTTCAAAGCACTTGCAGGTCAACGTCTATCAGGATGGCAAAATCTACCAGCAGGAATACGAGCGCGGCAAGGTGCTTTACGATCTCAAGGTCGTCGGTCAGACCGAGCGCACCGGCACCACCGTGCGCTTCTGGCCCGACGTCAAGACCGGCGAGACCCCGGAACCCGGCATCTTTGAAACTGGAGATTTCGACTTTGACACCCTCAAGGTGCGCCTGCGCGAGATGGCCTTTTTGAACAAGGGCATCCGCATCTCCCTGCGCGACGAGCGCGTGGAGCCGGCCAACGAGCGCGCCTACCACTACGAGGGCGGCATCCGCTCCTTTGTCGAGCATTTGAACCGCCACAAGACGCCTCTGTTCGCCCCGCCGGTGTACATCGAGGGCGAAAAGAACGGCTCCACTGTGGAAGTGGCCCTGCAGTGGAACGACGGCTACAACGAGAGCGTCTTCACCTTCGCCAACAACATCCACACCCCGGAGGGCGGCACGCATCTGGTCGGCCTGCGCACGGCGCTGACCCGCGTCATCAACGATTATGGCCGCAAGAACAACATCCTCAAGGCCAGCGACGCCAATTTGAGCGGCGAGGACGTGCGCGAGGGCCTGACCGCCGTGGTCTCGGTCAAACTGGTCGAGCCGCAGTTCGAGGGCCAGACCAAGACCAAGCTGGGCAACAGTGAAATTCGCCCGCTGGTGGATTCGCTGGTGACGGAAAAGCTCACCACCTATTTTGAGGAACACCCCGCCGACGCGCGCATCGTGCTGGACAAGTGCCTGCAGGCTGCCCGCGCCCGCGAGGCTGCCCGCAAGGCGCGCGACCTCACCCGCCGCAAGACGGCGCTGGAATCGGCCTCTCTGCCCGGCAAGCTGGCGGACTGCTCCGAGCGCGACCCGGCCAAGTGCGAAATTTTCCTCGTCGAGGGCGATTCCGCCGGCGGCTCGGCCAAGAGCGGCCGCGACCGGCACTTTCAGGCCATCCTGCCCCTGCGCGGCAAGATACTGAACGTGGAAAAGACGCGCGAGGACAAGGTGCTTTCCAACGCCGAGATCAAGGCGATGATCACCGCCTTTGGCGCCGGTTTTGGCAAGAGCTTCGACCCCGCCAAGCTGCGCTACCACCGCATCGTCTGCATGACGGATGCCGACGTGGACGGCAGCCACATCCGCATACTGCTTCTGACGTTCTTCTACCGCTTCATGCCCAAGCTCATCGAGGACGGCTACGTCTACGCCGCCCGCCCGCCGCTTTACAAGGTCACGCGCGGCAAGATGGAGAAGTACGTCTACACCGACGACCAGCTGCAGGCGCTCCTTGATGAGCTGGGCCGCGACGTCAAGCCCAACATCCAGCGCTACAAGGGCCTGGGCGAGATGAACCCGGAACAGCTGTGGGAGACGACCATGAACCCCGAGACGCGCAGCATGTTCCGCGTCACGCTGAAGGACGCCATCGCCGCCGACGAGATGTTCACGCTTTTGATGGGCGATCAGGTGGAACCCCGGCGCGAGTTCATCGAGGAAAACTGCAAACTGGTGGCCGATCTGGACATTTAGAAAGGAGCGCAGGCTGTGTCGGAAGATCAAATGAACATCGGCGCGCTTACGCCGATAGACATAGAAGAGGATTTGAAAAAATCGTTCATGGCCTACGCCATGGCGGTCATCGTCAGCCGCGCCCTGCCGGATGTGCGCGACGGCTTAAAGCCCGTACACCGGCGCATCCTCTATTCGATGATGGAACTGGGCGTGACCCCGGACAAGCCCTACCGCAAGAGCGCCCGCATCGTCGGCGATTGCATGGGTAAATACCACCCCCATGGCGACGTCTCCGTCTACGACGCCATGGTGCGCCTGGCGCAGGATTTCTCCACCCGCTGCACACTGGTGGAGGGCCAGGGCAACTTCGGCTCCGTGGACGGCGACGGCGCGGCGGCCATGCGTTACACCGAGGCGCGCCTTTCCAAGCTCTCCATGGAGATGGTGCGCGACCTCGACAAGGAAACGGTGGATTTCTACCCCAACTTCGACGAGACGCTGATGCAGCCCGCCGTGCTGCCCGCGCGCTTCCCGAACCTGCTGGTCAACGGCTCGCAGGGCATCGCCGTGGGCATGGCCACGAACATACCGCCGCACAACCTCGGCGAGGCCATTGACGGCGTGGTGATGATGATCGACCACCCGAACTGCACCACGGACGACCTGATGACCGTCATCAAGGGGCCGGACTTCCCCACCGGCGGCGTCATTCTCGGTCGCCGCGGCATCTACGACGCCTACCACGAGGGCCGCGGCCGCATCGTCGTGCGCGCCAAAAGCGAGATCGAGGAGATGGGCGGCAACCGCCAGCGCATCGTCGTCACGGAAATTCCCTACATGGTCAACAAGGCCAAGCTCATTGAGAAGATTGCCGAACTGGTGCATGAAAAGCGCGTGGACGGCATCTCCGACGTGCGCGACGAGTCCGACCGCGAGGGCATGCGCATCGTCATCGAATTAAAGCGCGATGTCAACGCCAATGTGGTGCTCAACTACCTCTACAAGCACACGCAGTTGCAGGACACCTTTGGCGCCATCATGATCGCGCTGGTGGACGGCGAGCCGCGCACGCTCTCTCTGCACCAGATCATCCGCCACTACCTCGACCATCAGCGCGACGTGGTGACGCGGCGCACGCAGTACGACCTCGACAAGGCCGAGGCGCGCTGCCACATACTCGAGGGATTGCTCATCGCCCTGGACCACATCGACGAGATCGTCGCCCTTCTGCGCGCCTCGCGCACGCAGCAGGAGGCCAAGAACGGCCTCATGGAGCGCTTCGGCCTCTCCGAGCGGCAGGCGCAGGCCATCCTCGACATGCGCCTTGCCAAGCTCACCGGTCTGGAACGCGAAAAGACCGAGCAGGAACACGCCGAACTGCAAAAGCAGATCGCCTGGTACAAGCAGGTGCTCGCCGACGAGGGCATCCTGCTGGGCGTCATCCGGGATGAACTGCTCGAGGTCAAGGCGCGCTTTGCCGATGAACGCCGCACGGAGATCTCCTCCCTCGACGGCGAGATCGACATGCTCGACCTCATCCAGGAGGAGGACATGGTGGTGACGCTGACGCACTACGGCTACGTCAAGCGCCTGCCCAAGGACACCTACCGCGCCCAGAAGCGCGGCGGCAAGGGCGTGGTCGGCGCGACCACCCGCGAGGAGGACTTCGTGGAGCAGATGTACGTCACCTCCACGCACGATCCGCTTCTGTTCTTCACCGACCGCGGCCGCGTCTACCGCCTCAACTGCTACGAGATACCCGAAGCCGGACGCACGGCGCGGGGCACGGCCATCGTCAACCTGCTCAAGCTGGATGGCGGCGAGAAGGTGCGCGCCATGCTGCCCATGCCGCGCGAACTGGAGGAGGGCCACTATCTGGTCATGGCCACGCGCAAGGGCCTCATCAAGCGCACGGAGACCACGGAGTTTGCCAACCTGCGCTCCACGGGACTGATCGCCATCGTGCTGCGCGAGGACGATGACCTCATCGGCGTGGCGCTGACCGACGGCAGCCGCGATGTGCTGCTGGGCAGCAAGCAGGGCATGGCCATCCGCTTCTCCGAGAGCGAGATGCGCCCCATCGGCCGCGCCGCCATGGGCGTCAAGTCCATGGAACTGGACGAGGGCGACGAAGTGGTGGACATGAGCGTGGTCGAGGAAGGCGCGCAGGTGCTTTCCATCACCGAAAACGGCTACGGCAAGCGCACCGAGATCGACGAATACCGCCTGCAGGGCCGCGGCGGCAAGGGCATCAAGGCCATGAACCTCACGGACAAGACCGGCGCGCTCGCCGGGCAGTTGCTGGTCAACGAGGAGGAGGATATACTCATCATCACCGACGATGGCACCGTCATCCGCACGCCGGTGAGTTCCATTTCCGTGCAGGGCCGCAACACGCAGGGCGTGCGATTGATGCGCGTGCAGGAAAACAGCCGCGTGGTCTGCGTCGCCCGCGCCGAGGCCGAGGAAGAAGCGCCGGAAGAGCCGGAAGAAAACGGCGAAGATACGGCGCAGGAGCCGGAAGGCGAGGAATAAGGGCATAAGGACAGGGCCGCTCCCGGTGGGGGCGGCCCGTTTTGCTTCGCAGCGCATGCCGGTCTTCATGGGATCGTTTGCCGGTGAGGCGTCCCTCCGCAGGGGGCGCGCCGCCAAACCGCCCCGGAGAATTGCAACGGCTGCGGCGCAAGCATGCGAAAGGGCTTGCCGCCTTCACAGCAGGCAAGCCCTTTCGCTCGCATAATGTCATTTTCGGAACAGATTGCCGGACGGGGGCTTCCTTTATCTATACGATCCGCCGGATCGCTTCGTGCTTTTCCCCCGTGATCCAATCGACGTCGTCCGTCAGCCAGTCCATGATCTCCAACTGCCGCGTCTCCCAGGCGATGGTGGAAGCGCGTTCTTCCATCGTCATGGCATGCTCGCGCGCCTTGATGATCTCGCAATAGCCAAAGATATATCCCGCGCCGCACCAGATGGTGAAATTGCTCTCCGGGCTTTCCGCGCTCTGCGTTGCGCCGAGCGCATCGTGGCGGCGCTTGTATTCCTCCTCGCACCCGGGCTTCAGCCGGGTGGAGAACACCCGATGGCGGATCAGCGACTTGTCCTCGCAGACAGTGCCCTCGACATGGTACATAAGCCGCATGGTCCCCAAATCGCAGAGCATCTCCCCGTCGCCGTTCAGCGCCGCCATCAGCACATCGCGCAGCGCCGCACAGCCGTCTCCGGCGGGATGCCCGGCCGCGCGCTCTCCGTAACCGAAAAACAGATCTTCGATCCCCCAGATGGAAAAATTGCCGATGCCTTCCCGCGCGGCGACCGTCTGCATCTCCGCCGCCCTTGCCCGCAAGGAAGCCTCGACCCTGCCGCGCATGCCGGGATGCGCCCGCAAGGCAAATGTGATCCTCTCCATACCATCTTCTCCTTCCATGGGAGAGGCGTCAAAGCCCCTCGCTCCTGAAACAACGGCGCTTCCACAGGGATACATCCCTGCGTTTTCGCGGGATAGCCCGAGCCGCCATCCAGCGCTGGCGGACGGCGGCTCCACTTCACAACCAGAGGGGAGCGGCCGGACAGAGGCGACGTCCCCTCCTGTCTTTCATTATAGCATGGACGAAGAAGCCCGTCAAGGCCGCGCGGCTGCTTCTGTCCATACAGAAATGTTGACAAATGGTAGATATATGTGATAAGCTGTATGCGGGGGCAACCCCCGGCAGGAAGGAAAAAGATGGCGCTTGGCTGAGACCCTCTTTGTACAAAGGGGGTGATTATATGAGCGACTATGAACTCATCGTTCTGGTCATCATGATCGTCACTTTGGCGTTTTCCATTCACAACGGAAATCCCAAAGGATAAAGCACGAGCCGCCATCAGCGCGAACTGACAGGCGGCTCCACTCGTAACAGAGGGGAGAAGCCAACGCAGAGGCGTCATCCCTTCCTGCCGTTATTATAGCATGGACGATGAAACATGTCAAGGCCGCGCAGGGCAGCGTTCCGCGCGGCTGCTTCTGTCCATACAGAAATGTTGACAAATGGTGGATATATGTGATAAGCTGTATGCGGGGGCAACCCCCGGCAGGAAGGAAAAAGATGGCGCTTGGCTGAGACCCTCTTTGTACAAAGGGGGTGATCATATGAGCGACTATGAACTCATCGTTCTGGTCATCATGATCGTCACTTTGGCGTTTTCCATTCACAACGGAAATCCCAAAGGATAAAGCACGAGCCGCCATCAGCGCGAACTGATAGGCGGCTCAACTCGTAACAGAGGGGAGAAGCCGGTCAGAGGCGTCATCCCTTCCTGCCGTTATTATAGCATGGACGAAAAAGTATGTCAAGGCTGCGCCCCGCTGCCATTCACAACGGAAACCCCAGAGGATAAAGCACGAGCCGCCATCAGCGCGAACTGACAGGCGGCTCCACTCAACAACAAGAGGGGAGAAGCCAACGCAGAGGCGTCATCCCTTCCTGCCGTTATTATAGCATGGCTGGCGAGACATGTCAAGGCCGCGCCCCGCTTCCATTCACACGGAGATCCCAAAGGATAAAGCCCGAGCCGCCATCAGCGCGAACTGGTAGGCGGCTCAACTCACGAACAGAGGGGAGAAGCCAGCACAAAGGCGTCATCCCTTCCTGCCGTTATTATAGCATGGACGGCAAAGCAGGTCAATGCCGCCCGCGCGGGGGCTTTCCTACCCCAGCAGCTTCGCCGCCTTTTCCATGCGGCTGGCGACTGGCACGCCGAAGGGGCAGCGCGCTTCGCAGGCCTTGCAGCCCACGCAGTCGCCCGCGTTGGCGGAAAGCTGCTGGTAGTGCGCGCGCAGCGTCGCCGGGACGTCTGCCTGCATGGCGGCCAGATCGTAGAGCTTGTTGACCATGGCGATGTCGATGCCGACGGGGCAGGGCGCGCAGTGGCCGCAGTAGGTACACTGGCCGCGCCAGGCGTGCGCCGGGGCGTTGGCAAGCACGCTGGCGTAGTCCTTTTCTTCTTCGGTGGCGGTCTCGTAGGAAACGGCTTCGTCCACGTGGGCCACGGTGTCGTACCCGGCCAGTATGCTGGCTACGGCCGGGCGCGTCAGCGCGTAGTGGATGCACTGGACCGGCGTCAGCGCCACGCCGAAGGGCGAGGTCTTCTCCGAAAACAGCCGGCCCCCGGCGTAGCCCTTCATCACCGTGATGCCCACGCCGTTTTGCTCGCAGAGGCTGTACAGCTCCGCGCGCGCCGGGTCGATGCCGTGCAGCGCGCCGTCGTAGGTCTCCTGCACAAAGTAATCGTCCAGCACCGCGTTGGCCGGCAGAAGGTCGAAGGCCGGGTTGACGCTGAAGAGCAGCATTTCAATGACGCCGCTCTGCGCCGCCAGCTTGCCCACGGCGGGGTTGTGCGTACTCATGCCGATGTGGCGGATGGCGCCCGCGCGCTTGCGTTCGAGGGCGTACTGCAAAAATTCGCCCTCCATGATGCGGCGGTATTCCTGCACCTCGTCCACGAAGTGGATCATGCCCAGGTCTATGTAGTCGGTGCGCAGGCGCGTGAGCAGGTCGGCAAACGCCTTTTTCACCGGCCCCATCTCGCGCGTGCGCACGTACTGGCCGTTTTGCCAGGTGGAGCCGAGGTGCCCCTGTATGATCCAGCGCTCGCGCTTGCCAGCGATGGCCGCGCCGATGTTGGTCCGCACGTTCGGCTCGGGCATCCAGCAGTCGAGTATGTTGATGCCGTGTTCCTCGCAGCGGTCGATGACGGCCTTGACCTCTTCGGCGCTGTGGCGCTCCAGCCACTCCGCGCCCAGGCCGATCTCGCTGACGCGCAGGCCCGTCTTTCCCAGTTCCCGGTAACGCATGAGGCACCTCCTGTGTCTTTACACCGCGCCGACGTATTCCTCCAGCGTGATGTCCTGTTCGCGGATGGCCGTGGCGGCCTTGACGCCGACGTAGCGGTAGTGCCACGGCTCGTAGCTGATGCCGGTGATGTCCGCCTTGTTGGCGGGGTAGCGCTGGATGAAGCCGTATTCGTGGGCGTGGGCGCGCAGCCAGGCGTATTGCTCGGTGCTTTCAAAGCCGTCGCTTGTTTCGGTGGTGACGTCGAAGCAGAGGCCGGTCTGATGTTCGCTGGCTCCGGGCGGCTGGGCGTAGCCGGGCTCGCTCTCCTCGAAGATCTCCTTCTGGCGCTGATAGTCGCGGTAGCCGCTGGTGACGATGAAGCCGTTGACATTGTCGTCCTCGGCGGCGGCGAACATCTTTTCCATGGCCTCGTAGGTCTCGCGGGTGACGTAGATGTCGCTGCGGGCGAGGCGGAAGGAGTGGCGCTCCTCGTAGAGGTTGACCAGCGCCTCGGGCACGTAGTCCGCCGAGAGGGGATTGTCCTCGTTGACCAGCAGGATGCCGCCCTTGTAGCGCGTGGAATCCACGCCGAAGTACCAGCCGAGGCCGAAACTGCCGCCCATCAGCGCCAGCGCCACCGCGATGGTGACGATCTTTTGCCACAGGGGCCGCTTCGCCGCGCGGCGGGGCTTTTTCGCTGTCGTGGAGGCGCGGCCCTCCTCCTGCATGCGCCGCGCCCGGCGCGAGTTGGGATCAAGCGCCGCGTTCGTCGTCGCCATAGGCATCCTCCTTTGTATCCTGCGCCCCGCGAAGGGCGTCTTTTTCTTGGACGTTGCCGCCGCCCGCGCGGTTCCCCCGGGAGGGGCGCGCGGTAGGGCGGTCTGGCGAGGCCATGCCGCGTCCGGCTGACCGATCGCCGAACAAGCGCCGGCTTCCGACAGTGGAGAAGATACACCGGCGGGGAAAAACGAAGGTGTATGTGAAAATGGAGGCCGGCATTTTCAATGCCGGAGCGGTGCGCCTTGCCATGTAGGGGCGAGGCGTGACGCGAAACGGGTTGGCCGCCGGGGTTTGACCGGGGGTTGGCCGGGGTTGGTCGGGGGTATGGCCGGGGGCCAGGTCCGGCGTGGCGTTGGTGGTGAGGCGCTGGGAGGTCCAGCCGCTGCCTGTGTAGACCGAGGCCACGATCTCCGTGCCGTTCATCAGCAGGTTCTGCTCCTCCACGGTCACCTCGTCGCCCTCGTCCTTTTCCGGCAGCCGCTCGCTCATGCGGACCCAGGCCGCCGCGGCAAAGGTGACGCTGCCGGCAATGTCCACGTCGCTGTCGCCATAGCCATTAAAGACCTCGCCGGTGTCGGCTTTGGGGGCGTCAATGGCCTGGGAGGC
>DVOU01000044.1:0-22086 GCA_018713365.1 Candidatus Pullichristensenella excrementipullorum
TCAACAGACTGGCAGAGCGTTGAGAAAGCCTGCAAGCCAAGGAAGCTGTACTTGCATCCAAGGGAGCTTACATGGACGTAAGTGACCGCAGGATGCAAGTGCAGCTGACGAGGAAATTTTGCCGCAGGCAAAATTTGTCGCCAAGGCGTTTTTGCCGATCTTTGATCGTCAAAAACGGTCGCCAGCGGCGACTTGCAAGCCTTTGGGCTTGCAACCTTGCGACTGGATTTGACGATCCCGAAGGGCTCGGCAAATCCACCTGCAGGAAGCAAAAATCGCCTCTGATTTTTTATATATCAGAGCGATTTTTGCGGTTGTGGGCTTTATCAGCGCTCTGGGCCGCCCGGCACGCGCCGGGCGGCCTTCGCATGCCCAGAAATTGCATTTGCATTCCCCTTCCCGTTATGGAATAATGAACGTACAAGGAGGGGAATATATGCTCTGCATCGCCGCGGGGGCGTTGGCCGCCGCCTCTTTGCTCGCCCCGCTCGCCTGCGCGCTCTGGCCCGCGCTCGCGCGGCTCTGGCTGCGGGCGGTGTTCATCCCCGTTTCGGGGGCGCTCTCCGCCCTCGCGGACAGGTGTCCCTTTCCGCTGTTTGAACTTCTGGCGCCGCTCTTTTTGGCGCTGCTGCTCTTCTGCCTTTTCCGCCATCGCCGCGCCGCCTGCCTGCTGCTTGCTGTGGCGCTCGCCGGATACGGGTTCTGCTGGGCGCCCGCCTACTTCCTCCCCGACCAATACAGCGTCGAAGCGGAGGCGGACGCCGCGTCGCTGACGGTCCTCTGCGCCGCCCTCGTCCAGCGCCTCAACGCCCAGCCGCCGCCCGACATCCCCGCAGACCTTGGCGCGCAGGCGTTGGATGCCGCCGCCCTCGCCGTCACGCCCGCGCCCGTCCGCGCCGCGCCCAAGGCTGTCCGCTGCCCGGAGTGGATGCGCGCCCTCTCGCTCGCCGGGCTCTACGCGCCGTGGACGGGCGAAGCCCTCTACGACGATACCGCCCCGGCGGCGGGCCAGCCCTTCACCGCCGTCCACGAACTGATGCACATGGGCGGCGTGGCCGACGAAGGGCAGGCCAACATCCACGCCTACATCGCCTGTCAGCGCTACGGCGGCGCGTTTGCCTATTCCGCCGACCTCTGGGCGCTCAAATACGCGGCGGAGGCGCTGCTCGCGCTGGACGCGCAGGCCTGCGCCGCCCGCCTGTCCGCGCTCGGCGACGCCGCGCGGCGCGATCTTTCCGCCCTCGGCCTCTCCGCCGCGGAGCCTGCCGCTCCGGCGCTTCTTCCCTCCGCCATCGCCCAAAAGACGGGCGACTACGGCGCGCTGGCCGCGTGGCTGGCGGCGCGTATCGTATGAAAGCGTAGAAAAACGCGCACACTGAAGTATCAGCGATGATATTTCAGGAGGAACACGAGCATATGAACGGCAAGGCAAGGCTTTTGGGCGGCGTCCGCGCGCGGCGCGCAGAGCGCATCCCCGGCCCGGCGGAGCGGGACGAACAGTCGCTCGCGCGGCACATGCGCGCGCTGGCGGTGCAGCTGCGCGTGGATAGCCGCGCCCGCCTCACCTGTCCCAAATCGCTGGCGGCGCGCATCCAGGAGCTTTCGCGCGAGGCCGGCGCGCTTTTGCGCGCGAGTGCCAGCGCCACCCCCGCGCTGGAACGCCTGCATCAGGACGCGCGCATCATGGAAGCCTGCGCCGCGCAGGCGCGTCTGGACGGCGGCGCGCGCCTGAGCGCCGTTGGCCGCGAACCGCGCGTGCTTACGCTCATGCGCGAGATCGTCTCTCTGGGCGACGCCGCCCTCAGCGGCGAGCGAATGCTCATGGCCCTGCGCGCCTTCGACGAGGTGCAGGCGCTGACCATGGCCGAACTCTGGGCCGTGCCCACCGCCCTGCGCCGCGCTCTGGCGGAGGGCTTCTGCCACAGCGCGCGCGCCGTGCTGGAGCGCGCCCGTGAGCGGCTCGCCGCCGAGCGCTTTGTAGAGGCGGACGGCGCGGGCCGCATGGGCGACACGCCGGCCTTTTTCGAGCGCGCGCTGCAATTGACCGTGGAGCGGGAGCTGCCCGGCGTGCGCGCGCGCCTTGAGGAGCGCATGACGCAGTTGGGCGAGAGCGGCGAGCGCATGATCCGTCAGGAACACGAGGCGCAGGCTCTGCTTGCCATGCGTCTGGACGACCTCATCGGCGGCAAGCGCATGCTGGACGCCCTCGACTGGCAGAAGTGCTTCGCGCGCCTCTCCCGCACCGAGGCCGAACTGCGCGCCGACCCGGACGGCACCTATCCGCGCATGGACGAGGAATCTCAGGCTGCCGTGCGCGAACAGGTGCAGTTGATCAGCCGCCGCCTGCGCCTGGGCGAACAGGCTGTGGCCAGACAGGCCGTGGCGGCGGCAAAGGAGCAGGACGGCGTGCGCGGCACGGTCTGCTGGTGGCTCTATGAGGACGAGGGCCGCGCGGCACTGGCCGCCCGCCTCGGCGCGCGCAAGCGCCTGCCGCGCCTGACGCCCGACCCGCGCGGCCATAAGCTCATCGCCGCGCAGGCGCTGCTGGCGGCGGCGTTGTTTGCCCTCTACGCCGGCATCGCGCGCAGCTGGCTGGTAACGATGCTGGGCGCGCCGCTCGCATGGTGCGCGGCCATGCAGCTCATCGGCCGCCTTTCCGCGCGCCTCGTCCGCCCGCGCCGCCTGCTCAAGCTCCGCCCGGACGCGCTGGGGGAGGAGGGGAGGCTGCTGGTCGTGGTGCCGGCGCTGCTCAGCTCCACGCAGCGCGCCCTCGAACTCTGCGACGGGCTTGAGACCCTCGGCTGCCTCGACGACGCCGATGACGCCGCCTACCTCCTCCTCGGCGACTTTCGCGACGGTCCCGCCGCCACGGAGGCGGACGACGCGGAGATACTGTCCGCCGTTCGCGCCCGCGTCCGCGCCATGAACGAGCGCGCCGGGCGGGAGAAGTACTTTTACCTGCACCGCGAGCGCAGTTTTTACGCCCCGGACCAGCGCTGGATGGGCCGCGAGCGCAAGCGCGGCGCGCTGATGGCGCTCAACCGCCTGCTGCTGGGCGAGCGCGACGCCCACAGGGCCTTCGCCGCCGAAGGCGCGGCCTGCGAGCGCCTTGCCGGGCGCTTCCATCTGGTGGCGACGCTCGACGCCGACACCCGCGCCCTCCCCGGCACGGTCCACGCCCTTGCCGGAGCGCTGCTGCACCCGCTCAACCGCCCGCGCGTGGAAAACGGCGCGCGGCGCGGCTATGCCATCGTGCAGCCGAACATGGAGCTGTCCGCCTCGGCGGTCAAAAACGGCTTCATCCGCCTCTTTGCCGGGCGCGGCGGCATGGACGGCTACCCCGTCACCGTCTCCGAACTCTATCAGGACGTCACCGGCCATGGCACCTTTGGCGGCAAGGGCGTCTACGACGTGCGCGCCTTCATGGCCGCGGTGGAGGGCAAGCTGCCCGATGGCCGCATCCTCAGCCACGACCTCATCGAGGGCGAACTGGCCGGCGCGGCTTTCGCGGGCGACATCTCCTTTTACGACGGCTTCCCGGAGACTTTCTCCTCCCACCTCAAGCGCCTCGAGCGCTGGACGCGGGGCGACTGGCAACTGCTGCCCTTCCTCTTCCGCCGCGGCCTTTCCGGCCTTTCGCGGCTCAAGCTGCTGGACGACCTTCTGCGCTCGCTGGCCCAGCCCGCGCTGTTTACGCTCCTTGTGCAGGGCATCTGGTTCGACCTGCGCCCCGCCTTTGCCCTCGGCGTGCTATACGCCTTTCTCGACCCCTTGACGCACCTGTTTCGCGGCCACCCCGACGCTTGGCGGCGGGCTATCTTGCGGCTGGCGGCGCTGCCCTGCACGGCGGCGGCGCTCTTTGGCGCGGTCGCGCGCACGCTCTTCCGCCTCGCCTTTACGAAAAAGCACATGCTCGACTGGGTGACTTCCGCCGACGCCGCCGCCGGCGGCACGCGCGTGGGCACGGCCTGCCGCGTGGGGGCCATCCTCTGCGTGCCGGGGCTGTTCACCGCCGCGTGGCTGCTGCCCTCGCTGGCGCTCATCGCCCTCTTTCTCGTCGCCCCGGGCATGCTGCGCGATCTGCAAAGCGCCTCCACCGACGACCGCGAGCCTCTGACCGCGCGGCAGATCGGCGCGCTCACGCTTCTGGCGCGGGAGACGTGGGGCTTTTTTGAGACCTTCGTCACCGAACGGGAGAACTCCCTGCCGCCGGACAACGTGCAGGTGGACCCCGCCGTGGGCGCGGCCCGCCGCACCTCGCCCACCAACATCGGCCTCTACCTGACCGCCTGCCTCGCCGCGCGCGCCCTCGGCTTTATCCGCGATGGGGAATTGCGCGAACGCCTCACCGCCACGGTGGAGACGCTCGAGCGCATGGAAAAATGGCGCGGCCAGCTCTACAATTGGTACGACATCGACACCCTGCGCCCCTTGCGCCCGCGCTACGTCTCCTCCGTGGACAGCGGCAACCTCGCCGCCGCCCTTCTGACCTGCGCCGCGTGGGTGCGCGCGCTCGACGCGCCGCTCGCCCGCCGCCTGCGCGCGCTGGCGACGGATATGGACTTTACCGCCCTCTACGACAGGGAGCGCAGGCTCTTCCGTATCGGCGCGGATGTGGAAAACGACCGCCTCAGCGCCTCGCACTACGACCTGCTGGCCTCGGAATCGCGCATCCTCAGCTATGTTTCGATGATGCTGGGGCAGGTGGAGCCCAAGCACTTTCGCCGCCTCGCCCGCCCCTGCGTGCGCCTTGGCAGAGAACAGGCCCTCGTCTCATGGAGCGGCACCATGTTTGAATACCTGATGCCG
This sequence comes from Candidatus Pullichristensenella excrementipullorum, assembly GCA_018713365.1. Lineage (GTDB taxonomy): Bacteria > Bacillota > Clostridia > Christensenellales > Aristaeellaceae > Pullichristensenella > Pullichristensenella excrementipullorum. Next base: position 4,810 of record DVOU01000044.1, read on the forward strand.
GAACTGTTCATGCGCTCGCGCCCCGGCACGCTGCTCAACGAAAGCGCCCGCGCCGTCGTGCGCCTGCAAAGGCAGTTGGGCGAGGCGCGGCTGCGCCCGTGGGGCGTGAGCGAATCCGGCTACCACGCCTTTGATATGCACCTGAACTACCAGTACCGCGCCTTTGGCCTGCGCGAAGTGGCGCTGGGCGGCGGCACGCGCCAGAGCGTGGTCGCGCCCTACGCCTCGCTGCTGGCGCTGTGCATCTGCCCCGGCAAGGTGGCGGACAACGTGCTGGCCATGCGCGAAGCGGGCTGGGCGGGGGCATACGGCTTTTTCGAGGCCGCCGATTATACCGGCGCGCATTCGGGCGAAGGACCGAAGCTGGTCAGAAGCTATATGGCCCACCATCAGGGCATGGCGCTGGCGGCTCTGGCCAACGCGCTGGCGGGCGACGCCATTTCGCGCTGCTTTGAGAGCATCCCCGAGGCCCGCGCCCTCTCGCTTTTGCTGGAGGAAAAGCCCTTCGCCCGCGTGAAACTGCTTCGCAGGCGCGAGGCGCTCGCGCCCGGAAACGCGCGCCGCGCCGAGGATCGCGTGCTGCGCGCGGCGCGCTGCGAGAACCGCCTCGTAGACGCGCATCTGCTCTTCGGCGCGGGGGCCACGGCGCTGTTTACCGCCCGCGGCTGCGCGCTCTATGCCCGCGAGGGCGTGCTGGCCAGCCGCTGCTTTGGCGACCTGCTTGACCCGCGCGGCGACATCCGCCTCACCGCCCGCACAGAGCGCGGCGAGGAAGCCGGGCTTTCGCAGGGCCGCGCCCGCTTCGAGGCCGGCGGCGCGCAGTATGAACAGGCCCTCGACGGCGTGGACATCTCCCTCAACGCCTGCCTCTCGCCTGAGGATGGCACGCTCTTTCACGCCGTGCGCCTGCGCAACGGCGCGCCCACGGCGCGGGAAACAGAGATGACGCTCTCCTTTCCCGTGGCCCTCTGCCACCGCGACGACTGCTGGGCGCACCCCGCCTTTCAGAGCCTTTTCGTCGCCTCCGCGCGCACGGAAGGGGGCGCGCTCGTCTTCACGCGCCGTCCGGGCGCTCCGGGCCGCTGCCCCTGGGCGCTCGCGGCGCTGGCCACGGGCGGGGAAGTGACGTGGGAGACCGACCGCGCCCGCTTCGAGGGCCGCGAAGGCCGAACCCCGCGCGCGCTTTCCGGCGCGCTCGGCTGCACGCTCGACCCCTGCGCCGCGCTGCGCCTGCGGGTGCGGCTGGAGGCGGGGGAGACGCGCGATGTACACTTCGCCGTCGCCCTCATCCCCTCGGAGGACGTGGATCTCTGGCAGGAGCGCAACGCCCCGGAGGCCGCGCCGCAGCGCGCCCGCCGCCTCGCCGTCACGCAGGCGCGGGCGATGCTGGGCTTCACCGGCCTGAATGCCGCCGCCTACCACCTGCTCGACCGCGCCTCGGCCTTTCTGCTCGACGCGCGCCTCGCCGCCCGCGCCCGCGAAGACGGCCCCGGCGGCAACATCAGCCGCGGCGAACTGTGGGCCATGGGCATCAGCGGCGATCTGCCAATCCTCTGCGCCTTCATCTCCGGCCACGCCCGGCTGCCGCTGGCCCGCGAGGCCGTGCGCGCCCACGACTTTTACCGAACCATGGGCGTCGAGAGCGACCTTGTACTCATAAACGACTATGGCAACGACTACGAACAGCCCGTGCGCGACGCCCTGCGCGACATGATCGCCGCCTCGCACCTGCGCGACCGCAGCGGCGCGCGCGGCGGCGTACACCTGCTCGATGGCGCGCAGCTCTCGCCCGCACAGCGGGAAACGCTCGCCCGCGTCGCGGCGCTGTCCTTCGCGGACGGGGCGCCCTTCCACGCGCAACTGCGCGCCCAACTGGCGGCGCTGGAATTTGGCGGCCGCGCCGCCTACCAGCCCATGGAGGCGCGCTCTGTAAAGCTGCCTCCCGTCAGGCGCGCCCTCTTCAACGGCTATGGCGGCTTCGCGGCGGACGGTTACGCCATCGACGCCTCTGAGCCGCTCCCCGCCGCATGGTCGAACGTGCTGGCGGGAGAGAACTTCGGCATGCTCGTCACCGAGCGCGGCGGCGGCTTCCTCTTTGCCCGCAACAGCCGCATGGAGCGCCTCACGCCCTTTTTGAACGACCCTCTGCGCGAGGGCTGGGGGCTGATGCTCTACCTCGCCGACGAGCGCAGGGGCGCATACGCGCGCCTTCTGCCCGGCGAAGCGCCCCACGCGCCCTTCCGCGCCACCCACGCGCTGGCCTGTTCCCGCTTTTTGAGCGGCGCGGACGGCCTGCGCTTTGAAACGGCGCTCTATGTCCGCCCGGACGCGGACGCCCTCGGCGTCGAAGTCACGGTGCGCGATCTGTCCGGAAAAGACCGCGAGTGCGCCGTCACTGCCTTTATCGACTGGCTGCTGGGCGTGGACGCGCGCGACGCCGCCTGGCTGCGCACATGGAACGAGGACGGAGTCTGTCTGGCGCGCGGCGCGATGCCGGGCGTCGGCTACCTCGCCGCGCTCGACGCCCCGGCGGAAGCGGGCGCGGAGCGCGCGGCCTTTCTCGGCCACGGCGGCATTTTGCAGCCGGACGGCCTCTTTGAAAAGCGCGGCGGCAAGCGCGGCTGGGCGCTGAAAGCGCGCCTCTTTCTGGCGGCGGGCGAGGAAGCGAAGCTCTGTTTTGCCGTCGGCTGGGCGCGGAGCCGCGAAGACGCCCTCAAAGCCGTCGAAACGCTGCGCGAACGCCCCTCGGCGCTGACGGAAGCGGAGAAAGCGTGGCAAACGCGCCTGAACGCCCTGCGCGTCGAGACCGGCGACGAAGCCCTCGACCGCCTCCTGCCTTGGCTCGTCAAGCAGGCGCTCGACGCCCGCGTCCACGCCCGCGCCGGGCTCTATCAGGCCGGCGGCGCCTATGGCTTCCGCGACCAGTTGCAGGACATGCTCCTGCTCATGCACTTCGAGCCGTCCCTTGCCCGCGAACACCTCCTGCTCTGCGCGGCGCGGCAGTTTGCCTCCGGCGACGTTCTGCACTGGTGGCACATGCCCTGTTCCGGCGTGCGCACGCGCATCTCGGACGACCGCCTCTTTCTGCCCTACGCGGCGGCAGCCTACGTGCGCCTCACCGGCGACGCGGGGGTGCTGGGCGAGCGCGTCCCCTACCTGCGCGACGTGCCCATCCCCGAGGGCAAGACCGACTGGTACGGTCCCGCCGAGGTCTCGGAGGAAATGGGCACGCTCCACGACCACTGCATGCGCGCCTTTCGCTTGAGCGCCAGCCTCACCGGCGAACACGGCCTCGCCCTCATGGGCGCGGGCGACTGGAACGACAGCATGGACCGTGTCGGCGCGCAGGGGAAGGGGGAGAGCGTCTGGCTTTCGCAATTTCTCTCCGTGGCCGCGACGAACTACGCCGAGGTCGCCCCGGACGATGCCGACCGCGCGTATCTCAACGCCCTCGCGGCGCAGATGAACGCCGCCGTGGAGGAGTTTGGCTGGGACGGAAACTGGTATCTGCGCGCCTACGACGACGAAGGCCGCAAACTGGGCGCGGCGTCCGCGCCTGCCTGCCGCATCGACGCCATCTGTCAGGCGTGGGCGGCGCTCTCCGGCCTCGACGCCGCGCGCGTCGCCCGGGCGCTGGACGCGGCTTGGGAACAGCTCGTCGATGAAGAACACGGCCTCGTCAAGCTGCTGACGCCGCCCTTTGGCAAGGACGGCTTCGACCCCGGCTATATCCGCGCCTATCCCCCGGGCGTGCGCGAAAACGGCGGGCAGTATACCCACGCGGCCTGCTGGCTGCTGCTTGCCTGCGTCCACACCGGGCAGGAAGCGCGCGCCCACCGCCTCCTCAAGCTGCTCGCGCCCACCGCGCACGCCGCCACGCGCGAGGCGGCCGACCGCTACCGCGTCGAACCCTACGTGCTGGCCGGAGACGTCTACGGCGAGCCCCCCTACGCGGGCCGCGGCGGCTGGACGTGGTACACCGGCGCAGCGGGCTGGTATCTCCAGTGCGTCCTCGCCCTGCTGGGCTACGAGCGCCGCGGCGAGGAAGTCCGCCTCCGCGCCCTGCTGGGCGACTGGCCGCAGGCGGCGGTGACGGTGCGCTTTGGAAACAGCGAATACCGCCTCGTCTGCCGCCGCGAGGCGCGCGGCATTACCCTCGACGGCGCGAGCGTTCTCGGCGAAACCATCCGCATGCGGGACGACGGCAAGGCGCACGAGGCCGTCTTCCCGCCCCGGCAGGCGGCCATCGGCGGCGAAAAAAACACAAATGATAACATTCCGCAGATATTTTTGCGTTGACGAACGGCAAAAAACGTGCTATCATAGTTATAAATTTTTCAGGAGGCGCTGAAATGACCGCCCAGTTCTTTGCGCGCGAGGCTTACTTTTACTTTAGCTTTATCGGCTCGGTCGATAAGGCATGTTGCTGCGCGTAAAAGAACGCAAGAGAAGCACTTCGGCTTTGCAGTACATGCGCTGCAAAGCCGTTTTTTGTTGGGACGGCCGCATGGCGCGGGGAGGAGAACACCATGGTCATATTGCTCAAGGATCACGCGGATAAAAAACAGGTGGACAATCTGGTGAACTGGCTCAAATCAATGGGCTTCGACGTACACATGTCCGTCGGCAGCCACCAGACGCTGCTGGGGCTGATCGGCGATACCTCCACGGTGGACATCGACGTACTCAAATCGCTGGAAATCGTCGAAAACGTCAAGCGCATTCAGGAGCCGTACAAAAACGCCAACCGCAAGTTCCACGCCGAGGACACCGTGGTCGATTGCGGCGCGGGGCGAAAGATCGGAGGCGGCAATTTCCAGATCATCGCCGGCCCCTGCTCGGTGGAATCCCTGGAACAGATCACCTACGTGGCAAGGCGCGTCAAGGAGGCGGGTGCGGGCCTTCTGCGCGGCGGCGCCTTCAAGCCGCGCACCTCGCCCTACGCCTTTCAGGGCCTGCACGCCAAGGGCATCGACCTGCTTTTGGAGGCCAAGCGCGAAACGGGCCTGCCCATCGTCACCGAGATCATGGACGTGGCCACGCTGCCCCTCTTCGAGGACGTGGATGTCATCCAGGTCGGCGCGCGCAACATGCAGAACTTCGAGCTGCTCAAGGAACTGGGCATGACGAAAAAGCCCATCCTCTTAAAGCGCGGCCTTGCCAACACCATTCAGGAGCTTCTCATGAGCGCCGAATACATCATGGCCGGCGGCAACCCCAACGTCATCCTCTGCGAGCGCGGCATCCGCACCTTTGAGACGGCCACGCGCAACACGCTCGACCTCTCGGCGGTGCCGGTGCTGCACAGCCTCACGCACCTTCCCGTGGTGGTCGATCCCAGCCACGCGACCGGCGTTGCCTCGCTGGTGCGCCCCATGGCGCTGGCGGCGGTGGCCGCGGGCGCGGATGGGTTGATGATCGAGGTACACAACGACCCGGCCCACGCCAAGTCCGACGGCGCGCAGTCGCTGACGCCCGAGGCGTTTGAGGAAGTCGCCGCCGCCGTGCGCGATGTGCGCAAAGTCGTATGCGGGGAGGCGGAAGCATGAACATCGCCGTCGTCGGTCTGGGCCTCATCGGCGGCTCCATGGCCAAGTGCATCAAGCGCGACACGCGCCACACGGTGCTGGGCGCGGACATAAGCGAACCGGCGCTTTTGAAGGCGGAACTGCTCGGCGCCATCGACGCGCGCCTCACCGATGAAACGCTCGCTACCTGCGATCTGGTCATCGTCGCCCTCTACCCGCGCGATACGGTGGATTACATACTCTCCCACGCCCACCTCTTCCGCCCCGGCGCGCTGGTGGTGGACTGCGCCGGCGTCAAGCGCTGCGTGTGCGAAGCGCTCTTTGGCGCGCCGGCCCTTGAGCGCGTTACCTTCATGGGCGGCCATCCCATGGCCGGGCGCGAGTTCTCCGGCTTCGACTACGCCAAGGACGACCTCTTTGAAAACGCCTCGATGATCCTCGTGCCCGCCCCGGGCACGGACGTCGCCACCGTGCAGATGGCCAAGGATTTCTTCCTCTCCCTCGGCTTTGGCCGCGTGCGCTTCTCCACGCCCAGCGAACACGATGAGATGATCGCCCTCACCTCGCAGCTTGCCCACATCGTCTCCAGCGCCTACGTCAAAAGCCCGCTGGCGGCGCGGCACAAGGGCTTTTCCGCCGGCAGCTTCCTCGACATGACGCGCGTGGCGCGCCTCAACGAGGATATGTGGACGGAGCTGTTCTTCGACAACGCCGACATGCTCTCCCAGGAACTGGGCGGCATCATTGAGCGCCTCGAGGGCTACAAACTGGCGCTGGACACGCGCGCCACGGTGACGATGAAACAGCTTCTGCGCGAGGGCCGCGAGGCCAAGGAAGCGCTGGACGAGTAAAGGAGGCGCGCGCATGCGCACAGTGACGGTCAAATCGGGAAACTACCAGGTACTCATCGGCCCCGGCCTGCTCAAAGAGGCGGGGGAGCGCATCGCGCGGACCGTGCGCGGCAGGCGCTGCGCCGTGGTCACGGACGATCGCGTCGGCCCGCTCTACGCCAAAGCGCTCGTTTCCTCGCTGGAAGCGGCGGGCATCCGCGCCGACGTCCTTTCCTTCCCCAACGGCGAACAGCACAAGACGCTGGAGACCTTCGCCCGCGTCGTGGCGTTCTTCGCCGAACGCGAACTGACCCGCGCCGACTTCGCCGTGGCGCTGGGCGGCGGCGTGGTCGGCGACCTGACCGGCTTTGCGGCGGCCTGCTACATGCGCGGCATCGACTGCGTGCAGGTGCCCACCACCTTGCTCGCGGCGGTGGATTCCTCGGTCGGCGGCAAGACGGCGGTGGACCTGCCCATGGGCAAGAACCTCGTCGGCGCTTTCCATCAGCCGAAACTGGTACTCTGCGATACGGACATTATCGCCCAACTGCCCCAGCCGCTTCTGCGAGACGGCGCGGCGGAGATGATCAAGTGCGGCGTTTTGCGCGACGAAGAACTCTTCCGCGCCATGGCGGACGGCTCGTGGAAAAACGACCTCGAGGACGCCATCGCCCGCTGCGTTTCCATCAAGCGCGACTATGTGGACGAGGACGAGTTCGACAACGGCGCGCGCCAGTTTTTGAACCTCGGCCACACCTTCGGCCACGCCGTGGAAAAAAGCACGGGCTTCACCCTCTCCCACGGCCAGTGCGTGGCCATCGGCATGGTCATGGCCTTCCGCGCCGCCAACGTGCCGGAGGATGAACTTTTGCGAGCGCTGGAAAACTGCGGCCTGCCCACGGCCTCGCCCTGCGGTCTGGACGAACTCTGCGCGGCGGCCATGCTTGATAAAAAGCGCCGCGGCGGCGCGGTGACGCTGGTCCTGCCGGAGAAGATCGGCAAGTGCATGCTCAAACGCGTGCCCGCCTCCGAACTGCGCGAGTGGTTCAAGCGGGGAATGGGGGAAACGGCATGCGCGTGACCATCCATCCCGGCAAATTGCATGGCCGCGTGCAGGCTCCGCCCTCCAAGTCCCACGCCCACCGCGCCCTCATCTGCGCGGCGCTGGCCGATGGGGAAACGCTGCTCACAGGCGCGGGCGCGTCCAGGGACATTGAAGCCACCGCCCGCTGCCTGACCGCGCTGGGCGCGTTCGTCGCCTCCGAGGGAGACAGCCTGCGCGTGCGCCCCATCGCCATCCCCCGCAAAAACGCCCTGCTCGATTGCGGCGAGAGCGGCTCGACGCTGCGCTTCCTCTTGCCCCTCTGCGCGCTTCTGGACTGCGGCGCGACGCTCACCGGCCATGGCCGCCTGCCCGAGCGCCCCAACGGCCCGCTTTTGAACGCCCTGCGCGCCCACGGCGCGGCTTTCACCGGCGACGGCCTGCCCCTGACCGTCTCCGGCGGGCTGCGCGGGGGGGAATACCGCCTGCCGGGCGACGTCTCCAGCCAGTTCTTCACTGGCCTGCTCCTCGCCCTGCCGCTGCTTGCGGAGGACAGTGAACTTGTGGCCGATACGCCGCTGGAATCCGCCCCCTATATCGACCTGACCCTCTCGGCCATGCGCGCCTTCGGCGTATCGGTGGAAAAAACGCCGCGCGGTTTCCGCGTCCCCGGCCACCAGCGCTACCAAACGCCGGGCAGGGTGCGCGTGGAAGGCGACTGGTCGGGCGCGGCCTTCTGGCTGGCGGCCAACGCGCTGGGCAGCGACGTCACCGTAAATGGCCTCGACCCCGCTTCCGCGCAGGGCGACCGCGCCGCGCAAACGCTGTTTTCGCCGCAAGCGCTCGACGTCGTGGACGTGCGCGATGTGCCGGATCTCATGCCGGCGCTGGCGGCGGTGATGGCCGCCGTGCCCGGCAGACACCGCATCACCGGCGCGGCGCGCCTGCGCATCAAGGAGAGCGACCGCCTGCGCGCCATGGCCGAAGCCCTGCGCGCCCTCGGCGGCTGTGCGGAGGAAGCGCCGGACGGCCTCATCGTCGAAGGCCGCGCCCTCAGGGGCGGCACGGTGGACGGCTGCGGCGACCACCGCGTGGTGATGAGCGCCGCCGTGCTCGCCACAGCCTGTCAGGGCTCCGTGACCATTCTGGGCGCGGAGGCGGCGGACAAGTCCTATCCCGGCTTCTTTGCCGATTTTGCCGCGTTGGGAGGGAATGTACATGTCGAACACGCTGGGCAATAAACTGCGGGTCACGGTCTTCGGCCAGTCCCACGCCCCCGCCATCGGCGCGGTCATTGAGGGCCTGCCCGCCGGTTTCACGCCGGACATGGAGGCCGTCGCCGCCTTCATGCGCCGCCGCGCCCCGGGCCGCGACGCCACCGCCACCGCCCGCCGCGAAGAGGACGCCGTGGAAGTGGTCGCCGGCCTCAACGAGCGCGGCCAGACCTGCGGCGCGCCGCTCGTCGGCCTCATCCGCAATACGGACACGCGCAGCCGCGATTACTCGAACCTCTACCGCGCCCCGCGCCCCGGCCACGCCGACTTCACGGCATGGAAGAAGTTCGGCGATGCCCGCGACGTGCGCGGCGGCGGGCAGTTCTCCGGCCGCCTCACCGCGCCTCTGTGCTTTGCCGGCGCGCTGGCCAGACAACTGCTAAGCGAAAAGGGCGTTTGCGTGGCGGCGCACATCGCCCGCCTCGCCGGTATCGACGACGACGCGCCCGACCCCGTCTGTCCGGCGCTGCCCCTCTACGAGGAGGGCGCGTTCCCCGTCCTCAACGCAGGGGCGGGGGCGAGGATGCGCGAAGCCATCCTCGCCGCCAGGCGCGAGGGCGATTCCGTGGGCGGCGTGGTGCGCGTCATCGCCACGGGCTTGCCCGCCGGCCTCGGCGAGCCAATGTTCGGCGGCGTGGAGAACCGCCTCGCCGCGGCGCTGTTCGGCATTCCCGCCGTGCGCGGCGTGGAGTTCGGCGAGGGCTTCCGTGCCGCCGATTTGCTCGGCAGCGGGCACAACGACGCCTTTGCGGTGGAAAATGGCCGCGTCGTCACCGTGACCAACCGCCACGCCGGCATCCTCGGCGGCATCACCAGCGGCATGCCCATCTTCTGCCGCGTGGCCTTCAAGCCCACCCCGTCCATCGCCAAAGAGCAGAAGACGGTCGATCTTCAGACCATGGAACAGATTCCCCTCGTCGTCGCCGGCCGCCACGATCCCTGCATCGTCCCCCGGGCGGTGCCCGTGGTCGAGGCCGTGACAGCGCTGGTATTGGCAGATATGATGCTGGAAGGAGCGTAACGCCTATGGAACTCAAGGACATCCGCAACACCATCGACCAGATCGACGATCAGATGCTGGAACTGTTCGTGCGCCGCATGGAGGTCGCCCGCGACGTGGCCGCCTACAAGAAGGAACACGGCCTGCCCATCCTCGACAGCGGCCGCGAGCGCGAAGTGCTCAACCGCGTCACCGAAAAGGCGGGGGAGGGGCTGGAGCGCTACGCCAAGCTGCTCTACCAGACCATGTTCGATTTGAGCCGCGGCTACCAGTCCTCGCTGCTCTCCGCCGGTTCGCCGCTGATGAAGCGGCTGGAAGCGGCCGTGGCAGGCAAAAAGGAAAAACTGCCCAACCGCGCGCTGGTCGCCTGTCAGGGCACGGAGGGCGCCTACGCGCAAAAGGCCTGCGACCACATGTTCGAGTTCGCCAACATACTCTACATGAACACATTCGACGACGTCTTCGCCGCCGTGGAAAAGGGCATGTGTCCCTATGGCGTTCTGCCCATCGAAAACAGCTCTGCCGGCTCGGTCACGCAGGTGTACGATCTGATGGAAAAGCACAACTTCTCCATCGTCCGCGCCGCGCGCGAGCGCATCGAGCACAAATTGATGGCCCTTCCCGGCACGCGCTTTGAGGACGTGCGCGAGGTCGTCTCCCACGAACAGGCCCTGCGCCAGTGCAGCGCCTTCTTCCATGACCATCCGAAGATCAAGGTCACGGAAATGGGCAACACCGCCACGGCGGCGGAGTTCGTCGCCGCCTCGGGGAGAAACGATCTGGCGGTCATCGCCTCGGGCGACTGCCGCGAACTCTACGGCCTCGCCATCCTCAAGGACAGCGTCAGCAACGCCGAGAGCAATTTCACGCGCTTTATCTGCATCGCCAAGGACATGCAGCTCTACGACGGCGCGAACAAAATTTCCCTGATGCTGCGCGCCCCGCACCGCCCCGGCTCGCTCTACCGCCTGCTTTCGCAGATCTCCGTGATGGGCGTCAACCTCACCAAGTTGGAGAGCCGCCCCATGCCCGGCCGCGATTTCGAGTTCCGCTTCTTCTTCGACCTCGAAGCCAGCATCGCGCAGGCGGACGTGCGCGCCCTGCTCTGCGAACTGGAACGCCTCTCGGAGCAGTTCACCTTCCTGGGCAACTACGAGGAGATACACTGATGCAGTACGGCCTCATCGGTGAAAAGCTCGGCCACAGCTATTCCGAGCGCATCCACAACATGATCGGCGGCTACGAGTACCGCCTCTGCCCCCTCTCCCCGGAGGGTATGCGCGCCCTGCTCAAAAGCCGGGACTTTCGCGGCCTCAACGTCACCATTCCCTACAAAAAAGATGTGCTGCCCTTTTGCGACGTCCTCTCCGGGGAAGTAGAGCGCATCGGCAGCGCCAACACGCTCGTCAACCGCGATGGCGCGCTTATCGCCTACAACACGGACATCGGCGGCCTGCTCTCCCTCATCCAGCGCGCCGGCGTGCAGGTTCGTGGCAAAAAGGCCGTCATCCTCGGCAGCGGCGGCACTTCGCTCACCGCCCGCGCCGCCTGCGAAGCGCTCGGCGCGCGCAAGATCGTCACCGTCTCCCGCAAGGGCCCGGTGGACTACGAGGCCCTCTACCGCGACCACGCGGACGCGGAAGTACTTATCAACGCCACCCCGGTGGGCATGTACCCGGGCAACGGCGCGTCTCCCGCGGACATCGCCCGCCTGCCCGCCCTCGAAGGCGTCATCGACGTTGTCTACAACCCGGACCGCACGCCCCTGGTGCTTGCCGCCCAAAAGCGCGGCCTGCCCGCCGCGGGCGGACTGTGGATGCTGGTGATGCAGGCGGTGCTGGCGGCGGAGAAGTTCCTCGCAAAGAGCGTGGACACCGAGCGCGCCGCGGACATCTACGCCACGCTGCGCATGGAACGGCTCAACATCGTCCTCATCGGCATGCCCGGCAGCGGCAAGACCACGCTGGGCAGGGCGCTGGCAGAAGCGCTCCACCGCCCCTTCGTCGATTGCGACGCGGAGATCGAGCGCGCCGCCGGCATGCCTATCCCGGAAATTTTCCGCACACAGGGCGAGGCGGCCTTCCGCGCCCTCGAAAGCGAGATCATTGCCCGCTTCGGCAGGGAGTCCGGTCAGGTCATCGCCACCGGCGGCGGCGCGCCCCTGCGCGAAGAAAACGCCGTCGCCCTGCGGCAAAACGGCATGGTGCTGCTCGTCCAGCGCCCTGTGGAGAGGTTGGCCACCGCTGGCCGTCCCCTCTCCGCCGGCGGCTTGGAGGCGCTGCGCCGCATGGAAGTTGAGCGCGCCCCCTTCTACGATTCCTGCGCCGACGCGCGGGTGGACAACACAGATTGCCTCGAACAGGCCGTGGACAGCGCCCTGCGCGCCTTTCGGGAGCTGGCGCGCGCCTGACAGACTTCCGCGCCTGGACATCTCGCGCGGCGTCCCTCCCGGCCCGCGCCGCCGCGCCTGCCACAAATATGACACACATGACCCACAAAACAGCCGTTTGCGCTCCGCAAGCGGCTGTTTTTCCGCCTGAATTGCAGGTTATTCGCTGAAAACATGCAAATTAACATAAAACAAATTAAAAGTTTTCAATTTATGCGTTTCCCCTGCGCACATGTCATCATATAATTGTATACAAGCATTCAGGAGGACAGACATCATGTTGGAAATATCGCCGAAAACAAACCTGCTGGAGCAGAAGAATTACCGCTACACCCTGCAGGACGTGGCGGAGCCGAACCTCTACCGCGACATCTACGATTATGAGAGTGTCCCCAAGATACCCTTCAACCACCGCCGCGTGCCGATGAACATGCCGGAGGAGATATGGATCACCGATACCTCCTTCCGCGACGGCCAGCAGTCGGTGGACCCCTACACGCCGGATCAGATCGTCGAGCTTTACAAATTGATGAGCAAGCTGGGCGGCCCCTACGGCATCATCCGCCAGACGGAGTTCTTCATTTACAGCCAGAAGGACCGCGAGGCGCTGGAGCGCTGCCGCGATCTTGGCCTGCGCTTCCCGGAGATCACCACCTGGATACGCGCCACCAAGGAGGACTTCCGCCTCGTGCGCGATCTGGGCATCCGCGAAACGGGCATACTCGTCAGCTGCAGCGACTACCACATCTTCAAAAAGATGAAGCTCACCCGCGCGCAGGCGATGAAGAAGTATCTGGAAACGGTGGGGGAGGCCTTCGAGGCCGGCGTCATGCCGCGCTGCCATCTGGAGGACATCACCCGCGCCGACTTCTACGGCTTCGTCGTCCCCTTCGTCAACGAACTGATGAAGATGTCGCACGACGCCGGCATCCCCGTGCGCATCCGCGCCTGCGACACCATGGGCTACGGCGTGCCGTACAGCGAGGTCGCCCTGCCGCGCAGCGTGCCGGGCATCGTCTACGGCCTGCAGCACTATTCGGACGTTTCCAGCGACATGCTCGAATGGCACGGCCACAACGATTTCTACAAGGCCGTCAGCAACGCCGCCACCGCCTGGCTCTACGGCGCCTGCGCCGTCAACTGTTCGCTGCTTGGCATCGGCGAGCGCACCGGCAACATCCCGCTTGAGGCGATGGTGTTTGAATACGCCTCCCTGCGCGGCTCTCTCGACGGCATGGACCCCACCGTCATCACCGAGATCGCCGATTACTTCAAAAACGAGATCGGCTACGAGGTGCCGCCCATGACCCCCTTCGTGGGCCGCTACTTCAACATGACCCGCGCCGGCATCCACGCCGACGGCCTGTTGAAGGAGGAGGAGATTTACAACATCTTCAACACCCGCAAGCTCCTCAACCGCCCCGCGGGCGTGATGGTCAGCAAGACCAGCGGTCTGGCCGGCATCGCCTACTGGATCAACGAAAACTACGGCCTCACCGGCGAAAACGCGGTCCAGAAGCACGATCCGCTGGTGCAAAATCTCAAGGCATGGGTGGACGAGATGTACGAGGGCGGCCGCACCACCTCGCTTTCGCCGCACGAACTGGAGCGCAAGGTGGAAGAACTCAACGGCGGACCGCTAAGCAGGGAAGGGAAGTGAGCGCATGGAACACAAGACGGTCTCCATCGCCGATCAGGTATTTGAAATTCTCGAAAAGGACATCCTCACCGGCGTCTACGCGCGCGGCGAGATATTGACCGAAACCAAGCTCAGCGAAAAGCTCGGCGTCAGCCGCACGCCCATCCGCGAAGCCCTGCGCCGTCTGGAGCAGGAGCGGCTGGTGGTGGGCACCTCCCGCGGCATGCGCGTGGTCGGTCTGGACATGCGCGACATCGAGGACATCTACGAGATACGCTCCCGCGTGGAGGGCCTTGCCGCCCGCCGCGCCGCCGACCGCGCCAAGCCGGAACAGCTTGATGAACTCAAACGCATCCTCGACATGCAGGAGTTTTTCACCATCAAGGAAGACAGCGACAGCATCATCGACGCCGACAACCACTTCCACGATATGCTCTACCGCCTGAGCGGCAGCCTCGTGCTTTACGATACCCTCGCGCCGCTGCACCGCAAGATCGTGCGCTACCGCAAGGTCTCCATCGGCCACGCGGGCCGCGCCAAGGAATCCTACGCCGAACACAAGGCCATCTACGAAGCCGTGGCCGCCCACGACCCGGACGAGGCCGAGCGGCTGGTGCTGTACCACACGGTCAATGCCCGCAACAGCATCCGTTCCACGGAGGTGAAGTGACATGGGCTATACCATCGCGCAAAAGATCATCAAGGCCCATCTCGTCAGCGGCGAGATGACCCCCGGCGCCGAGATCGGCCTGCGCATCGACCAGACCCTCACGCAGGACGCCACCGGCACCATGGCCTACCTCGCTTTGGAGGCCATGGACGTGCCGCGCGTGCGCACCGAGCTTTCCGTGGCCTATATCGACCACAATACCCTCCAGTGCGGCTTTGAAAACGCCGATGACCACCGCTTTATCCAGACCGTGGCGCGCAAGTACGGCGTGCGCTTCTCCCGCCCCGGCAACGGCATCTGCCATCAGGTACATTTGGAGCGCTTCGGCAAGCCCGGCAAGACGCTCATCGGCTCGGACAGCCACACGCCCACCGGCGGCGCGCTGGGCATGCTGGCCATGGGCGCGGGCGGCATGGACGTGGCCGTGGCCATGGCCGGCGGCGCCTATTACATCAACATGCCGCGCATGTTCAAAGTCAACCTCACCGGCAAGCTGTCCCCGTGGGTCAGCGCCAAGGATATAAGTCTCGAGATCCTCCGCATCCTCTCCGTGCGCGGCGGGCGCGGGGCGATCATCGAATGGGGCGGCGAGGGCATTCAAACGCTCTCCGTTCCCGAGCGCGCCACCATCACCAACATGGGCACCGAACTGGGCGCGACCACGTCCATCTTCCCCGCCGACGAAGTGACGCGCGAATTTCTGCGCGCGCAGGGCAGGGAAGAGGACTTCACGCCCCTTGCCAGCGACCCGGATGCCGTCTACGACCGCGTCATCGACATCGACCTTACCGCGCTCGAACCGCTGTGCGCCTGCCCGCACTCGCCGGACAACGTCAAGGCGGCGCACGAGCTTGAAGATGTGCGCGTCGATCAGGTCTGCGTCGGCTCCTGCACCAACTCCTCGCTGCGCGACCTTCTGCGCGTAGCGGCCATCTTAAAGGGCAGAACGGTGGCTCCCACCGTCAGCCTCTCCATCTCCCCCGGCTCAAGGCAGGTTTTGCAAATGCTCTCCGCCTGCGGCGCGCTCGCGGACATACTCGCCAGCGGCGCGCGCGTGCTGGAATGCGCCTGCGGGCCCTGTATCGGCATGGGCTTTTCCCCCAATTCCGGCGGCGTCTCCGTGCGCACCTTCAACCGCAATTTCGAGGGCCGCAGCGGCACCCGCGATGCGCAGGTCTACCTCGCCTCGCCGGAAGTTGCCGCCGCCAGCGCCATCCTCGGCCACATCGCCGATCCGCGCGAACTGGGAACGTACCCCGAGGTGCAACTGCCCGAGCGCTTCACCATCGACGACAGCGGCGTGCTTTTGCCTGCCGATCCCGAGGAAGCCAAGTCCGTCGAGGTCGTGCGCGGCCCCAACATCCGCCCCATGCCGCTGGGCGAGCCGCTGAAGGACGAGATCAGCGCGCCCCTGACCCTCAAAGTCGGCGACAACATCACCACCGACCACATCATGCCCGCCGGCGCGAAGATACTGCCGTACCGCTCCAACGTGCCCAAGCTCTCCGAGTTCTGCTTCACCGTCTGCGATGAGACCTTCCCCCAGCGCGCCAAAGCCGCGGTGCGCTCCATCATCGTCGGCGGGGCCAACTACGGGCAGGGCTCCTCGCGCGAACACGCGGCGCTGGTGCCGATGTATCTGGGCGTGCGCGCGGTGGTGGCCAAGAGCTTCGCCCGCATCCACGCCGCCAACCTCATCAACTACGGCATCCTGCCGCTGACGTTTGTGAACGCGGACGACTACGACCGCCTCACGCAGGGCGATGACCTGACCATCTCCGGCATTTTTGCCGGCCTCGAGAGCGGCAAGTTCACGCTCACGGACAAGACCACGGGCGCGACCTTCGCCCTCGCCTGCGAACTCTCGCCGCGCCAGCGCGAGATACTGCGAGACGGCGGGCTGCTGGCCTACACCAGGGAGGGCAAACAATGAACGCACAGGTCGAACGGGCCGTGGAACACTTCCGCGCCCTTCTGGAAGAACAGCTCCGCCGCGTGGAGCGCATGGAAAGCGCCTCCGCGCAGGAGAAGGCAGCGAACCCAAAGACGGTCGTCGGCATTGTTGGCGGCGATGGCATCGGCCCCATCATCGTAAACGAGGCCGCGCGCGTGCTGGAAGTCCTGCTCGCGGACGAGATCGCCCGCGGCGCGCTGGAACTGCGCCCCATCGACGGCCTGACCATCGAAAACCGCCTTGCGCGCGGCGAGGCCGTGCCCGCCGAAGTGCTTGCGGCCATCAAGGGCTGCGACGTCCTCCTCAAAGGCCCCACCGCCACCCCCAAGGGCGGCACGCTGGAGAGCGCCAACGTCACGCTGCGCCGCGCTCTCGACCTCTACGCCAACGTGCGCCCCGTGCGCATCCCTGAAGAGGGCGTGGACTGGACGTTCTTCCGCGAGAACACCGAAGGCGAATACGCCCTCGGCAGCCGCGGCGTCGAGCTTCCCGGCCTGGCCATGGATTTCAAGGTCATCACCGACGCCGGCACGCGCCGCATCGCCCGCGCCGCCTTTGAATACGCGCGCAAAAACGGCAAAAAGAACGTCGCCATCGTCACCAAGGCCAACATCATGAAAAAGACAGACGGCAAGTTCACCGCCATCTGCCACGAGGTGGCGAAGGACTACCCGGAGATGGAGGTCGAGGACTGGTACATCGACATCATGACCGCCAACCTCGTCAATCCCGCCATCCGCTCCCGCTTCGAGGTCTTTATCCTCCCCAACCTCTACGGAGACATCATCACCGACGAGGCTGCGCAGTTGCAGGGCGGCGTGGGTACGGCAGGCAGCGCCAACCTCGGCGACCGCTACGCCATGTTTGAGGCCGTCCACGGCACCGCGCCGCGCATGATCGAGGAAGGGCTGGGCGACTACGCCAACCCGGAGAGCATATTGCGCGCCGCGC
>DVOU01000007.1:0-72182 GCA_018713365.1 Candidatus Pullichristensenella excrementipullorum
GCCGGAGACGGCCTTGGCAAGCAGCGTCTTGCCGGTGCCGGGCGGGCCGACGAGCAGCACGCCCTTGGGGATGCGCGCGCCGATGTCGGTGAACTTAGCGGGGTTTTTCAAAAACTCGACGATCTCGCGCAGCTCTTCCTTTTCCTCGTCCGCGCCGGCGACATCCTTGAAGGTGATGTTGTTGGCCTTGGGGTCGGTCAGGCGGGCGCGGCTCTTGCCGAAGCTGGCCATGCCCTTGCCGCTGCCCGTCTGCGAGCGCATGACGAAGTAGTAAAGCAGGGCCATGAGGCCGACGAGGATGAAAATGGGCAGAAGCTCCATCCACCACGGCGTGCCCGCGGGCAGCTGGGTGGTGACGTCGAAACGGTACTCCGCGGGGCTGACCTCGCGGCCCAGCACCTGCGTATAGATGGTGTTGACGTCCGTATAGAACTGTTCCTCGCTGGGGATGGTGCTGGTGATGTCGTAACGGGCGCCAAACTCGCTCTCGGGGATCTTGCTGTCCTCGGTGCGGGCGATGAGGGTGGACTGGGTGATGATGATGTCCGCGATCGTCTTGCCCTGTTCCTCGCCGGTCAGGTCCATGCCCTCATCGTGCTTGAGGTCGGCCTCGACCCACTGGAGCAGCGACGAATAGCTGAGTTCCAGCGGCTGCGTGCCGGCGGGCGTGCCGAGCAGATGGACCATCCAGAGGATGACCAGCAGTAGTACGACATATAGCAGCGGCCCTTGAAACAGGCTTTTTCTGGCGTCTTTCTTCAAAATTCGCTTCCTCGCTTTCGCAGCGGCCGCTCCACGGGACGCGCGGGCCGCATACGCCTACTATTATATAACAGCAGAGCGCTTTTTCAAAGCATATTTCAGTTATTTTCGTAAATTTCCGGCTTCAGCACGCCGATAAAGGGCAGATTGCGGTATCTTTCCGCGTAATCCAAGCCGTATCCGACGACAAATTCGTTGCCGATGGTGAAGCCGAAATAGTCCGCCTTGATGGTGATGCCCGGCGCGCGGCGCTCCGGCTTGTCCAGCAGCGTGCAGATGCGCACCGAGGCCGCCCCGCGGCTGGACAACACGCGCGAAAGGTAGCTGAGGGTAAAGCCGGAATCGACGATGTCCTCGACGATGATGACGTGGCGGCCGTCGATGGGGCCGGAAAGATCCTTGCGTATCTCCACTTCGCCGGAAGACTTCGTTCGGTTCCCGTAGCTGGAAACGGCCATGAAATCCATGTTCATGGGGATGGGGATGGCGCGGCAGAGGTCGGCGTAGAAGATCGAAGCGCCCTTGAGGATACAGACCAGGATCGGTTCTTTCTCCACATAGTCGGCGGCGATCTGCGCGCCCAGTTCCTCTACGCGCCTGCGAAGTTCTTCCTCCGTGATGAGTACCTTGGCCAGATCGTTGTTCATCATTTCTGCGTACCTCCAAAAACGTATTGGTAAAAGGGCATTCGGGGCTGAAAGGTGAGGCGCACGGCGGCGTCTCCGGGCCGCAACGCGCAATCCTGCGAGATGCCGACGCCAACGACCCAGAGAAGCTCGCCCCCGCGCTCGACGATGGGCAGATAGTTGCGCAGGGGGCGATCCACGCCGCGGTCGGTCAGATAGTCCGAAAGCAGCTTGCAGCCGCGCATGCCTAAGGGGCGCAGCCAGTCGCCCGCGCGGCGAAAGCGTATCCGCGCCCCCTCGAGCGCGTCACGGCGCAGCGCCTGCGCAAATGGGTCTCCCCGGATGGGCGCGGGGGCGCAGGGAGCAGCATGAAGGGTGCCGAGGCCGGGGACGTCCGTCTCGCCGTCCAGCGCGAGTACGGCGCTGAACTCTGGCGGCGGCGCCTCGCGGATGATATACAGACCGCGTTCTGTTTTCTCGGCGGCCCTGCCGTCCGCAAGCTGTTCGCGGCCCCGCGGCCGGCCGCACAGCGCCGTCAGCGCGCAGACGCGCTCCCATGTTGCGCCCTCGCCCATCTGCGCGCGGAAAAAGCGTCGCAGGATCGCCTCAGCCGGAAGCGGCGACAGGGGCCAGAAGTCCCCATTGGGCAAAGGAACGCGCGACTGCGCCCAGCGCGTCATCTCCGCTTCGAGAAATTCGTTTTCCACGGCCTGCGAATCGGCGAAGCGGCACAGCGCCTGCGCCGCGCCGGGATAGAGCGCTTCCATGCGCGGAATGATATGCAGGCGCAGGGCGTTGCGCGGGGTATCGGCGACGGCGTTGGTGGCGTCCTCGCGCCACGGCTGGCCGCGTTCCTGTAAAAAAGCGACCAGTTCCTGTTTTTGCGTGTGCAACAGAGGCCGCCAGAGGTCGCCTTCGCGCTCGCGCATGCCCGCAGTTCCGGCAGGACCTGCGCCGCGCAAGAGATGCATGAGTACGGTCTCCGCCTGATCGCCGGCATGGTGGGCGGTGGCGATGCAGGTCGCGCCGGTCTCCGCCTTCGCACGGCGCAGAAAGGCGTAGCGCAGGCGGCGCGCCGCCGATTCCATGCCCTCGCCGGTGAGGCGGGCGGCGGGCACGTCGGCGCGTTCGCAGAAGAAGGGAACGCCGAGGCGCGCGCACAGATCGCGGCAAAAGGCCAAGTCCGCGACGGAATCCCCGCCGCGGATGCCATGTTCAAAGTGCGCCGCGCACACGTCCGCGCCCGCATCGAGCAGCAAAAGCAGCAGCGCCACAGAATCCGCGCCGCCGGAGAGGGCTACAAGCACGCGCCCGCCCGCCGCGCCTGCGTCTATGCTCAATGCGCGGCGATCCATGCGGCGATATCCTCAATGAGCGCCTCGCTGACGCGCGCGTCGGCAGCCAGATAGTCCGCGGGCGTCTCCGATGGCGCGCTCTCCAGATCGAAGAGCAGGTGCGTCATGTCGGGATAGAGCGCATACGCGGCGTCAAAGTCCTGTGGCAATTCGGACTGCCACGCCTCGATGCCGTCCGCGGGGCGCACCTGCCAGTCCTTCCCTCCCTGGGCGATAAAGAGCGGCAGATCCAAAGCGACCGCAGTCTGTACGGCATCGACGGACATCTCGTCGGCCTGATAGTACGCGCTGATACCGAACAGGGTCTGTTTTTGCAGTTCCTCCGCAGACATGTCCGCCAGCGCAGGCACTTTTGCCACTTCGGCTTCGATCAGTGCCTCGTTCTCTGCCAGCGTTTCCCCGCTGAGTCCGGCAAGCACGTCCAGATTCTGGTGGTACTGAAGTTCCCACATGGGCAGCGGCGAGCCGGCCAGCAGCACGCCGCCGCGCAGGCGGTCGCCGGTCTCCTTCTGCATCGCCGCCATGATGCGCGGGGCGAGCATCGCGCCCTGACTGTGACCGAGGAGGTAGATGTCTCCGATACGCGCGTCCTCCATGAGCAGCTTTGCGGCGTCGAGCGCGTCGCGCGTGTATTCGTCGTCCACGGTGAAATCCGCGCGCAGGCAGTTTTCCGGGTGGGCGTAGGTGTACTTGTCGTAGCGGATGCTGGCCACGCCGAGGCGTGCAAGGCCATGGGCGAGGTCGCGGAAGGGCGCGCAGGCGTAGGCGGACTCGTCCATATCCGAGGGACCGGAGCCATGCACCATCACCACCGCCGGGAAGGGACCTTCGCCCTCGGGCAGCGTCAGCAGGCCGCTCGTGGCGTCCTCCTCGCCTTCGCGCAAGGTGATCGCTTCCTCGATATAGCCGCCCTCGTCCGCCGTTTCGCTGTCCTCGTGCGGGCGCATGGCGGCAAGGCCCAGCGAGCCGAGCCTGCCCTGCGCGTCGAACGCCAGCGTCAGGGTGGCGTCGGCATTTGCAAACGCGCAATCGGCGACGGCCACGCGGTAATCGCCCTGCGCGCCGGCGTCCGTCGCCTGAACGCTCTCAAGCGCGCCGAGCGTGCCGGTGAGCTGCGCCCAGACGGCAGCCAGACCGTCCGCACTGCCGAGGGCTTCCTGCATGGCCTCGTCCGAATCTTCAAAGACGGCCGCGCAGTCGCCCTGCGCGAGCTTTGCAAGCACCGTTTCCGCCAGATGGGCGGTATCTGCTTCCGCCAGCGCCGCCAGCGGGAAAAGACAGATGAGGATGGTCAACAAAAATGCCAGTATACGGCGCATATCCGCACCCCCTTTTGGCGTTCATTATACCAGCGCAGGTTTTTTCCGGCAACGGCTTTTGCTCCAAAGGCGCATTTTGCGCGCCGCGATGACGCTTTGCCGGTCCAAACGCTCGCGCGGGAACGGGAAAAACACCTGTATTATAGCAGTTTTTCGCGCGTTTGTCGATAGCAAAACCACCCTGTTCCAGCATAGCCCGTCCGGGATGCGGGAATCGTTAAGGAGGACGGCGTCCACAGGCGCCGCAGGGAGGGATCACCATGAAAAAGAGAAGGACGGGGCGCTTCGCGGCAGGGCTTTTGCTGGCGGCGGCGCTGGCTGCCGCGGGCATGTCGCCGCCGCTGCGCGCCTTTGAGAGCCTGCCGGACGCGCTTTTCCTCACATCCGGCGCGCAGACGGAGCTGCGCTTCACGCTTCCCGGCAGCGCGGAATTGGAGGCCGGCTCCGAAGCGGTCATTTCCAGTTTCGACCAGAGCGCTTCCGAGCTTGGCAACACCGTGACGCTCACCGCGGGCGAGGAGGCCGGAGAGGCGACGCTCACCTACCGCCTGCTGGGGCTCATACCGGTCAAGACCGTTTCGGTGACGGTGGAAAAAGAGCGCACGCTCATTCCCGGCGGTCAGTCCGTGGGCGTGGCGCTGCTGACCGAGGGCGTGGTGGTCGTCGGCTCCTCGGACGTGGGCAAGTCGCCCAGCCCCGCCTATCAGGCGGGCATCCGGCCCGGCGACCGCATTTTGAGCGTCAACGGCACGCCCGTGGCCGGTTCGGAGCAGCTGCGCGCTCTCGTCGGCGAGGGCGGCGAGGCCGTGCTGGAGGTGGCGCGCGGCGAGGAGACGATAACGGTCAGCGTCGAACCGGCGCTCGACCCCGCCGACGGCGCTTACCGGCTGGGCGCGTGGGTGCGCGACAGCACCGCCGGCATCGGCACGCTGAGCTTTTACGACCCGGCGGACGATACCTTTGGCGCGCTCGGCCACGCCATCACCGACGTGGACACGGGCATAGTATTGCCCGTCGGCTACGGCGGCATATACGAAAGCGCCGTGGTGGACATCGAGAAGGGCAAGAGCGGCGAGCCCGGAGAACTGCTCGGACAGTTCTTTGACGCAGAGACGCAGCTCGGGGAAGTCACAGATAATACCGACTTCGGTATTTTCGGAACGACAAATGAGGAGATCGTCAACCCGCTCTACCCGGACGGGCTGCCGGTGGGCACGCGCGGGGACATCCACACCGGGCAGGCGCAGCTTTTGACCACGCTGGTGGACGGCGAGATATGCGCCTACGACTGCGAGATCGTTAAATTGAGCGATCAGGACGCGCCCGCCACCCGCTCGATGGTGATCAAAGTGACCGACGAGGCGCTATTGCAGGCCACGGGCGGCATCGTGCAGGGCATGAGCGGCTCGCCCATCGTGCAGGACGGCAAGCTGGTGGGCGCGGTGACGCACGTGTTCATCAACGATCCCACGCAGGGCTACGGCGTCTACATCGAGTGGATGCTCGACGCCGCGCAGAGCGGCAGGGAGGCCGCGTAGACCATCCGCCAAACGGGGCGCTCCGGTTAACTTCCCAAGAAGCGCTCTGGCGGGCAGGATTTTCACGACGCGCGTCGAACGTGTTTTTCTATAAATGCGGACGGGAGGGCGTGCTATGGCGGCACGGGAACGGACGGCGGTCGTCGCGGAGCCTTCCGCGGCGGAACGCGCGCGTCTTTCCGGGCTGCTCCGGGAGCTGGGATACGCCGCGCCGCTTGAAGCGGAGGATGGCCTCGCCGCCCTGCGCCTTGTGGAAGACCGCCTGCCCGACGCGTTGCTCATCAGCGCCACGCTGCGCCCCGGCGACGGCGTGTGGCTGGCGCAGGAGGTGCTTAGGCGGCATTTGTCCGTGCGCCCCGGCATCGTGATGATGTGCTTGCCCGGGCTGTTTCTGCCCGGACGCGACCGCCTGACGGCGGAGGGTGCGGCGTTTATCGAACGCCCTGTGCGGCGCGACGCGCTCGCTTCCGCGCTTGACAGGACGGACGTGGCAAATCGCCGCCTGAGCGAGGCGTTCTGCCAGAGGCGCGACGAACTTCTGGACCGCCTCGGTGTCGTCGGGCACGAGGGTCGCGCCTACTTGCAGACGGCGGTGGGCTACGCCTGGATGGACGCGCGGCTTGCGCGACGGCTCACCACCACGCTCTATCCCCTTGTCGGCCGCCGCCACGGCGTCAGCGCCCGCAAGGTGGAACAAAGCATGCGCTATGCGATCGAGCTTGCGTGGAAGCGCGGGCGGATCGACGAGCAATACAGGATCTTTCGCGGTACGATAGACGCGCAGCGCGGCAAACCCACTTGTGGGGAGATGATCGCGCAGCTCGCGGATATACTGCGCATGGAGGAGGTTTGACGATGAAGAAGATGAAGCGCGTCGTGCTGATCGTTCTGGACGGCACTGGTTGCGGCGCTCAGCCGGACGCGGACAAATACGGCGACGCGGGCGCGAACACCCTCGGCCACGTCTGGGAACAGGAAAAGCCCGACATCCCCAACCTGACCGAACTGGGGCTGCTCTCCGCCGCTGGCATCTCCACACCTGAGGAGGACGAGCCGATCGGCTGCTTTGGCAAGATGACCGAGCGCGCCGCCGGCAAGGACACCACCACCGGCCACTGGGAGCTGGCGGGGCTGACGCTGGAAAAGCCCTTCCCCACCTATCCCAACGGCTTCCCGCCGGAGGTCATTCAGGAATTTGAGGACGCCACCGGCATGGGCACCATCGGCAACAAGCCCGCCTCGGGCACGCAGATCATCGAAGAACTTGGCGCGGAGCATCTGCGCACGGGCAAGCTGATCGTCTACACCTCGGCGGACAGCGTCTTCCAGATCGCCGCGCACGAGGGCATCATCCCCCCGACGGAATTGTGGCACATCTGCCGCATCGCCCGCCGCCTGCTCAAGGGCGAACACGCCGTGGGGCGCGTCATCGCCCGCCCCTTCGTTGGCGAAGTCGGCCACTTCGTGCGCACGGAGAACCGCCGCGACTTCTCCGTGGACCCCACGGGCAAGACCATGCTGGACGTACTCAAGGGCGAGGGCTACGACGTGCTTGGCGTGGGCAAGATCGAGGACATCTTCAACCACCGCGGCCTGACCGCCTCCAACCACGCTGCCGGCAACGAGGCCTGTGTGGACGCCATTGTCGATTATCTGAAAAAGGATCACTGGCGCGGCCTGCTCTTTGCCAATCTGGTGGACACGGACATGCTCTACGGCCACCGCAACGACGTTTCCGGCTTTGCCCGCTGTCTGGAAGCCTTCGACCGGCGCCTGCCGGAGATACTGCGGCTTTTGGGCGACGACGGCATGCTGATCATCACCGCCGACCACGGCTGCGACCCCGCCTTCCCCTCCACCGACCACACGCGAGAATACGTGCCGCTGCTGGTCTGGGGGCTGGGATTGCAGGAAGGCGTGCCTCTGGGCGTGCGCGGCACCTTTGCCGACGTTTCGGCCACGGTGCTGGAGGCCTTGGGCGCCAAGGGACGGCTGGACGGAACTTCCTTCTTCGACAAGATCGCACTTGGATAGGTGCTTTCCGCGCAGGCGGGGCGCCCTTCGCTTCGGCGAGGCGGCGCTCCGCCTCTGTATTTTGACAAAAAATAGGTTTTTTGCTCAAGTCTTTTCCCGATTTTTACGGGTATCGCCCTTTTCCATCGAGGGCAGAATGTGGTATAATGAAGGAAGGTTTGCAGAGGCGTTTTTGTCGTCTCCAGACCTGTTTCGAGGGAGATCGTTATGCAGCCAAGAGCCACGCAGCCCGTCCGACGCGGGCAGACAGTACGCAGCGCCAACCGCGCGCAGCCGCAGCGCCCGCCGCAGCGGCGACCGGCGCCGGGCCGGGCCACCTCTGCCCGCCCCGCAGCCGGCCGCGGAGCGGCGCAGGGCGCGCGTGGCCGTGTCCCGCAGCCTTCGCGCCCCGCTGCGCGCAGGCCGCAGGGCAACGCTCGCGGGCGCGGCGGCAAAAACCCCCGCCGCCGCATCGTCGGCGTGGTGGTACTCATCGCCGTCATTGCCGTACTCTGGTACGCGCTGGATACGATGATAACGCTGGGCGTGGGTACGCCCCGTTTCTACAATGTCTATGTCAACGGCGTCTCCCTTCGCGGCTACACCCGCGAAGAGGGCTTCCAGATGTTCGCCGAATTGGAAGAGGATTGGAAGACGCGCGCTTATGAGCTGTACTTCGGCGATCATTCCTGGACGTTCTCGCCGGCAACGGTCAATGCCCAGCTCAACGAAGAGTCCGTGCTGCAGCGGGCCTGGAATTACGGGCATGTGGGCAGCATCTCCTACCGCAAGAGCCAGATCAAGGCGCTCAGCCACGATGGCTATCACTTTGAAAGCGACATCACCTACGACGAGGCCGTCATCGACAGCCTCATTGCTGAGATGAGCGCCGCCATCAACCTCGACCCGATCGACGCGGTAGTGGCCGCCGAGGTGGACGGGCCGCGCGTCATCCAGGAGTCGCAGACCGGCTACCACCTCGAGGAAGAGGACGCGCGCGAACTGATGCGCGATTTGCTCCTCTACGGTTCGGAGGAGACGCGCGTGGAACTGCCGGTGACGGTGACCGAGCCAAATATCAGCACCGAAGAGGCGCAAAGCACGCTCGGCAGCGGCGAGGTGGTCGGCGAATGCACCACCAGCATCGAGGGCAGCCGCTCCAACCGCAAGACCAACGTGCGCGTGGCGCTCTCGCGCTTCAACGGCATGCGCGTCGATCCGGGGCAGACGGTGAGCTTCAACGCCGTAGCGCTGGACCGCACGCTGGCCAACGGCTACAAGGAGGCCACGGAGTATTCCGAGGGCGAAAGCACGACCGGCATCGGCGGCGGCACCTGTCAGGCATCCACCACCATGTACGGCGCGCTGCTGCAGGCGGGCGTGACCATCATCGAGCGGCACAACCATTCGATGACCGTCGCCTACGCCGAGCCGAGCATGGACGCGGCCGTGACCGATACCGGCAGCAAGGACCTGGTGTTCCGCAACGATTCCGATCTGCCCATCTACATCTATACCTCGGTCACGGATACCACCGCCACGGTGCGCATCTACGGCGAGAAGCCGCCCTATCGCTACGTGTTCCGCTCCATCGTTCTTGAGGAGGACATACCGCCCTCTTCTGAGCGCGTGGTAACGGATACCGAAGGCGAATACGCCACCTATACCGATGAGAAGGTACTCGTCACCGAAGGCAAAACGGGCATGCGCAGCCAGCTCTGGCGCGACAGCTTCGACTGGGAAACGGGCGAGTTCATCGAGACCGTACAGATCTCGTCCGACTATTATACCCCCGGCAGGAACGTCTACTACGTTGGCGTGCAGCAGCGTCCTGTGGCCACGCCGTTCATATCCTCGACCGGTACCTGGTGAATGAAAGGAGTCCTCTATGAAGCAGTGCTTTCTGACCACCAACGGACCCAAGGCCATCGGCCCCTATTCCACCGCCGTGATCAGCGGAAAAACAGTCTACCTCTCCGGCATGATCCCCGCCGACCCGGCCACTGGCAAGATCGTCGAAGGCGGCATCGAGGCGCAGGCGACGCAGGTGTTTGAAAACATCGGCACGGTCCTGCGCGAGATGGGGCTGACGTTCGCTGGCGCCCTCAAGACCACCGTGTTTCTGACCGACCTTGGCGACTTTGCCGCCGTCAACGCCATCTATGAGCGCTACTTTGGTCCAGATTTCCCCGCCCGCAGCTGCGTGGAAGTCTCCCGCCTGCCCGCCGGCGCGCGCGTGGAAGTGGAACTGATCTGCGAAAAGAGCGAAGCCTAAACCGTATGTATTGGCGCTCGCGGCGGATCGTCTGCTCCGGGCGCGCACATAAGCAAAGGAGTGTTCAGGGTGTTTGACAGCGCAAACATATCCATCTTCGCGGGAAGCGGCGGACAGGCGTTCGCCGAGCGCATGTGCCGTTATATGGGCCGCAAGGTGGGCAACTCGGAAGTGATCACCTTCTCTGAGGGCAATACGTTCGTCCGCATCAACGAATCCGTCCGCGACCGCGACGTGTATCTCGTGCAGCCCATCGGCATGCACTCCAACAACGAATTTGTCGAGATACTCTTCTGGATGGACGCCTTCAAGCGCGCCAACGCGCTGACGGTAACGCTGGTCATGCCCTACTTTGCCTACGCCAAGGGCGACAAGAAAGACGAGCCGCGCGTATCCATCCGCGCGCGTGTGTGCGCCGAGTGTATGGAACTGGCCGGCGCAGACCGCTTCGTGACCATGGACCTGCATGCGCAGCAGGTGCAGGGTTTTTTCAAAAAGCCCATGGACCATCTCTACGCCATGCCGATGCTGGTGGAGATCGTGCGCAGCATGGATCTTTCCAACGCCGTGGTCGTCTCCCCGGACGCGGGCTTTGCCAAGCAGGCGCGCAAGTACGCCAACGCGCTGGGGCTGCCCATCGCCATCGGCGACAAGGAGCGCACCGACCACACCGAGAACGCTCACGTGCTGGAAGTGATCGGCAACGTCGAGGGCAAGGACTGTCTGGTGGTGGATGATTTCACCATTTCCGGCGGCACGCTGGTCAACCTCGCCGACGCTTTGAAAAAGCATGGGTGCAAGCGCGTGTACGCGCTGCTTTCCCACAACATCATCTCCGCGCGCGGCGTGGCCAAAATCGAGGCCAGCCCCATCGAGGCCGTGTTCTCCACCGATACGGTGGACAACCCCAACATCATCGGCCACCCCAAGTTCAAGACCATCTCGGTGGCGCCGATGTTCGCCGAGACGATCATGCGCTTCTACAACTATGAGTCCATCAGCTCCATGTTCGCGCAGCTTCCCGAGAGCATCGTGCGCGCGGGCTTTGAACTGGCGGATCTGCAACTGTAAAATCGGAGGACGGACATGAACCATTTTGCTGGCGCGAAGCGCCTCGTATTCAAGGTGGGCACTTCGACGCTGACGCATGAAACAGGCAAACTGAACCTTCGGCGCATGCGCGATCTTGCGCGCGTACTCTCGGATCTGAAAAACGCCGGGCGGGAGATCGTGCTGGTCTCCTCGGGCGCCATCGGCGTGGGCGTGGGCAAGCTCAAGCTGGAGCGCCGCCCGCACGACATCGGCGGCCGGCAGGCCTGCGCCGCCGTGGGCCAGTGCGAGCTGATGTACATATACGACAAACTGTTCAGCGAGTACGGCCACGTCACCGCCCAGGTGCTGCTCACGCGCGACTGCGTGGACGACCGCCTGCGCCGCATGAACATCGAAAACGCCTTTGAGCGCCTGCTGGACATGGGCGCGCTGCCCATCATCAATGAAAACGACACCGTGGCCGTGGAGGAGATCGTCTTCGGCGACAACGACACGCTCTCGGCGCTGGTAGCCCGCGAGGTCCGCGCCGACGCGCTCATCATCCTCACCGACATCGACGGCCTGCACGAACGCAACCCGCGCGAGGACCCGTCCGCGCCGCTGATCCACGTGGTGGAGGCCATCACCCCCCACACGCGCGAGATCGCCGGCGGCACCGGCTCCAGCCGCGGCACGGGCGGCATGATCACCAAGATCGAGGCCGCCGACATCGCCACCCGCGAGGGCATCACCACCGCCATCATCGACGGCTCTGACCCGGAGGACATCTACCGCCTGCTCGACGGCGAGGAGATCGGCACGGTGTTCCTCGCCAACAGGGAGGGAAAAGCATGACGGATCTGACCCGTATCGGCGCGGCGGCCAAGGAGGCCGCTTTCGCGCTGGCAAACGCCTCCACGGCGCAAAAGAACGCCGCACTCATGGCCATCGCCGCGGCGCTGGAAGCGCACGCTGAAGACATACTCCGCGCCAATCGGGAGGACGTCGAGGCGGCGCGCGCGAATGGCATGTCCCCCTCCATGCTCGACCGGCTCTCCCTTTCCGAGGCCCGCGTTAAGGGCATGGCCGAGGGCGTGCGCGAGGTGGCGGCGCTTGCCGACCCCGTGGGCCGCGTGCTTTCCGGCTCCACGCTCGCCTGCGGGCTGGAGATGGAGAAGATCGCCGTGCCGCTGGGCGTGATCGGCATCATCTTTGAGGCCCGTCCCAACGTCACCTCCGACGCGGCGGCGCTGTGCCTAAAGAGCGGCAACGCCTGCATACTGCGCGGCGGCAAGGAGGCCATCCGCTCCAACACGGCCATCGCCAACGTCATGCGCGGGGCGCTTAAGGAGGCGGGGCTTGACGAAAACTGCGTCTGCCTCATCGAGGACACCGACCGCGCCACCGCCACAGCGATGATGCGCCTCAACCGCTATATCGACTGCCTCATCCCCCGCGGCGGCGCGGGGCTGATCCGCTCCGTGGTGGAAAACGCCACCGTGCCGGTGATCGAGACGGGCGTGGGCAACTGCCACGCCTATGTGGAAAAGACCGCCGACATCGCCATGGCCTCGGAGATCGTCTTCAACGCCAAGACCTCGCGCCCCTCGGTGTGCAACGCGCTGGAGACGCTTCTGGTGGACGAGGCCATCGCTGAAACGGCGCTGCCGGTCATCGCCGCGCGGCTGAAGGAGAAAAACGTGGAACTGCGCGGCTGCCCGCGCACCTGTGCCATCCTTCCGGAGGCCGTGCCCGCCTGCGAAAACGACTATGAAGTGGAGTTTCTCGACTACATCCTCGCGGTGAAGGTCGTCTCCGGCATGGACGAGGCCATTGCCCATATCCGCCGCTATTCCAGCCACCACAGCGAGTGCATCGTCACCCGCGATCTGGCCGCGGCGCGGAAGTTCACCCGCGAAGTGGATTCGGCGGCGGTCTACGTCAACGCCTCCACGCGCTTTACCGACGGCGGCGTGTTCGGTCTCGGCGCGGAGATCGGCATTTCCACGCAGAAATTGCACGCGCGCGGCCCCATGGGGCTGGAAGCGCTCGTTTCCTACAAATACGTGCTTTACGGCGACGGGCAGGTGCGCTGAAACAGCGATAACTTGCCTTTGCCCCGCATAGGGTTGAGCAGGACTGAAAGTTCCCAACAGACACGGCAGGCATTTCGTTTCGGGCAAGAGCGGCCGGGCGAAAGTTCGCCGTTCTGTTGGGTTTTTTCAGGAACGTTCCTGCGAGGTGTTGCCTGTGAGCAAGAAACGGACGCCCACCCAGCTCAGTTGGGCGGTAAACGCCAGCCGCGCGCTGCGCGTGACCACCATTGGCGGGGCGCGGGCGCTGGTGGAGAACCACCGAGGGCTGATTTCCTATGCCCCGGATTGCGTGCGCGTGCGCTGCCGTCGCGGCGACGCATGCGTGCTTGGGCAGGAATTGGCGCTGCGCGAGGTGCGCAAGGACGCCCTCATCGTCACCGGGCGCATCGACGCCGTGGAGCTTGCGCATGATCCGGCTGCGGATTGAGGGGCGCATGCTCGAACGCCTGCTCGCGCGCGCCATGGAGCAGGGCGCGGCCTTCCATCGCGTTGCGCGCGACGGCGAGCGGGCGCTGACGCTGGATACCGATGCGCGCGGGGCGCGCGTGGTGCGCGCGCTGTGCGAGCGGCATTCCCTGCCGGTGGAGGAGGTGCGCGTCACCGGCCTGAGCGCGCTGAGGCGCTTCTGCCGGCGGCGCTGGACGCTCTTTCCCGGGCTGGCGCTGTGCTGCGCGCTGCTGTTTTTCTACACGCAGCGCATTTGGCGGGTGGATGTGGCCATCGTCGGCGAGCGCGCGGCGGCGTTTGACGAAAAGCAGGTCTACGCGCTTTTGACAGAGCTGGGCGTGCGGCCCGGCATGCTGGCGCAGGACGTGGACACGGACAGGCTGGAACTGACTTTGTCGGCGCGCTCGGAGGAATTTTCCTTCGTCGGCGCGCGCGTACAGGGCGTGCGTCTGCTGGTGGAGGTTGCTCCTTCGCTGAAAGCGCCAGAGATCTACGAGCTGGAGGCGGCGCGCGATCTGGTGGCCGCCTGCGACGGCGTCATCGTCTCCGTCAACGCCCAGAGCGGCGTGGCGGCGGTCAAGAGCGGCGACACGGTGCGCAAGGGCGACGTACTCATCCGCGGCGAGGAGCGCGTGAGCGGCGATGAAGTGGGCGGCGTGGCGGCGCGCGGCGAGGTCATCGCCCGCACGTGGGCGGAAGCCGAGGCGGAAGCGTCCACGGTGCGGCTGGAACGCGTCTATACAGGCCGCGAGCGCACAGGGAGCGTCCTGCGCCTGCTTTCGTGGCAGTTCCCCCTCTCTCCCGCTGAACCCTTTTCCGTCTGCGAGACGGCGGTAGAGCAGTTGCCCGTCGGCGGGCTGTATTTGCCCCTGATGATCGAACGCACGACGTACACAGAATACGAGCTGCGCGCCGTGGAACGGGACGCGGAGACGGTCAAGGCGGAGCTTTCCAAACATCTGTTCGCCCTGTTGGAGGCAAACATCGCCGCGCAGGGGGCAAATTCGCTTCAAATCGTTGACAAATGGATAGATTATAGTATGATAGAAGAGGGCAGTATGCGCGCCCGCGCGGTGCTGGAAGTACACCGCGACATCGCCACGACGCGGGACGCGCTCGCCCGGGAGGGATAGACGCTCACTATGGAAACTACGACTGCAAATGCCGCGACCGACGTTTTGCGCGTGGATGTGCCCGAACAGTTCATCGCGCTTTTTGGCATCCGCGAGGAGAACATGCGCCTGTTCCGCGAGGAACTGGACGTGGACATCTACGCCCACGGCGGCGAGGTGACCTTCACCGGCGACGCGGACAAGGTGGCGCTGGCGCGCCTGACGCTGGAAAAGCTCTTGGAGATCATCCAGCGCGGCGACCCGGTGGACCGCACGCGCATCCGCTACGCCATCGAACTGGCCAGCGAGGGCAACGCCGACCGCATCGGCGAGATCATGCGCGACGTCATCGCCATCACCCACCGCGGGCGGCAGGTCAAGTGCAAGACGCTGGGGCAGAAGCAGTATGTGGACGCCATCAAGAACAACACCTGCACCTTTGCCGTCGGCCCCGCCGGCACGGGCAAGACCTATCTGGCCATCGCCATGGCCGTGGTGGCGCTCAAAAGCAAGGACGTGGAGCGCATCATCCTCACGCGCCCGGCGGTGGAGGCTGGCGAAAAACTGGGCTTTTTGCCCGGGGATCTGGCGCAGAAGGTTGACCCCTACCTGCGCCCCCTCTACGACGCGCTGCACGAAATGATGGGGCTGGAAGCCTATCAGCGGCTGGTGGAGCGCGGCGCGGTGGAGGTCGCGCCGCTGGCCTACATGCGCGGCCGCACGCTCAACGACGCCTTCATCATCCTCGATGAGGCACAGAACACCACCTCCGAGCAGATGAAGATGTTTTTGACCCGCATGGGCATGGGCTCGAAGATGGTCATCACCGGCGACGTCACCCAGATCGACCTGCCAACGGGCAAGAAGTCCGGCCTCATCGAGGCGCTGGAGGTGCTTAAGGGCGTGAACGACATCGGCATCGTCACGCTTTCGCACCGCGACGTGGTGCGCCATGAACTGGTGCAGGCCATTGTGCGCGCCTACGAAAAGCACGCGGCGGCGAAGAACCGCCGGTAGGGCCGTGTGCCTCCTCGAAACAGAAGGGAAGCGTGCCTGTCTATGAAGATACCGTGGAAACTCCCCATGGGCGAACTCAAGAACTTCCTGCGCACGGCGATCATCGCCGTGGTCACATATCTCTTGCTCTTTGGCCTGCTTTCGGCAGCCATCACGCCGCAGCGGTACGACATCCGCGTGGGTCTGCCGGCGGACGCCACCATCTACGCCAGCGAGGACGTGGTGGACACCGTGACCACCCAGCAGTTGCGCGATGCCGCCGCCGCGCAGGTGGACGTCAGCTACAAGAGCGTGGATGAGAGCGTGACCACGCAGGTCACGGGCGATCTCACCGTGCTGTTTGAGCAGCTGCTTTCCCTGCACGACGCGCGCGGAGACGCGGATGCCTCAGCGCTGGATGTTCAACTCACCCCCGCGCAGCTCGAAGCGCTGTTCGCCGCCTCGCGCGATACGCTGGAAGCCATGTTTGAAAGCGCCACGGAATACACCCGCGACACGCTCATCTCCTCCCTGCCCGAGGGACAGGAGGAGGCGATGCTCTCCCGTCTGGAACGCGAACTGAGCGCCGAGGGCTATGAGCCGGAACTGGTGGGCGTGGCTGTCGAGGCGGTGCGCGCGCGGCTCAAGCCCAACATGCTCATCGACGAGGAGACCACGGAGATGAACCGCCAGCGCGCCCGCGAGGAAGTGGAGGACGTGGTGTGCGTCACGGGCGAGGTCATCGTCCGGCAGGGTGCCATCGTCACCCCGGCGCAGTACGCCATGCTCAATGCCCTCGGCAAGGTGGACAACGACCCCACCAACATGATCCTCGGCTGCGCGCTGTTGATGCTGGCGCTGATGGTGGCCGCGGGGCTGTACATGTACCGCTACGAGTTGGACATCGCCCGCCGCCCGCGCACGCTTTTGCTGCTGGGCATCCTCTACGTGCTGGTGGTGGCGCTGTCGCTGTTCTTCCGCATCTTCAACCCCTATTTCGTTCCTACGGCCACGGGGCTGGGGCTATTGCTGATCACGCTGCTGGTGCGGCCGCGGCTGGCGGTGTTTTCCACGATCCTGCTGTCCGTGCCCGTGGCGCTGATCGCCGGTTCCAATGACAACGGCCTGTTCAACGCCATCACCTTCACCGTGCTGCTCATGGCCTTCGTCGGCGGGCCGGTGGCTGTTACGGTGCTGCGTCACCGTCAGCAGCGCACCGCGACGCTGCTGGCCGGCGTGCTGGTGGGCGTGACCAACTTCCTCTGCGTCATCGCCGTGGGCATGGTCAACGGCGCGGTGTCCAGCGACACGGCGCTCAACGCCCTTTGCGCCGCGGGCAGCGGGCTTTGCGCGGCTGTCCTCTGCATCGGCGTGCAGCCGATCCTCGAATGGATCTTCAACCTCACCACCTCGGCAAAGCTGTTGGAGCTTTCCAACCCCAACCAACCGCTTCTTCGGCGCATGCTGTTGGAGGCTCCGGGCAGCTATCACCATTCCATCATCGTCGCCAACCTCGCCGAGACCGCGGCCAGCGCCATCGGCGCCAACGGGCTGCTCGCCAGAGTGGGCGCGTATTACCACGACGTGGGCAAGCTCAAGCGGCCCATGTACTTCAAGGAGAACCAGATGGCGGGCGACAACCCCCACGACCGCACCGACCCGCGCGTCAGCGCCGCCATCCTCACCGCGCACACGCGCGACGGCTACCAGATGGGCCTCAAGGCGCGCCTGCCCGAGCCCATCCTCGACATCATCCGCCAGCATCACGGCGATTCGCCGATGGTCTTCTTCTACGACAAGGCCGTCAAGCTCTACGGCGACAAGGTGGACATCGCCGCCTTCCGCTACGAGGGGCCGCGCCCGCGCTCGCGCGAAGCGGCGGTGGTGATGCTCGCCGACACCATCGAGGCGGCGGCGCGCGCCCTGCCCGACCCCGACCCGGAGAAGATCGACGCGCTGATCCACAAGCTGGTGCGCGCCAAGATGACCGACGGGCAGCTGGACGAGAGCGAACTTACGTTTGCCGACCTCGAACGCATCTGCCGCGCCTTCCAGTCGGTTTTGAGCGGCGTGTTCCACGAGCGCATCGAGTACCCGGACATCGCCATCCCCCCACGCACGGAGAGCGAAGCGACGCCCGCGCAGGAGGAGACCGTCGCCCCGGAAACGGAAACGGAGGATACCGAGAATGCCCCTTGAACTGCAATGGGCGGTGGACGAGCGCGCGGAAGGGCTGGAAGCGCTTTTGCAGCGCGTGTGTGAAGCCTGCTTTTCGCTGGAGGGCGTCAAAAACGCCGGCATGACCGTGCGCATCGCCTCCAAGGAGGAAGTACACGCCCTCAACCGCGAGATGCGCGGCGTGGACCGGGAGACGGACGTGCTGTCCTTCCCCACCGCCTCCTTTCGCCCCGACCGCACCGCCGGGCGCGACCCCGCCCGCGTGCGGCGGCAGTACGACCCCTCGCTGGGCTGGTGCAACCTGGGCGATTGCGTCATCTCCCTTTCCCGCGCCCGCGAGCAGGCCCGCGAATACGGCCATTCGCTCGCGCGCGAACTGGGCTATCTGACGGCCCATTCCGCCTTTCACCTGATGGGCTACGACCACGAAAACGAGAACGACCGCGCCGCCATGCGGCAAATGGAGGAGCGCGTCATGCGGCGCGTGTCCCTTGCAAGAACGGAGGAAGACCCCATGACGGATCAACAGCTCTTTGATCTGGCCTGCGAGGCCATGCACAGGGCTTATACGCCATATTCCAACTTCAAGGTGGGCGCCTGCCTGCTTTCCAGCGATGGCCGCACCTTTCAGGGCTGCAACATCGAAAACGCCAGCTATGGCGCGACCATTTGCGCCGAGCGCTCCGCCGTCAGCCGCGCCGTGATGGAGGGCGCGCGCAGCTTCACCGCCATCGCCGTGGTCGGTTCCAGCGCGCAGGCGTGGCCGTGCGGCATCTGCCGGCAGGTCCTCAACGAGTTTTCCGACAATATGCGCGTCATCTGCGGCCAGTACGGGCAGGACTTCGACGTCGTTCCCCTCGCGGAGCTTTTGCCCCATTCGTTCGGCCCGGAACACCTTGGCGTGCAGGAGGGCAGCGATGGAAAATAAGCAGTCCTTCCGCTCGGGCTTTGTGGCCATCCTCGGCCGCCCCAATGTGGGCAAGTCCAGCATCATGAATCGCTTTGTGGGGGAAAAGGTGGCCATCGTCTCCAACCACCCCCAGACCACGCGCTCGCGCCTGCTCGGCGTGGCCACGCACGCGGACTGGCAGATCGTCTTTGTCGATACGCCGGGCCTGCACAAGCCGCGCACCAAGCTCGGCCAGTACATGGTCAAGGCCGCCAACGACGCCCGCGAGGGCGTGGACGCGGTGCTTTGCGTGGTGGACGGGCAGTTCATCGGCGCGGGCGACCGCGCCATCCTCGAGGACGTGGCGAAGATGGGATGCCCCAAGTTCCTCGCCGTCAACAAGATCGACCTCTGCGAGCCGGAAAAGCTGATGCCGCAACTGCAAAAGCTCAACGACCTCGGCTTTGACCAGATCGTCTGCGTTTCCGCCCGGCGCGGGGACAGGATGGACGAATTGCTTTCCATGCTCGTTTCCGCCATGCCGGAGGGGCCGAAGTACTTCCCCGACGACATGATGACCGACCAGCCCGAGCGCGTACTCTGCGCCGAGATCATCCGCGAAAAGGCGCTGTGGAATTTGCGCGACGAGGTGCCGCACGGCGTGGGCGTAGAGATGCTCTCCATCAAGGAGGTCCGGCCGGGGCTGACGGAGATCCACGCCAATATCTACTGCGAGCGCGCCTCGCACAAGTCCATCATCATCGGCAAGCAGGGCGCGATGCTGGGCAAGATCGGCTCCGAGGCCCGCAGGGACATCGAAAAGCTGCTGAACACGCACGTGTCGCTCAAATTGTGGGTGAAGGTGCGCGAGGACTGGCGCAACCGCGCCGGAGATCTGCGCGCCCTCGGCTACGAGGACGAGTAGATGCCGCTGCTGACCACCGCCGCGCTGGTGCTGCGCCGCGCCGACTACGGCGACTACGACCGCATGGTGACGCTGCTCACCCCCACGCACGGGCGGCTGGATGCCGTGGCGCGCGGCTGTCGGAGGGCCAAGTCTCCGCTGACGAACGCCGCCGAGCCCTTCATCAGCGGAGAGTTCCAGCTCTTTCAGAAGGGCGAGCGCTACGCCATCGAGCAGTGTCAGGTGCGCGAGGGGTTTTACGAACTGCGCACGGACTACGAGCGGCTGGTGCATGGCGCGTACTGGCTGCGGCTGCTGGACGCGGGCGTGCCGCGCGACGTGCCGGCGGAGGACATCTTCCTGCTCGCGCTCAGGGCGCTGGCGCACCTCAACTACGCGCCGGAGCTGCCCGCGGCGATGCTGACGTTCGCCTTTGAGGCGCACTTCATGGCCCTCTCCGGCTATCCCCCGCGCGTGGACAGCTGCGTGCTTTGCGGCCGTCCCATTGCCGGGGAGGCGCGCTTTGACGCCCGGCTGGGCGGCGCTGTGTGCATGGACTGCCCCAGCTACGCGCCGCGCATATCGCTGGGCGCGCGCCGCATCCTCTACAAATTGCCGCGCACGCGCTTTGAAAACGCGCCCAAGCTGGTGGATAGCCCGGACTGGCCCGAGGCCGCGCGCCTGTTTCGCAAATACACGCAGCAGCGCATGCAAATTCCCGAAAAATTTTTGCCGCCCCTTGTTTCGGCGCAGGAGGCGGCGGGTATATAAATAGCGTAAGGTCCAACTACAAATCACGACGGAAAATAAGGAGGCATTTTCCATGAAGAAGTTCGTTTGCACCATCTGCGGTTACGTCCACGAAGGCGACACGCCCCCCGAGTTCTGCCCCATCTGCAAGGCCCCCGCGTCCAAGTTCAAGGAGCAGGAAGGCGAGAAGGTCTGGGCTTCCGAACACGTTGTCGGCGTCGCCAAGGATGTTCCCGAGGAGATCAAGGCCGGCCTGCGCGAGAATTTCCAGGGCGAATGCTCTGAGGTGGGCATGTATCTGGCCATGGCGCGCGTCGCGCACCGCGAAGGCTACCCGGAGATCGGCCTGTACTGGGAGAAGGCCGCTTACGAAGAGGCCGAGCATGCCGCCAAGTTCGCCGAGCTGCTGGGCGAGGTGCTGACCGATTCCACCGAGAAGAACCTGCAGATGCGCGTTGACGCCGAAAACGGCGCGACCGCCGGCAAGACCGAGCTGGCCAAGAAGGCCAAGGCCCTGAACCTGGATGCCATCCATGACACCGTGCATGAAATGGCCCGCGACGAGGCCCGCCACGGCAAGGCGTTCGAAGGCCTGCTCAAGCGTTACTTCGGCAAGTAAGAAACGGATATGATGAAAGCCGGCTCTGCAAGGGGCCGGCCTTTTTGCAGTGTAAAGCGTGATGGTGCGTTTGGGCACGCTTTTCCGTGCAAAGGGCGATGCTTTTTCTCAAAGGCGCCTCAGAAGGTGTCTTTTTATACTATGCATTATGGCGCTTTCTTTTGTGCTTGTCAAGCGACAAATTTCCGTCCCTCGGGCAGTTATCCATGAGAAGGAAAAATCCCGCCTCCTGAAAGGGAAGCGGGAAGTATCCTGCCTAATGTTCAATAATCAGAAGTTGCAAAGCATCCTGATAGTATCTGAACTCCAAGTCGTCCACCATGAGAAGCCAATCGTTTTTCTTTGCCTGCAGTCTGAAAATCATCGTTGCCATATTGTCGGGTAATGCGTTGAAAGCAAGGGCAACAACAATATCTTCAAACATCATCGAAGCGCTGTCCGAAGTTGCCAAGCCGATCTGATGGTCTGTAACAACAATGGCTTCTTCTGTCATCTCGGTTTCATCCCCGATTTGATGGAAAATTTGGAAGAAATACGCCCCGTTGTCTTCCAGCGTATACATAACAAAATAGTATTCATCTTCCTCGAGGGTATAAACTCCTGTTGTTTTCTGATACTGGAACAACTCGTTCGCTCTTGTCTGAAATTCTTCGATCGTCCAATCCTGTCCCGCCAGTTCAAAGGCAGCTTCCTCCGCTATCGCGCAGCAACATGCAAGACATAAAACCATAAAGCAAGAGACTATTTTCCGCATTTGTGCTTACCTCCTAAGTGTGTCGATTGGGATTGGTGCAATATCAGAGACCGTCGGCAACGTCTTGAATGAATCCCTGTTCGGCGATAAAATCGTCAGTATCAGCCTCATGGCATCGAGGAGTATAGAAATGTTGTCTATCCATCTCGACGCCTCGAAGCTGACGTGTTCTGGTTCTTCGGCGGGTCTTTGTTATTTTATTCTCCGATATAATTAAATTCGAATTTTGCGGTTTGTTCTTCCTTGTTAGTGGTCAATGTATATTCCCAATTGTTCTCTGTGACAATTTCACCATTTGAATTAAATACTTTGCTGTATGGATTGTCATCGGTATTACCCGTAATGTACATCAACAGAGAAGCACTATTGTTTATGAAGGTCAAAACAGGAAAATGCTTTAAAGGAAAGTTACTCATGTTTGCCATGGCATTAAAGAACTCATAATCATTCATAGAGTCGAGATAGGGTACGTTATCTTCGTTGTCAAAGGTCGTTTTATAGACTACCCTCGTAATCATTTCCTGCTCATCCATATAAATGGTAATGCCATAATCTTCATCTATCGGATAACCGTAGGCATTTCCTTCTTCAGATTCTATCTGCGTAAATTCGCATTCATCAAAAGTGGTATCTTCTTTTACCATTGCTTGAAAATCATCCAGTTTGATTCCAGATGATACGGGTAAAATGCTTTCGGTAATTATACCACTGGCAGAAATTCTGATAGAGTTTTCGTCTTTTACATAAGACATCTGAAGCATATCCAATAAAGAAGTAAGCGGAACGTATACTTCTCCATCGATAATTGTCGGGTCGATCACCGAATCATCCTTGTCTAAGAACACAACCGGGACATTGTTTACATATATCTCTGGAACATCAGTCGAGGTCTCTGCGAAAACAGGAATGACACTCAAAGCCAGAGAAACCATTAAAACAGCCAATACAACCTTCTTCATGAACCCAATCCTCCCTTAATGCGTCAATGCGTAAATCGCCCTGTCCGTCAATGTGTAATAAGTTTCTCCATTCCACAGTGTTCCATCTTTGCATTGATGCCGCTCAAGCCAACCTTCGTCTACCATTTGTTGAAGTGTGATGTGGGATAAACCACAATTTTCCAAATGGTTTTTCAACTGCCGTGGGCTGATCCTTTCATGCTTCAGAAATGGCATCAATGCCCTTGATACTTCTTCTTTGGTTATACCAGACCCTCCCTCTTTATTTTTTATTTGTATCCCCATTATACCTCAATTGAGGCATAAAATCAACACATCTTCCCACTATTTTACAATTCAACTGAGACATAAAATATTGTCCAAGAGGTGAGGCAAATGGACGCGAAGGCGCGTATTCGGGAATTGATGGCGGAGCGCAAATGGAGCGAATACCGGCTTGCCATTGCGTCCGGTCTGTCGCAGTCTACGGTGGCGAATATTTTTAACCGCAATACCACCCCGTCTATTGCCACGTTGGAAAGCATCTGCGCGGGCTTTGGCATCACGCTGGCGCAGT
The DNA here is from genome assembly GCA_018713365.1 of Candidatus Pullichristensenella excrementipullorum. GTDB lineage: Bacteria > Bacillota > Clostridia > Christensenellales > Aristaeellaceae > Pullichristensenella > Pullichristensenella excrementipullorum. Next base: position 23,181 of record DVOU01000007.1, read on the forward strand.
TCTTTGCCGAAGGGGATATGGTGGAGCTGACGGAGGAACAAAAGGAAATGTTTGCCGCTTGGAGCTCCCTTTCCAAAGACCAGAAGGATGTTTTGAGGCAGCTGATCCTCGTCATGAAAGCGCGGGGCTAACGGGTGAAAGCAGCGTCCAAAAATGCGGCGCTGGCGGAATATGGCCTGCGCTGGATCGCGGCTCCCCCGCTCGATGCCCCTTTTTTGAAACCCTTGCGAGCAACGCTCCCTTCCTCTCTGTGCGCATTTCTGCGCAAGATATTTCATAAACGCCTGCCGCGGGCCGCTTTTTCCGTGGTAAAACAAGACCGCTTCCAATTTTCTGGAAGCGGTCTTTATGCTTGGGACGATGGCCCTAGCGGTAGCGGATGAGGGACTGAGCCTCGGCGAGGGTGCAGAGGCCGGCGGCGGCCATGGAGAACAGCGCCGCGCCGTAGGCGGCTTCCTCGCGGTGGACGGGTATCTGCACGGGCATGCCAAAGGTGCGCTCGAAGGCGAGGCGCAGGGCAGGGTTTTTGCAGATGCCGTTGCCGGAGCCGATCAGCTCCTTGGCCGGGGCCGCGCCCGCGTCGCACATGAGGGCGTAGAGGTCGTGCAGCTCCCTGGCCATGCCCAGAAGCGTGCCGGCGATGAGCTGCGGGGCCTTGAAGTTTTGCGGCGAAAGGCCGGTGATGCTGGCGCGCAGGTCGCTCTGGCGGCGGGTGCCGCAAAAGCGCGTGTCCACCTGGGGCAGGTCGGGGGCATTGAGCGCTTCCATGCCGGCGCGGTTCATGGCCTCGTAGAGCGGGTCGCCATCGTAGCCGGAGAGGGCGGCGAAACTGCGGGCGAACTCCTCCAACAGCGCGTAGGCGCGGCCGCCGCAGAGGGAGGAGCCGACGAGTATGCTGTGGCCCTCGCCCAGCGGGCGGCGCTCGACGTCCGCGCAGGCAACGGGGCGGTCACAGGCCATGGAGACCTGCCCGCCGGTGCCCATGTTGACAAGCACGCCGGCGGAGGTATCGCGCACGGAGCCGATGAAGCTGGCCTGATTGTCGCCAATGCCGCAGGAGACGGGCGTGCCGTTTGCATCCTCGCCGAGCAGGGCGCAGTCCGCCGTCACTTCCGGCAGCAGAGCGGCGTCCAGACCGGCGCGGGAGAGCGCTTCCACGTCCCAGGCGCAGGCGTCCTGATCAAAGAGGCCAAAGCTGGCCGCGCCGGAGACGTGCATGCGCGGCGTTTTGCGGCCGGTGAGGCGCATGCCGGCGTAGTCGAAGATGGTGCATATGGCCGCCGCGCCCTCGGGAACGCGGGCGTTCTGCGCGTGCCAGAAGTGCGTGGTGAGGCCAAAGCCGGTGGCCATCGGGCAGCCGGTGCGGCGGGACAGCTCAGAGGCGTAGGTGCCGCCTGCGAAGGGCTGCTCTCCCCTGCCGTCCTGCCAAGTGTAGAGCGGACTGAGGGCGCGGCCCTCGGCGTCCACGTAGAGCATGCCGTGCATCTGCCCGGTGAGGCCGATGGCGGCGACGCTGCCGCAGGCCCTGCGCAGTTCGTCCGCCATGGCGGTGAGCTGCGCGACGATCTTATCCGCGTCCTGCGCGCGGGCGAAGGGCTCGCCAGTATCCAGCGCGGCGCGGTTGGGCTGGTTGAGGGTGGCGGCCACCTCGCCGGTGCGGGCGTTGAGGGCGACGGCGGAAAGCGTGGTGGTGCCGATGTCCAGGCCGATGGTATACATCTGTTTACCTCCCTGTCGAGCGTGCGCGAGCGGATGTTCAAGGGCATGCTGCCCGAAGCGCACGGGGCACTTCGGGCTCAGAGCGCTGACAAAGCCCACAATCGCAAAAATTGCCCTGATAAAATGAAAATCAGAGGCAATTTTTGCTTCCTTCGTCAGCTGCACTTGCCGCCTGCAGTCACTTACGCTCGTGTAAGCTCCCTTGGCGGCAAGTTTGCTTCCTTGGGGTGGATTTGCCGAACCCTTTGGGATCGTCAAATCCAGTCGCAAGGTTTTGACCTTGCGACAAATTTTGCCGCTGGCAAAATTTCCTTGCTTGCGGGCTTTCTCATCGCTCTGTCAGTCTGTTGACTTTGTCAACATCCTGTGCCCGAAGCGCTACGCACTTCGGGCAGTTGGGGGTTCTTCGCGCCTAGCAGGCGATGGACGTCGAGCCGGGGTCGAGGCGGCGGATGATGTCCTCCTGAATGGCGGGCGAGAGATCGAGGAAGTTGACGAAGGTGCCATGGATGCGCATGATGTAGACGCCGCTGGGCGCGTACTTCTTCGGGTTCGCAAGCACCTTGCGGAGCATCTCCGGCGTGGTGACGTTGACGTAGAGGTAGAACGGCGAGAGGTTCTCGTTGTACTGGTTGAAGAACAGCGGGCCGACCACGCGGTTTTTGAAGGCCATGCCCTTTTCCTCGTAGCCCTCCTCGCGGAAGTACTTGGGGGCGATGCCGAAGTGGCTGGCGTAGCCGCCGCCGAACTTCTCGAAGGGCAGCTTGAGCGTGGAGAGCGTGCGCAGGCCGAGGCCGTTGTTGGCGTCGCCGGCGAAGGGGTCCACGCCGTAGTTGAGCATATCGCGGCTCTTGCGGCCATCGGGCATGGCGCCGACCCAGTAGCCGTAGAGCAGGTGCGTGGACGGCGTGGAGAAATCGACGCGGAAGGGGTTGCCCCAGTTGTTGCGCAGCGCCGAGACCATGTCGGAAACGCGGTCGGCGATGACGCGGGCTTCCTCATCGGGCACGTCCTCGTTGTTGCCGTACTTCGGGCAGGAGACGAGGTACTCGCGCAGCTCCTCATAGCCCTCGAAGTTGGCGCGCAGGGCGTCGATGAGCTTGCCAGCGTCCTGTGGACGGTCGCGCAGCAGGCAATCGACGGCGACGAAGGAGTCCGCCATCACCGACAGGCCGTGGATGAGGCAGCCGCTGCCGTTGTAGCGCGTGCCCTGATGGTGCGTATCGCGCATGTCGTAGCCGGTCTCAAGGCCGCCCATCATCGTCGAAAGGAAGGGCACGGGCAGGTGGGAGACGGCCTCCGTGCAGTCGTTGGCGGCCTTTTCCATCTCCTTGAGGTACATTTCGAGGTTCTTGTAGAAGCGCTCGCGCAGCGTGCGCAGGTTTTCCTCCGGGGAGACCTCAGGCACGAAGGAGCCGATCTCTTCGCCGGTGATGAGGGAAACGCCGTTGTTGAGCGTCAGTTCGAGGATCTTCGGCAGGTTCAGCCAGCTGTTGGTGGTGTTGCCGTTGTCCTGACCCATGATGAGCGGCTCCTGACAGCCGGCGATGCCGTAATCCGGCAGGTCTTCCTCGCGCACGCCGCTGCGGCGCAGGGCCACGAAGACGCTGTCGTCGTTAAAGAGCGAGGGCGTGAGGCAGCCGGGCGTGAAGAAGAAGCGGCCCATCTCGCGATAGAGCTTGTCGGGCGTGTTCTTGTGCAGCTTCACCGAGAGGATGGGCTGCGGCATGTTCATATCGTAGTAGGCGTCCAGAAGGGCGTAGCTGGAATCGTTGGTCAGGTCGTTGCCCTCCACATCGCGGCCGCCGACGATGAGGTCCTGCGAGATGGCCCAACTGCGGTCGGCCACGTTGTAGAACACCAGCAGGTGCTTGAGCAGCGCCGCCGTCTCCGCGCGGCCAAGGCCGTCGTGGGCGCGGTAGGGCTCGAAGACGCGGTCCGCGTTACCCACCGAGAAGGCGAAGGGGTTGGGGGCCTGCTCGTCGCACATGACCTGCCACATCAGCAAAAAGCTCTGGATGGCCTCGTAGAGCGTCTCCGCGCCGTGGGCGGGCACTTTTTCCAGCGCCGCGACCATGCTGGCGAGCTGTTCTTTGCGCTCGCCCTGCGCATTTTCCATCTGCGAGCGGGCGATGGCGGCGTAGCGGCCCGCGAGCATCACCACGGCCTCCAGCGCGCGCTTCATGGCGCGCATGTTGGAGCGCTTTTCATCGTCCGCCTCCACGGCGATCTTCGCGTCAAGGTCGGCGATGAACTTGTTGACGCCGTATTTGAGGGTGGGGCGCAGGTCCGGCACCACGTGGCCCGTCACCTGCTCCATGAAGAAGGCGACCTCGCCGGTATAGCGCTCGGCCTTGGCGTAGGCGTCGGCCAGCACGCGGCCATACTCGGTGTTGCCGTTGTAGGCGCGCACTTTTTCGATGCGCTCGCGGGTGAACTCCTCGTTGGGCTCGATGTCGTCAAACACGGCGGTGGGGTCGCAGTAACCGGCGAAGGACTCCACCTTGAAGCTGGGGTTGATCAGCGCGTAGGAACGCGCGAAGGCGTCGCGCTGCGTGCCGGCGAAGATGGCGTTCTCGCTGATGGAGAGCGGCAGCTCCTCCAGGGCGCGGTAGAGCAGGTTGGCGGCGCGCTCCATGGGGCGCATGTCCGCGTATTCCATTTCATGGTTCATGTAGCTTTCCTTGATGAGAAACCAGCCGTCCAGCCGCTTGAGGCTCCGCTCCTCGCGGAAGAGTTCCTTGGCCATCTGCGTGATGCGTTCCGGGGTACCGACCATGTTTGCCATATGCCTCTCCTCTGCTTTCTCAGGTCCTTACGACGGCGACGCCGGCTTCGCGGCAGGCCTGTTCAAATTCCACGGCCCGCTGCTCGGCGACGAACGCGTCGTGCATCGCATACTCCAGTCCCAACTTTTTCCACTTGTCTTTTCCATATTCGTGATAGCGGAGGAACTCCACTGTCATCTTTGGCCGTTGCAGCTGCGAAAAGAAGCTGACGAAGCCCGCGAGGGCCTGATCGTCGTCGTTGACGCCGTGGATGAGCGGCACGCGCAGCTGCAGGGGAACGTCGCTCGCGGCGGCGATGCGCAGGTTTTCGCGGATGCGGGAGGCGTCCTCGCCCGTCCAGCGGCGGTGCGCCTCGTCGTCCGGGTGCTTGAAATCGGCGATCAGCGTGTTCAACCAGGGCAAAAGCTCGGGAAAGCGCGGGTGCGTGGCGTTGGTCTCCATGCAGGTGTCGATGCCCTCGGCGCGCGCGCGCTTGAGCAGCTCCAGCACGGCGTCGAATTGCAGCGTGGCCTCGCCGCCGGTCAGCGTCACGCCGCCGCCCTCGAAGAACATCGCCCGCGCCGAGAGCAGTTCGCGCAGGATCTGATCCACGGTGGCGGAACGGGCGTAGCCCTCGTAGCGGCGCATGCCCTCCGGGTTTGAACACCACGGGCAGCGCAGATTGCAGCCGCACAGGTGGTAGACCAGCCGGTTGCCCGGCCCGTCCTGGGAAAAATTGAAGCCTTTCTGGAAATACCAAAGTTCCATTTCCGGCCCTCCCGCGTCCGATTTAGTTATAATCTCGAACTAACTGTATTATACATCAAATTTGATAAAATGTCAAGGTCATTTTGCGCAAGTGCGCCGAAAAATCGCGCGGCAAAGCGGCGGGATGGATGGAGCGGGGCGGTACCTTCCCGGTCTGGCGGCAGGGCGGGCGGGAACGGCGCTCTGTGCGCCGTCCGAAGGGCCGTGCGGCGCGCGGAGCCGCAGGTGTCTCCCCCCACCGCGCGGCGGCGCAGACGGGCGGAGGTGACGCTCTGTGCGCCGTCTGAAGGGCCCCACGGCGAGGCAGCGGCCGGAAAGCGGGATGGTATTTATGCTTTGGCGTCAAGGCGGGGGCGGCACCCTGTGTGCCGTCTGGGGACGCCTGTATGGCGGCGCAGCCCGCACCAGACGTACAACTCTCCCCCACCGCGCGGCGGCGCAGGCGGGCGCTGGCGCGTCCTCAGCGGCGGCGCGCTTCCGCGGCGCGTGGGATGGCGGAAGGCGCAAAAGAGGGGCTGCCCCTCGGACCTCGCGGTCTTTGGCGGCAGCCCCGGTCAGGCCGCGAAAACGGCCCGTCTACGCATTAGTCGTAGAGGTTCTGGGCGATCTCGGGATCGTCGATGTTGTCAACAGTGTAGAAGGCGCAGCCGGTATCGGTGTTGGCCACTTCCTGACCCTGCGCGACAGCAAGGAGCAGGTCGATGGTGATGGCGCCGATGGACACGGGAGCCTGGGTGATGGCGCCGTACATAACGCCATTGCGGATGGCGGCCTTCAGGGTCGCGCCGGAGTCGAAGCCGACGGCGATGATGGAATCATCGCTGGTGCCGCAGACGTAGAGGTTCTCATCGGCGGTCACAACGCCCTCGGCAGAGGTCTGGTTGGAGCCGAAGATGGCGATGGTGTCTTCCTTGTTGAGGATAACGGAAGCCTCGGTGGCGCACAGCTCGACCGTGGTCTGAGAGGGCACGCGGACCTCGATGATGATCTTGGCTTCTTCCTCGGTGGCGGTGGAGCCGGCGCAGTTGTTCACATAGAACTCGTTGCCGGTCACGGCGACGCCGTAGCCAGCCTCGGTAGCCAGCTCGATGATGCGGTCGATGAAGCCGAGGCCGCGCTGGGTCACGGACTCACCGGTGGCTTCCTGGTTGACTTCGCCGATACGCACGGCGCCTTCAGCGGCAGCCACGCGATCCTTGATCTTCTCCCACATGCCATCCGCAGCCATGGCGCCGGCGGCATAGTTGTCGGTGGAAGCGTTGGCGTAGACAGCGCCTTCGGGAGCGCCGGGAACGCCGGAGTCGAAGCCGATGATCGGGATGTTCTCATCAACGGCGCGCTGGAGCAGCTCCATGAACGCGGACTGGTCAACGGCGGCAAAGCCGATGGCATCCGGGGCGGCGTTCAGAGCGGAGGTGAACTGCTGCACCTGCTGCGCGATGTCGCTCTCAGAATCCGGGCCGACGAAGTTGAAGGTGATCATTTCGTAGCCGGCTTCCTCGTTGAGTTCTTCGACGCGAGCCAGGCTTCCCTGGTAGACGGCCTGCCAGTAGGTGGACTGGAAGCCCTTCGAGACGATCTCGAAGTGGTAGGTGGGCTGCTCTTCGGCGGTTGCGACCGCGAACATGCCCAGCACGAGGATCAGGGACAGGACCAGGGAGAATACCTTCTTCATAAACAAGTTCCTCCTTCGATATTTTATGCACAGCTTGCGCTGTTACATACGGTCTGTGCGCCTCAGGTGCGCTTGCGGTTCCTCTGCATGTCGATGGTGACGGCGGCGAGCAGTACGCAACCGGTGATCACCTGCTGCCAGTTGGCCTGGAGGTTGATGAACGGCAGGCCTGTCTTCAGCAGGGAGATCAAAAGCACGCCCAGGAACGTACCCACCACGGAGCCGGAGCCGCCGGACATGGCCGTGCCGCCGATGATGGCGGAACCGATGGCGTCCAGTTCAAAGCCCGCGCCCGTGCCGGGGGTGATGTTGGGGAAGGTGGCGGCGTAGGCCACGGCGGCCAGGCCGACGAAGAAGCCGGAGATGACGTAGGCGGCGATGTGCCAGCGGGCGACGCTCACGCCGGAGAGCTTGAGCGCTTCCTTGTTGGAGCCGATGGCGATGATGTAGCGGCCCGTGCGGGTGTGGTTGAGTACGAAGGACATGATGATGACCAATAGAATCATCAGGATCATGCCCACGGGGATGGGCGTTCTGTCCGGGGTGACGACCTTGAAGATGCTGCGGAACCAGCCCTCCGCCTCTGCCGCCGCCGGCCATGTGCCGGAGTAGTTGTTGGTGAGGATGGAGCCGAGGCCGCGGCAGCACATCATCGTCGCCAGCGTGGCGATGAAGGGGGGCAGATCGAGCCGGGCGATGATGTTGCCGTTGATGAAGCCGACCAGCACGCCAAGCGCGATGGTGAGGATGATGGCGGCCCACACCGGCCAGCCGTTGATGCGAATCATGTAGCTGCCGATGACCGAGTAACAGATCAGGCCCGTGCCCATGGAGAGGTCAACGCCGCCGGTGATGAGCGGGAAGGTGACGCCGATGGCCATGAGCAGTATGTAGTACATGTAGCTGCAGATCTGGATCAGGGTCGTATACCGGCGGAAGGGCGTACTCATCGCGTAGAAGAACAGATACAGCACGATGACGACGACGAGAACGACCAGTCTCTGCATGAAAGCGTGATTTCTGGTGATCGCTTTGCTTTTCATGTTTATCCTCCTCTCTCGCGCGTCAGGTCCTGCGCCGGCGGCTGAGCGTATCGGCGATGACGGCGCCGAGGACGATCAGACCGGTCAGCACGTACTGGTAGGAGATGGTGAAGCCCATGGCGAGGATGCCCTCCTGCATCAGGGCGACGATGAACGCGCCGATCACCGTGCCGAGGATGGAGGCAAGGCCGCCGGCCATGCTCGTACCGCCCATGACGCAGGCGGCGATGGCCTCGTTGTTGAAGGTGTCACCGAGGCCGGGCTGCACGGTGGAGTAGGCGCCCACGTAGAACAGGGCCGCCACGCCCGCCAGCGTGCCGCTGATGATGAAGGCCAGCATCTCCCAATGGCGGGTATCGACGCCGGAGAGGCGCACGGCTTCGCGGTTGGCGCCGATGCAGATCATGTAGCGGCCGGCGCGGGTCTTGTTGAGGATGATGGCGCAGATGATGGCCATGAGGATCAGCAGGATAAGGCCCGTGGGCACGTCGCCGGCGCGCACCATGTAGCGGTACCAGCCGTTGGGCGAGCTGAGATCCGGCCAGGAGACGGCCTGCGTCTTGGTGAAGATGGAGCCGACGCCCTTGGCCACCAGCATCAGCGACATCGAAGTGATGAACGACGGCAGATGCAGGTAGGAAACGAAGAAGCCGCCGATGGTGCCGAACACTGCGCCGATGAGGATGCAGAGGATCATGCTCAGCCACAGCGGCGCGCCGTAGCTGTTCATGCAGTAGCCGGCAATCAGCGCCGAGGTGTACATCACCGGGCCGATGGAGAAATCGATATTGCCGGTGGCGATGACGAAGGTCACGCCCAGACCCATGAAGCCGATGAAGTAGCCGTAGTTGAGAGCGCTCAAGATGCGGTCGTAGGAGACGAAATTGGTACCCTCATGCAGGATGGGGCTGAGGATGGCGAAGAGGATATACATCAGGATGATGACGCCGATGAGTACGACCCGGTTGAAGCCCATCAGCCTGACCAGCCGGAGGTTTTTGAATTTGCTCAATGCCGTTTTCATCGTGCCGCCTCCTGCATATCAATGTCGCGCGTGGCGAAGTTCATGATCTTTTCCTGCGTGGCTTCGGAAATGTCGAACTCCGCGGTCTTCCTGCCCTCGCACATGACGAGGATGCGGTCGCTCATGCGCAGGATCTCCGTCATCTCCGAGGAAATCATGATGATGGCCTTGCCCTCCTGTTCGGCCAGGCGGCTCATCAGCTCGTATATCTCCTGCTTGGCGCCGACGTCGATGCCGCGGGTCGGCTCGTCGAAGATCATGATGCGCGAGTCGTTGACCAGCCACTTGGCGATGACCACCTTCTGCTGATTGCCGCCGGAGAGGTTCATGACCAGCTGGTCGATGCCGGGGGTCTTGGTCTTGAGTACCTTGACGTAGTTATCGGTCACGTCTTCCTCGCGGCGCTTGTCGATGAAGCCTTTGCTGGTATAGCTCTTCAACGTGGCCAGCGTGGAGTTTTCCGTGATGCTCTTTTTCAGGACGATGCCGAAGCGCTTTCTATCCTCGGAAAGGTAACTGATGCCGAGCTTCACTGCGTCCTTGGGGGAGTTGATCTCGACCTTCTGGCCGTCTATGTATATCTCCCCGCTGTCCTTGGGGTCGGCGCCAAAGAGGGCGCGCACGGTCTCGGTACGACCCGCGCCGACCAGCCCGGCGAAACCGAGGATCTCGCCCTTGCGAAGCTCGAAGCTGACATCCTTGACCATGTTGCCGGCGTTCAGGTGTTCCACGCGCAGCACCACCGGCGCGTCCGGCGGGCAGTGGCTATGCGTCTTCGGTTCCTCGTAGATGACGCGGCCGACCATCATGTTGATGATGTCTTCCTTGGTACACTCGCTGGAGATGAGCGTGCCGATATACTGGCCGTCGCGCATGACCGAAACGCGGTCGGTGATGCGCTTGATCTCATCCATGCGGTGGGAAATATAGACGATGCCGTACTGGCGCGCGCGCAGATCGCGGATGATCTTGAACAGCTGCTCGATCTCCGTGTCGGTCAACGCCGCCGTCGGCTCGTCGAAGATGATGACCTTGGCCTCGTGGGAGATGGCCTTGGCGATCTCGCACATCTGCTGCTTGGCGACGGTGAGGTGGCTCATGGTCTCGCGCGGATCAATCTCGATGCCGAGCTGCGCAAAGAGTTTGCGTGCCTCCGCGTTCATGCGGGCATCGTCGATGAGGATGCCCTTGCGCGGCTCGCGGCCAATGAAAATATTCTGCGCCACCGTCAGGTGGCCCATCATGTTCAATTCCTGGTGAACGATGACGATGCCCGCCTTCTGCGCCTCGCGCGGGTTGGCAAACGATACCTCGCGGCCTTCAAAGGTGATCGTTCCCGAATCTTTGGAATAGATGCCCGTGAGTACCTTCATCAGCGTGGACTTTCCGGCGCCATTCTCACCCATCAGGGCATGGACCTCTCCCTTGCGCACCTCAAAATCGACATGATCCAAGGCGTGTACGCCGGGAAACGTCTTGTCGATGCCCTTCATTTGCAGAATGATCTCACCCATGCAAGCGCCCCCTTTCCAGTCGTGCCGTGTGCCATGCGGCGTTCCTGTACCTTCACGAAACCGCATGCATTCAGTTCCTTCACAATAATAGAGAGTATACACTAAAATCACCGTTTTGTCAAGGTATGTATGACAAGCGTTTTAGCTTTTTTGACCAAAAACGGCCCTTTCTGAAAACGATTTTGCCGGAATACTGCACTGAAAACGTTACTGTTTCTTTGCGGAAATGGCCAAACCGCGCCGTTTGACCGAACAGATTGCCAAATTTCCCTGCAAAAGCGGACGACCGCCTGCTTTGCGCGCGGCAGGGAAATGTGGTATAATGGAACGGACACAGACTCGGAAAGAAGGGACGCGCATGGTCCGAGCCGCCGGCAGCGCTGACCGCCTCATTCAGGGCAGCAACCCCGCCACCATCAAGCAGACAAACCTTGCCACCGCCCTGCGCATCATCCGCCGGGGCGGCGCTTCGCGGGCGGACATCGCGCGCAGGTCGCACCTCTCGCGCGGCGGGCTGACGCCCATCATCAACGAACTGCTTGCCCAGCGCCTGATCGTCGAATGCGAGAGTGTGGAGACCGACAGCGGGCGTCCACCGGTGGTGCTGCGCCTCAACGGGCGCTATGCGAAGGTCATCTCCGTGGTGTGGATACGCGATCAGGTGGCCGTGGCGCTGGTGGGTATTGACGGGAGCGTGCAGTCCCTCTGGCAGCACCCCTTTCAGGGCGGGGAGAGCGCGCAGGACGTGCTTTTTATGATCGAGGCTGAGATCGGCCGCTTGCTTGCGCAAGAGCGGGATTGCCTTTTGCTGGGCATCATGGCGCAGGCGCCGGGGCCGCTGGACGCCATGGGCGGCGTCATCCTCAATCCTTCCAACTTCAACGGCTGGCAGAACATTCCTCTGGTAAATATACTCGCCGAGCGCTTCGATCTGCCGGTATTTCTGGAGAACAACCTCGTGGGCGCGACGGTGGCTGAGCAGCACTTTGGCTACGGGCGCGACTTGCCGGATTTCATCTACATCGTCGTGGATGAGGGCATTGGCGCGGGCTTTGTTCTCGGCGGGCAGCTCTATCAGGGCAAATCGCGGCAGATCTCCGAGGTGGGCCACATCTCTCTGGACATCCACGGGGAGAAGTGCAGCTGCGGCAACACCGGCTGCGCGGAGATGTACGTCACTGTGCCGGCGCTGTGCCGGCTGGGGCTGGGCCTCTCCGGCGACGCGGCGCGCGACTGGGACGCATGCCTTGCGGAGCTGTTGGAGCGGCTGGAGCGCGGCGACGCGGCCTGCCAGCGCGCCATGGAGCGCGAGGTGCGCTGCCTCGGCAGCCTCATCGTCACGCTCATCAACATCTTCGACATCGACACCGTCATCCTCGGCAGTTCCATCACCGCGGCGCGGGAAGTATTGCAGGAGCCGCTGACGCGCTATGTGTCCGAGCGCATCTCCGCCCGGCCGATGCTCGAGCCGCGCATCTGTTTTTCGCGCCTGAAGCGCTCCACCATCATCGGCGGCGCGCTGCGCATGTTCGATTTCTACATCGACGGCCGCCTCGGCAGCTGCGCGCAGTTGCAGGAGCGCACCGAGCGGGTGTTGAAGGCGTTTCAGACACAGGGATGAGGGCGGGCCTTTCGAGGGACGCGCGCCCTTCCCCGCCTCGGCTGCCGATCCCTCGGGCCGCTCTGTTCGTACAGCGTTCCGCGCGTGTGATTTTTGTGTTAACCATGAATCCGACATGGTTGGATATGGTACAATATGGGCGCGGGCAAATACCTGTCTGCGCATGAGACCGAAGGCAAAGGAGAGATACACCATGGCTGACCGCATCGTTTTGAACGCCATCTCCTACCACGGCCACGGGGCCATCGAGAACATCGTGCCGGAGCTGCAGGCGCGCGGCTTTGCAAAGGCGTTCGTTTGCTCTGACCCGGACCTCATCAAGTTCGGCGTCACCGGTAAGGTCACTGCCCTGCTGGACGCCGCCGGGTTCGCTTACAGCGTTTACAGCGAGATCAAGCCCAACCCCACCATCCAGAACGTGCAGGACGGCGTGGCCGCCTTCAAGGCCACGGGGGCGGACTGCATCGTGGCCATCGGCGGCGGCTCGGCCATGGATACCGCCAAGGCCATCGGCATCATCATCAACAACCCCGAGTTTGCCGACGTGCGCTCGCTGGAGGGCGTCGCGCCCACGAAAAAGCACGCCGTGTTCACCATCGCCGTGCCGACCACCGCGGGCACCGCCGCCGAGGTGACCATCAACTACGTCATCACCGATGTGGAAAAGAAGCGCAAGTTCGTCTGCGTGGACACCAACGACATCCCCGAAGTGGCCGTGGTCGATCCCGACATGATGGCCTCCATGCCCAAGGGGCTGACCGCCGCCACCGGCATGGACGCCCTCACCCACGCCATCGAGGGCTACATCACCAAGGGGCACTGCGTCATTTCCGACATGTTCCACCTCGAGGCCATCCGCCTCATCAGCCGCCACCTGCGCGGCGCGGTGCAGAACACGCCGGAAGGCCGCGAGGGCATGGCGCTGGGCCAGTACATCGCCGGTATGGGCTTTTCCAACGTGGGCCTTGGCATCGTACACAGCATGGCGCACGGCCTTTCCGCGCTCTACGACACGCCGCACGGCGTGGCCTGCGCCATCTTGCTGCCGGTGGGCCTTGAGTACAACAAGAGCGTCGCGGGCGAGCGCTATCGCGCCGTGGGCGAGGCCATGGGCGTGATGGACATCGGCAGGATGACCGACGCCGAGGCCGCCGACGCCACCATCGCCGCGGTCAGGCAGCTTTCCGCGGATGTGGGCATCCCTGCGAATCTGCACGGCATCCTCAAGGAGGAGGACATCGCCTTCCTGTCCGAGAGCGCCTTTGCCGACGCCTGCCGTCCAGGCAATCCCCGCGATACCAGCGTGGAGGAGATCGCCGCGCTGTATAAGAGCCAGCTGTAATATCCGCCAGCAGACGCCCCGGCCATGACATGCGGCCGGGGCGCGTCGTTCACCGCAGCGCGGCTCTGCCATGATTGTAAAATTTGACTTTTCAGACATGATTCTTGTCTGGTAGGTCAACCCTGTCTTCAAGGCCATTTTCAATTCCCGCGCGGTATCGTAGAATATGGAGGAGAACTTCAGGGACACGGGAGGCATCCATGGAACTGCACGACCGGCGACTGGGCGAGAATCTGCGCCGCATCCGCTTGAACGCACATCTGACGCAAAAGGCGATCAGTGAGAAGCTCGGTTATACGTCTTCCGAGCATTGGAGCCGCATTGAATCGGGAGAGCGGCACATTCCCCTGCACACGCTGGACAGGTTTTGCTGCCTTATGAATGTATCGTATGAAGAAGTACTGCGCGGCGCGACCGAAGCGAGCGTCCGCAGTGCCGCGGAGGCCAGTCAGACGCGAAGTTATGAGGAAGCATTCGCGGCGATCGTCGCCGACTGTCCGCGAGACGTTGTGAAGGGCATGCTGTCGGTCTGCGCGGAGATCGCCGCCCTTCCCGGGCTGCGAAAGTGAAAAAATGGGGGCTGACGCCATTGAAAGACTGCGGATACACGCCCTGGTTCGACGAGACCTACAAAGAAACATATTTGACCTTACGGCGAGCGGGGCGCATCCTGCTCGCCCATTTATGTCCGGCGTTACTCGGTGACCTGGACGAATTGCTGGACAGTACCTACTGCGACATGAGCAGGAAGGAATGGCTGCTGCGAAACCACCCGAACATCACCGGCTGGCTGATCGTGGCTTTTCGCTATGTCGTCTACCACCGCATCCGCGCCTGGTACCGACAGCAGCGCGTCCTCGAACGCTGCGCAAACGAGCTGCGCGTTGAGCGCGTGGCCGACCCGGTCGCCGAGGCGCTGAACGCCGCGGAGACGGAGGCGTTTTTGCGCGACGCCCTTGGGGCGAGCCGCTATGCGCTCCTGCGCGCGCACCGCTACGAGGGCGTTTGTGTGCGTGAGCTGGCGAAGCAAACGGGCAAGAGCGTGCGTGCCATGGAGGTCTCCCTGTGGCGCTGGCGCAAAACTTGTGAGAAATTGCTAAAAGGGCGCGGAAATTTTCTCCTGATTTTGTTGTCGCTGTATGTGAATTTCGGCTTCTTCTTGGGTGTATAGGGGTGAGAGGGTGAAAAGCGACGCTCGCAGGATGACCCCGGAAAAGCTGGGGCGCATGACCAGAGAAAATGTGGAATACTGGCTCTTGCACGAAATGCACAAGAGGGCGCAGGATGTCGATGCGGGCCTGATCCGGCAAGCTCTGGCGCGGATCGCCCCGGTCACGGAGGAGGACGCAGAAAAAGCCCATCTGTCCCTGCTGACGTTTCACTGGGAGCATGACGCACAGATCGCCGTCCGCAGGAGGCGCAGGCGCCAGACGCGCGCCGCGGCCCTGGTTCTGGTGTTGCTGACGTTAATGACTGCCGCCGGCTTTACCCTCGGCGTCAACATCTGGCGCGTGGCGTATGAGTGGGCCGCCGAACAGCTGCTGATGCAGCTTCGGCCCAACGAGGGCGCCACACTGCCCGATGCCGGCGCGTCCGGGCTGGAATACATCGCGGATGTTTGGGGGGATGCCGTATATGAGATGATGATGGAAAACGACATCCATGTCAGCTTGCCGGCGTGGAAGCCGGAGGGGTTTGCGCTGCAACATGCAGAGCGCATGCGCTATGACGAAAATACATTTGCGATCATCGCTGTTTACGCCACCGCAGGTGGAGAACACCTGCAAATGTCGATCCGGCGCATGCATGACGTCGACGCGTTGCTGCTGCTGGAGGCGTCGCTGGAAGCAGATGAATCCCTGCAGGATATTGCTGTTGCCGGCGGTGTCCATTACTTCATCATGAGCAATATGGACGCAGTCTCTCTGACATGGGTGGATGGCACAGCCTGTGTTACGATTTCAGGCGATTTGGATGACACGGAAACGAAAGCAATCATACATTCCATTAAATCAGGAGGAAATTGACTTGTGAAGCGTATACTTGCTTGCATACTTTTGCTTGCTCTCATCTCGTCCTGCACCGTTGCTTTTGCCGATGTACAGCCCCGCGCCAGCGAGTTGATCGTCGACCGATACATCTACGCCTACAGCTACGGCGATGGCAAGATCCAGTTTTCCACGGACATGACCACGCTCACGGTCGTGGACAAGCTGGGCTTCCCTTCCATTAAGTTGCAGGAGAAGCAGGGCTCTTCGTGGGTCACCGTAAAGTCGGCGACCGACAAGTACGGCTACAACAGAGCCAGCTACGGTTACTCCCTCTCCTACAACGGCACGAGCGGCAATGAATACCGCCTCGTCGTAGAATACTACGCCAAGGACGGGAACATTTCCGACACGAAGAGCAGGACCAGCAGCGCTGTGACCGCCAGATAGGCATCGCGCACGAAGGCCCTTGCGCGTTGCGCGCCGCCACGCCTGCTCCCAGCGGCGCGCAAACGCAGCGGCGGCCTTCTGCCATACGAGGTCGAATGGTCCCATGCAACTGAAGGAGATCATCGTTGAAAACTACATGCAGGCGCTGCTCAAAGCCGCCCTTCTGCTCGGCGATTCTGAGCGCACGGAAGCGATCCGGCGCATCGCGGTCTGCGCTTATCGCCCGGATGACAGCGCGCGCCATCCGCTTCCCCGCTGCCTCATCTTTCACGAACTGACGCTCCCCCTCTCCACGTCGCGCGCTTGCAATCCGGCAGACGGGAACGTCGAATACCGCATCCTCTACCCCGAAGCAGGAAAACGCAGTTAGGCAACGCGCTGTATTCCCAAAACGCAAAGGCGCCGGGAGCTTCTCCCGACGCCTTCAGGTTTTTGGGGCCGCGCGCGGCGGACGTCCTATTCCACGGTGACGCTCTTGGCGAGGTTGCGCGGCTTGTCCACGTCCAGACCTCTGGCCACGGAGATGTAGTAGCCCATCAGCTGCAGGGGCACCACCGCCAGCGAGGCCATGAAATGCTCGTCTGCGCCCGGCACGTAGACGGTGAAGTCCGCCGTGTCCTCCATGCTGTAATGGCCGAAGCTGGTAAGGCCCATCAGGTAGCCGCCGCGGGCCTTGACCTCCACCATGTTGCTGATCATCTTTTCGTACAGCGCCGTCTGCGTGGCGATGGAGATGACCAGCGTGCCGTTCTCGATGAGGCTGATGGTGCCGTGTTTCAGTTCTCCGGCGGCGTAGGCCTCCGAATGGATATAGCTGATCTCCTTCATCTTCAGGCTGCCTTCCAGCGCGATGGCGTAGTCCAGACCGCGGCCGAGGAAGAAGACGTCGTGCGCGCCGGCATACTTGGCGGCGAACCACTGCAGGCGCTCCTTGTCCTCAAGGACGCGGGCGATCTTGTCCGGCAGCGTCTGCAATTCGGCGATGAGGGCCGCGTAGCGCGCCTCGTCGATTTCTCCGCGCGCTTTGGCAAACTGCACCGCCAGGAGATAGCTCGCGATCAACTGCGCCGAATACGCCTTGGTGGTGGCCACGGCGATCTCCGGGCCTGCCAGCGTGTAAAAGACGTTGTCCGCCTCGCGGGCGATGGAACTGCCCACCACGTTGACGATGCCCAGCGTCGGCACGCCCTGCGCCTTCGCTTCCCGCAGCGCCGCCAGGCTGTCCGCCGTCTCGCCCGACTGGCTGATGATGACCACCAGCTCGTCCGGCCGCAAAAGCGGCTTGCGGTAGCGGAACTCCGAGGCCAGATCCACCTGCACCGGCAGGCGGGCCAGATCCTCGACGACGTATTTCGCCGCCATGCACACGTGGTAGGCCGAACCGCAGGCAACAAAGTGTAGCTGCGAGATGCCGCGGATGGCCTCGTCGGTGAGGCCCGCCGCCGAAAGGTCTATGGCGCCGTCGTGGATGGCAGAGCCGAGCGTGTCGCGCACCGCGCGCGGCTGCTCGTGGATCTCCTTCATCATGAAATGCTCGTAGCCGCCCTTTTCCGCAGCCTCCGCGTCCCAAGTGATCTGCGTCAGGGGCTTTTCGATGACGTCGCCGTCGATGTTGTAAAACTCCGCCTCGCCGGGCGTCAGCTTCGCCATTTCCAGATTGTCGATGTAATAGACGCTGCGGCAGTATTGGAGAATGGCCGGCACGTCCGAGGCGAGGTACGTCTCCCCCTCCCCCACGCCGATGATCATCGGGCTGTCCTTGCGCGCGGCGTAGATCTGGCCGGGATAGTCCTTGAACATCACCGCCAGCGCGTAAGAGCCGCGCACGCGCACCATGGTCTTGGCCAGCGCGTCGATGGGGCCCATCTTGTACTTTTTGTAGTAGTAATCGACAGTCTTGATGAGTACCTCGGTATCCGTCTGCGAATAGAAGCTGTACCCCTTGCGGATCATCTTCGCCTTCAGTTCCTGATAGTTCTCGATGATGCCGTTGTGTACGCCGACGACGTTCATGTCGTCGCTGCAATGCGGATGGGCGTTGACTTCGCTCGGCTCGCCGTGCGTCGCCCAGCGCGTGTGGCCCACGCCGCAGGTGCCGGCGAGCGCCTGCCCGTCGTTCGTCTTGTCCGCCAGCACGCGCAGGCGGCCCTTGGCCTTGACGACCTCCGGCACATCCTCGCCATTGCGCACCACCACGCCCGCCGAGTCATAGCCGCGGTATTCCAGCTTCGCCAGCCCTGCCAGCAGGATCGGTGCCGCCTGTTTACTTCCTGTATATCCTACGATGCCGCACATATGTATTCCTCCCCACATCGCCTGACGCGGCCACGCGAGGCGCAAAGCGCGCGTCTGCCCTCTTTTCCCTCTATTATAGCAGACTCATCCCCGTTTGAACAGACCGCAGGCGAAGGTTTTTGGCCGCGACGGGAAAACGATGTGCTGTTCGCGGCTGGAGGGGGGCTGAATCAGGGGAACTCTCCCGCCCTCTCCCATCGCCCGCCGCGCGCGATCATATCCGCAGACGCGAGAGCGCCTTGCCGATCGTCGCCATATCCGCGGCGTGTCCGTCGCTGGCCTGCGCGACCATGGGCAGGATGGCGTCGTAAAGGCATTTGTCGATCTCATCGGGGTTGAGTACCATTTCGCCCATCGTCACGGGGAATCGCGGGCGCGCGTTGGCAAATTCCTGCTGGGCCATGGGCAGCCATGGATACAGAGAAATCAGATCATAATTCCTGTAGACGGACAGACAGGGCGATTGTCCCCCGAGGATCGCGTGGGGAATGGCGACATCCGTGCTGGTCGCCCAGCGCATGAAGCGAAAGGCGGACTCGGGATGTT
Source organism: Candidatus Pullichristensenella excrementipullorum (assembly GCA_018713365.1). GTDB lineage: Bacteria > Bacillota > Clostridia > Christensenellales > Aristaeellaceae > Pullichristensenella > Pullichristensenella excrementipullorum. The sequence goes on from DVOU01000007.1 coordinate 41,934, forward strand.
TGCTCTTTCTGGGGATGCCCAGACTCCAGCCGGAAAGCGTGGAATTTCCCGGCAAAGGAGCGTAGCCGACGTCGTTGATGGAGCAGCACTTCAGGCGATTGGCTAGCTCCGCGGCGAAATTCTGGAACGTATAGAGCATCGCCGTGCGCCCCTCGAGGAAATCGTCGACGGCGTTGGCCGGCCGCTTCTGAACAGCATCCGGCGCGGAATAGAGTACCGCTTCGAGAAGGTTCCTGATCCCCTTGCGGTTGGCCTGGCTGTTAAAGTCCAGCTGATTGTAGCTGTTCGCCAGCGAGCCGCCGCACTCCCATATCCTCGGCATCAGGTCGCAAGTGAGCAGGCTCGGGTTGGAAAGCGCCATGGAGTGACCGTATTCCACGGGAGAATCCTTGTTAAATTCTCGGGTGAAAAAGCGCGCGATGGCATTGAAGCGAAACCAGCTGTCCGGCACCTTCAAGGACATCACAAAGCGCTTTTCCATCTGGTTTGCCAGCACCTTGTCTTCCAGCAGATCCTTGCGATAGAAAAGCAGTTGCGTACTCACCAAATAGGGCAGCGCATACGTGCGCCCCTCGAATTTCCCCATGCAGTCCACCGCGCCGGGAAGATATTTGCTCAGGTCGATCGGCATCCGGTTCAAAAACTCGCCGATGTCCAGAAGATAGCCGCAGCTGGCAAAATACGCCAGCCAGGGAAGATCAAAGAGGATCACGTCGATGTCCGTCCGATCGCTTTTCAGATATTCGTTGATATAATCGAAGGCCATGCTGGTTCGGACGGTCTTCATGCGCACATTGATGTGTTCCCGCGCGTAAAAGTTTACCAGCAGCTGTGGCAGCCCTCCCAGCGCCATCTCGTCATCCAGAACGAGCGCCTGTATCTCATCTTCCCAACCACAGACGACCGGCGGCAGTTTCTGCGGCCGTATATCTTCGTCCAGGACAAACTCATCGCGGAAAATGATCTGGCGCTTGTCGGTGGAAAGCGGCGCCTTGACGTGCGTCATCAGCAGCCGCGCCGCCGACTCGCCGATGGCAAACGCATTGCGGGAGGTCTTGTGGATGGCGCTGTCGTCGTAAAAGACGTCGTCGATCGAATCGCCCGTGGAAAGTATGTAAACATCCCGGCCAACCTTTTTGTGGTGAAAATTGGCGGCGTAGCGTATGCCTTCGGCCAGGTGGTAGGATGTGGTGAGGATCGCCAGGCTTTCATCGCTGCAGAGTTCCAGCAGACGAATGCCGGCGCGAAATCCATATTCCCGGCTCGCCGTATTGCAGCAAATATAGGACGGGTCCGCCTGTATGCCCAGGAGGCGAAAAGCGTGCAGGTATCCTTCCACCGCCTGTTGGTTTTCCTGAAACATTTCATGGCCGCACGCCAGTCCGATGCGCGTGAACCCTCGCTCGAGCAGAGACTTGGTGATGCGAAAAAATGTCTCCCGACAGTCGACGGCCACAAAATCGCAGTCCAGGTCTTCCGGCCGGCGATCCAGCAGCACATAAGGGATGCCGGAGCAGGCGAGCGTTTCAAAGATCCGGCTGTTTTCCGGCTGGCAGGTGTAAAGGATGATGCCGGTCGCTTTTTTGCCAATGAGGTTTTTGAGCATCCGCGATTCGTTGATGGCGCTCCCGTCGGTGAGCATGAGCTGTATATTCCGGCCGTTTTGCGAAAGAAATCCCTTCACGCCAGCCATGAGCTTTTCAAGATAGGGCTCGGATATGTTGGGCAGGATGACACCCACGTCGTCGATGCAGCCGCGTTTGACCTCCCGCGCGGAATCCTGCGCCACATAGTGCAGACAGTCGATGGCGGCCTGGATACGCACAGCCGTTTCCGCGCTGAGATTGGGCTTATTGTTGAGATAGTTCGAGACCGTTGAAATGGAAACGCCGGCCAGACGCGCCACATCCTTGATCGTCGGCATTGGAAACACCTCGCTTCGCATTCTATAGTATCACAATCAACATTCGTTTGTAAATGATTCATAAAACGTTTCACGAAATTATTCACAAATCGGCGTGCTTGAGTGTTTTATTTGTGATATGCTTAATTTATCACAGAAGGGGATCAGCGCCATGGAATACGAAAACAAATTCTATACGGGTGGCTTTTGGAAGAATATTACCGTCGGTCTTCCTGAAAACGGGCAGACGGCTCCCCTGCCGGCGGTCGTGTTAAGCCATGGACACAGCCGGCACAGATCCGATGGTCTGGACGCCCTCGCGGCGACTCTGAACCGCGCCGGGTATGTCACCGCGCGTTTTGACTTCCGCGGTTGCGGAGAGGATGCGCGCCGCTACACGCTCAACTGTGCCAGCGAATGGCCCGCCGATCTGGCAAACGCCATTTCCTATGTCAGCGCGCTGCCCTTCGTGGACAGGGCCCGCGTCGGCCTTGCCGGCATCAGCATGGGCGCGGCTACCTCTGTCTATGTCGCGGGGATGGACAGGCGCGTGCGCAGCGTGGTCGCCATGGGCGGCATCGCCGACTGCTATGCGTGGATCGAAGCGATGTGGAAAAACGCGGACGCTGACTTTGAAGGCTTTCTGGCCCGCATTGAGCGCGACCGGGAGCTGCTCGCGCTGACCGGCCGCTCCAGCATCGTCTCCGCGGTGGAGATGTACATGGCAAGCGAACAGGAAAAGCGCGATTTGGAACAGGAGAGTTTCCTGACTGGCGTGAACGCGTATGTCTCGCTCGCCTCCATCCGCGATATGATGGACTACCGCCCGATCGATCATTGCCCGGCGATCACCTGCCCGATCTTTTTCGCCCATGGCGGAGCGGACAACGTCGTTCCCATCGCGCAGTCCGAACGCATGTTCTCGGCAGTCGCGTCCGAAGTGAAGCAGTTCAAGGTATACGAGGGGATCGAACACAATATTCCGCAGGATCCCAACCGCGACGTCGTATTCACGGATATTGTCGCCTGGTTTGATCGGACCCTGTAGCTCCGCAACGTGCATTGGGGCTGCATGCCCTAGAAAATACAAGGAGGAAATTGAACATGAAGAGAGTCCTGGCTTTTGTCCTGGTGCTGACCATGGCACTGATCAGCTTCGGCGCCGCCGTTGCTGAAGAACCTCTGCGGATCGGCGTTTGCTACTGTATGCTCAGCGCTCCCGCCGTCAAGGTCATGGCCGAGGGCGTGAACGCCAAGGCCGCCGAATACGGCATGGAGCTGATCGAGCTGGACGCCGAATTTGACGCCACCAAGCAGACTGACCAGATGAGTTCCCTGATCTCGCAGGGTGTGGACGGCATCGTACTCAATCCCGTTGACGCCGTTTCCATCGTCTCTGTGGTAAAGCAGGCCTACGAGGCTGGCATCCCGGTGGTCATGGCGTCCATGGACATCGACGAATCCGGCCGCGAATACGTGGTCTCCTACAGCGGCGCGGACGATTACGACGTTGGCTACAACGCGGGCGAGAAACTTGCAGAGGCGCTCGGCGGCGAAGGCCAGGTAGCCATCATCGAGGGGCAGGCGGGCACCTCCGCCACCACTCGCCGCACCGAGGGCTTTGAGGACGCCGTCGCCGACACCGGGATCGAAGTCGTCGCCAAACTGGCCGCGGACTTCGACACCGCCAAGGCCATGGCCGCGACCGAGGACCTGCTGACCCGCTATCCCGACATTGACGGCATCTTCTCGCAGGACGACACCATGTGCGTTGGCGTGGTCCAAGCCATGAAGTCCATGGGCTACACGGGCGAGGACGTCGCCGTCGTCAGCTACAACGGCAGCCAGAACGGCTACGACATGGTCAAGAACGGCGACATCATCGGCACCGCAGTACAACCCCTGACCGCTGAGGGCAGCAACGCGGTGGAGGCGCTGTACAAGGCCATCAACGGCGAAGAGGTCGAGCCGTGGCTGAAGAGCGAGATCCAGGTGCTGGACGCCACCAACATCGACGATTACGACACTTCCCTGCTTTGGTAGACTGAACGTTGTTTGCGGAAGAGGCAGTCTTCGCCTCTTCCGCTCGTCCATGCGCGGCCTTCCGCGGGAGGGGCGCAGATTTTTCCTGACAGAAAGATGGTGCTTGCGAGAATGGAAAACACGCGGACTCCCATACTCCAACTGGAACATATCGAGAAGGCGTTCCCCGGCGTAAAGGCGCTGAAGGACATCTCCATCTCGGTGGATCGTGGCGAAGTTCGCGCGCTTGTGGGCGAGAACGGCGCTGGCAAATCCACGCTGATGAAGGTGCTTACGGGCGTCATCTCCAGGGACGCCGGGCGCATCCTCATCGACGGCAAGGAGGTCAATATCGTCACGCCGCTGCAGGCGCAGAAACTCGGCCTGAGCATCATCTTTCAGGAATTCAATCTCATCAATTCCCTCAGCATTTCGGAGAACATCTTTATCAATCGCCTGCCGCGCAAGGGCATACGGGGCGTAGACTGGGCAAAGACGCACAGCGACGCAAAAAAGCTGCTCGACCGCGTCGGCCTGAAGGCAGATTCCCGCACGCTGGTGGGGACGCTTTCCGTGGCCGAAAAACAGATGGTGGAGATCGCCAAGGCGCTCTCCTTCGCGCCGAAGATACTCATCATGGATGAGCCCAGCGCCACGCTGACCAATGTCGAGATCGAGAGCCTGTTCAAAATCATCGAGGATTTGAAGCGCAGCGGCGTCACCGTCATCTATATCTCCCATCGCCTGGAGGAGATCTTCCGCGTCTGCGATTCCGTGACCGTCGTGCGCGACGGAGAAGTCATCCAAACGAGCAGGATCGAGGATATTACCAAGAACGAGATCATTTCGCTGATGGTGGGCCGGAGCCTCGATCAGGAATTCCCGCGCCGGAACGGCCGCGCTTGTGACGAAACTGTGCTGGAGGTTCGCGGCCTTTGCCGACACGGCTTCTTTGAAGATGTGAATTTCACTTTGCGCAAGGGCGAACGCCTCGGCATCGCGGGTCTGGTCGGCTCGGGGCGAACGGAGATCCTGCGCGCGGTCTTCGGCGCAGACCGGGCGGATGCCGGCGAAGTGTTGATCCACGGCGCGCCCGTCACGATCACCTCTCCCCGGGAGGCGATAGCGCACAAAATGGGCATGCTGACCGAGGACAGAAAGACGCAGGGGCTGGTCCTTGAGTCGTCCATCGGCGAAAATATCACGCTTGCCGCCCTGCGCAAGATCGGCAAAAAGGGCTTTCTCAGCCGCAGGACGGAAAAGACGGTGGCTGCGGATTACCTCAAAGTGCTGCAGATCAAGGCCCCGGACACGGGCGTGGTGGCCATGAACCTTTCCGGCGGCAACCAGCAGAAGGTGGTCGTCGCCAAGTGGCTGTATACCGATGCCGAGATCCTCATCCTCGACGAGCCCACCCGCGGCATCGACGTGGGCGCGAAATACGAGATCTATCAGCTGATCAATCGCCTCGCGGACGAGGGACGGTCGATCATCATCATCTCTTCGGAAACTTCCGAGGTCATCGAAATGAGCGATCGCCTGCTGGTGGTACACGAGGGCCGGATACGGGGCGAGCTGTGCGGCGCGGACATGACCAGCGAGAACATCATGAAGCTCGCGATACTGGAGGAGGCCAAAGCATGAAGACCAAGCTGAGACGCTTCGCGTACAGGCAGTCGAGCCTGTTGCTGTTCGCCCTTGTGTTCATCATCGCCTCCATTCTGGCGCCAAACTTCTTTTCCGTGCGCAATGTACTCAACATCGCCCGCCAGAACTGCGTGCTGGGCCTGATCACCATCGGCGTGAGCTGCGTGCTGATCACTGGGCACATGGATCTTTCCGTCAGCGGTATCGTATCGTTCACCGGGCTGATCGCGCTCTCCTTTCAGGAGTACATGCCTGCCGGCCTCGCCATCCTCTGCGCGCTGCTGGCCGGACTCTTGTTCGGCCTTGTCAATGGGCTGATCATCAAGCTCGTACACGCCAATTCCGGCGAATCGCTGATGATCACCTTCGGCACGCAGCTGATCTTTGCGGCGGCGAGCCTGCTCTATACCGGCGGCTTTTCCCTGCAGGGCAGCAAATCGGATTTCTACAACGCCCTGGGCATGAAGGTGTACTTACAATACCTGCCGCTGCCCTTCCTGATCCTCCTGGCTTTCGTGATCCTGCTTTCTGTTCTTGAACACAGCACATTGTTTGGCCGGAGGATGCACATGGCGGGTTTCAACCCCGTTTGCAGCCGCATGTCCGGCGTGGATCCCGGCAATATCAGCCTTGTCGCCTACTGCATTTCCGGGTTCATGAGCGCCGTGGCCGCCATCATTCTCACCTCCCGCACGCTGGGCGCTACGCCTACTGCGGGCACGGGTTATGAAATGGACGCGATCGTCGCGGCTGTTCTGGGCGGCGTCAGTTTGTCCGGCGGCGTCGGCGGCATCTTCAAGGCGTTCGTTGGCGTACTGACGTTGGGCATGATCTCCAACGCCATGAATCTGCTCGGCTTTGGCGCGCACGATCAGGCCATCGTCAAAGGCTGCATACTGGTGCTGGCCATCGCCATTGACGTCGTGAATCGCCGCAAGCAGGCGTAGGAGGGCTGGACTATGAAAAAATGCTTCCAGTTTGCCGTCAGGCACAGGACACTGTTCATGCTCATTCTGCTGATCGCGGTGGTGAGCGTCCTCTCCCCTTTCTTTCTCACGCGGGACAATATCATCAACCTGTTTACCCAGACCGCCATTTACGGCATCATGGCCTGCGGCATGACGTTTGCGATCATCGGCGGCGATTTTGACCTGTCCATTGGTTCGACGCTCGCGCTCTCCGGCCTCATCGCCATCATGCTGGAGCCGTCCATCGGACAGGTGGCTAGCATACTGTTCGCCCTCGTCTGCGCGGTCGCGATCGGCGCGTTCAACGGCTTTCTTGTGGCGTATTGTGGCATCAGCTCGTTCATCGTCACCATCGGCACCAGCAATATCTTCAAAGGAGTGGCTCTGCGGATCTCCGACGGCGACCCCATTGCCAGCACCAACACATGGTTCAGCCAGCTTGGCAACGGCGACCTGCTGGGCGTGCCTTACATGGTTCTGGCCATGATTCTGCTGGTGTTGGCGACCTCCTATGTGCTGAATCGCACCCGCTACGGGCGCAATGTCTACGCCATTGGCGGCAGCATGGAAGTCGCGCACAGCAGCGGCGTCAATACGCGGTCGACCAAGGCGTCGATCTTCATGTTGAGCGCCCTGAGCGCTGGGATCGCCGGCGTACTCAACGCATCCCGCCTCAATACCGCGTCCGCCATACAGGGCGACAACGTGTCGCTCTCTGTCATCACCGGCGTGGTCATCGGCGGCACGAGCCTGATCGGCGGCATAGGTGGCATTGGCAAGAGCATCATTGGCATCTTCATTTTCCAGATCATCACCAACGCTTTGGATCTGATGGGCATTTATACGTACTATCAAACCGGCATCCGCGGCCTCATACTCGTGATCATCATGGCAACGGAAGCCTATTCCCGCCACCGCGCGGAACAGAGGGCGCGCTGAGAAGGCGGAGGCTGGGCTCGCCTCGCCGCCCTTGCAGACACTCTGCTTGGGGCGTACCGGGGAACCGTATTCCCTGGCCGCGAACAGCAAAACCTCCAGGAGGGAGTCCGCGCGTCCAACGGCGCATTCCACCGTTACCCGGCAAATCATATCCACGAAAATGCCCGCGCCGTTCCTTGAATGAAGGGACGGCGTGGGCATTGGAACAGGTCAAAACAGCTCAAAATAACACCAACGGCTGCCGCGAGGCACGAGGCTTGTTGGGCAAAGGACGCGAAGCGCCGACCGATTTGCTGCGGGCGGCGCTTTTTCACGCTCATGTCCTGTAAAAATGTCTGCGGAAGACGCGCGGTCGTTTCTTTGTGCGGAGTGACGCCGGAAAGTTTAATAGCGGTCGACCGTTTCAAACATGGCGACGATGTTTTCCGGGGGACAGTCGCGCATGATGTTGTGTACGGTGTTGAACACGAAACCGCCGCCGGGGGCAAAGGTCTCGATCATCTCCGCCACATGGTCGCGGACCTGTTGCGGCGTGCCATGGTTGAGGATGCGCCGCGTGTCGCAGCCGCCGCCCCAGAAGGTTATGTCCTTGCCAAATTCGCGCTTGAGGCGCCTGGCTTCCATGTCCCGCGCCACGAACTGCACGGGGTTGATGATGTCGTATCCCGCCTCGATGAGGTCTGGCAGCAGCTTGTAGATGGAGCCGCAGGAGTGCAAAAACGTCTTCATGCCGGAATGCTTGTGGACGTATTCGTTCAGCTTCGCGTGGCGGGGCTTGAACAGGCGGCGGTAGATCTCCGGCTGCATGAACGGGCCGGTATCCATGCCCAGATCGTCGCCGAAGCGCAGGATGTCGCACACATCGCCGACATAATGGCAGACATTCTCCAGCGTTTTCAGATGGCGCTCAAGCAGCGCGTCCAGCAGGCGCGCCACGCCGTCCTCGTCGATCATCAAATCGCAGAGGAAATTGTCGATGCGGCGCAGGAATGTGCCCCACTCAAACAGATTGCAGCCGCAGACGATCATGATGGCACGATCGCTCTGCGCGCGCAATTGCAGGGCGCGCTCGCGCAATTTGGGCCAGAAATCCGCCTCATTGGCGTGATCCCAGGGCGAATGCACCATCGCCTGCCATAGCACCATATCCATCTGCGCGTCCAGATCGCTCAGATCCTCGGGAAGCTCGTCGCCGGGATAGGGGCAATAGGTGCCATCGAAGAATGTCGCGCCCTCCGGCATGCGCGCGATCTGCACGCCGTTTTTCATCACGATCCAGCTGTTGTCCTCCTTGTGGATCGGGTCGAACCAAATGGGGATCAGGCCCACGCTGCCATCGGCGAGCGGGAAGGGCTTCCAATCCTCCGGCTTTTCGTTGAACATGCGGCCGACATCCACGCAGTCGATATGGAAGTGGTCAAGCACCGCGTCGTCCGGCTGTGTCACCTGCTGCACCACGTCGTATATCTTTGCCGGGCCGCAGTTCAGGCCGGTATACTTCACCAGGCGGTTGTAGGCGATCGCCGAGATGCCGGAACTGGGTGTCGCGCCCAGATCGCGCGGCAAGCGGTCCGGCTCGCGATGCGCGATGGACGCCAGAATGCGTTCTCTGCTGGTCATTGCTTTCCTCCTGTTCGTCAGGCCATGGCGGCGCCGATCTTTTCGCTGACTTCCGCATAGCCGAAGGCGCGTTCGTTAAGGCCCTGCAATTCCGCGGTGATCCGAAAATCGCGGAACACGAGTATGCGCCTTGCCAATGTGATCATTTCCGTCATATCCGAGGAAATCAGGATGATGGACTTCCCCTCGTTTTTCGCCAGATCCCAGATGATCTCGTGGATCTGCCGCTTGGCGCCCACGTCCACGCCGACGGTCGGTTCGTCGATGATGAGTATATCGCAACCGGCCGCGAGCCATTTGCCGATCGAAACCTTTTGCTGATTGCCGCCGGAGAGGGATTCCACCTTCGTCTCCTGCGAAGGCGTTTTGATGTTCATCTGCCCGATCATGGACGCCGTGGCGGCGCGGCACTTTTTGTTGCTGATCTTGTGGAAATTGTCGCGCATTGCGCGCAATATGGTCAGCGTCATATTGTCGCGCACGTTGAAGGGCAGGATCAGGCCCTCCTCCTTGCGGTTCTCCGTGACGTAGCACATGTGGTATTTTTCCACCGCGTCGCGCATGCTGCGAATGTGCGCGCGTTTTCCGTTGACGTAGACCTCGCCGGTATCCATGCGGTCCGCGCCGACGATGAGGCGCGCGAACTCCGTGCGTCCGGCGCCGACCAGCCCATACAGGCCGAGGATCTCGCCCTTGCGCAGTTGCAGGCTGATGTCGTCAAACATGCCGCTGCGCCCGACATGGCGCACATCGAGGACGACTTCCTCGCCAATATCGAGCGAGCCCATGTGTTCGATGTTCTCATCGCGCCCGATCATCATTTTCACCAGATCGTTGCGGCTCAGCTCCGCTACGGGGCGCGTGCCGATGACCCTGCCATCGCGCAGGACGGTCACGCGGTCGCATATCTCCAGCACTTCTTCGATCTTGTGCGACACGAAGATGATGCAGCGCCCTTCCTCTTTCAGCTTGCGGATGATGCGGAAGAGGTTTTCCGCCTCGTATTGCGTCAGGGAGGACGTCGGCTCGTCCATGAGGATATACTGGGCGTTGGCGGAGAGCGCCTTTGCGATCTGGATGAGCTGCTTCTGCGCGGCGGTCATCTGGCCGATGATGTCCGTGGGGCGCACGTCCAGCTCCACCATGTCGAGATAGGTCTTCGCCGTTTCGTTGATGCGCTTCCAGTCCAGCGCGCCAAGGCGGCCGCGGAACTGCTTCATCTTGTCCATGACGATATTTTCAGCAACGGTGGAGGCGGGGATCACCTGTATCTCCTGATGCACCATGGAAATATCGTAGGCGGCGGAATCCGCGTAATCGCGCAGCGTGACCTTGCGGCCATCTATGTATACGGCGCCCTGGTCCGGGCGATAGATGCCGGTGATGATCTTCATCAGGGTGGATTTGCCCGCGCCGTTTTCTCCCATCAGCGCGTGGACTTCCCCCTTCTCAAACTTCACCGACACATCGTCCAACGCCTTTACGCCAGGAAATTCCCTTGTGATGTTTCTAGCTTCAAGCATATGCGACTCCCCTGATGCAAGCGATGTCGTCGTAGCGTTCGACGCCGGTCACGCCCCCGCCGCAACGCGTCTGTCGCGGCGGAGGCGGAGGAGTTCCAGCTTATTTCGTGAGATACACGGTGGTCAGATCGGCGATGATCTGGTCGGTGACGCCCTGCAGATCGTCGTTGAAGGTGTCGATGTTATCCTTGGTCACAAGCACGCAGCCGGAGTCGATGAAGTAGGTGCCTTCCACCTTGGTGTAGCCTTCCTCGTTCATCAAGCGGAGGATCTCAAACGGGATGTAGCCATGCGCGAAGGTGTTCTGGGCGATTGTGCCGTAGACGATGCCGGACTCGATGCCGTTCATCACGTCTTCGGGGGTGTCGATCGTCACCAGATAGATCTTCGCGGCGTCGGGATTGCGCTCATAGTAGTCGTCCAGCACCTGCACAGCGGCGGAGGAGGACATGTTGCCGGTGCAGACGATGCCGTTGATGTTTTCGAGGTTGGCGTACAGCGCGGAGGAGATCTTCTCAACGCCTTCTTCGATGTTCGTGATGCCCGCCACTTCCTGCACCAGTTCCACGCCCTCGTGTTCGGCGATGCAGGCGTCGATGCCGTCCTTGCGCTTGAGCGTGTTGGTGTCGGTCAGCACCTCCAGAACGTTGAGGATGCCGCCCGTGCCGCCCATAGCGTCGATCACGTAGTCGCAAGCGGAGTAGGCCGCCGCCTGCACGTCTGTGGCGACGCAGAACTGCTCGGTCGCCTGGCTGGTGCCGGCGCCGTAGGTGATCACGTTCACGCCGAAGCTCTTCAGTTCGTCAAACAGGCCGGCGGCGCCGTCAGAGGCGGGATAGACGGACATGTTGGTGTAGCCGTCCGCCACGAGCGCCTGCAGGTTGGCGTCCTGCGTCGACTGCTCCCAGTCGGCGCCGATCATGATGCGCACGTCGATCCCGGAATCGGCAATGTACTGCTCGACATAGCCCATGACCTCGTCGGCGTAGGAATGGGCGGTGGGGAAATACCAGACGTACTGGCCTTCCGCCACGGCGCCCGCGCCAATGGAAAGCAGCAGGCAGCAGAGCAGCACCATGGAAAGGATCTTCTTCATGTTTCTTACCTCCATTTTGTTGTTCATTATCGCATGAGCGCCGAAGCGTTCATTGGTTCGTTTTTCACTCGCCGCGGCGGGAATTGCGGAATTTGCTGCGGCGCTTTGCCTCCTTGAGCCAGGCGCTGATGGGCGCGAGGGAAACGGCAAGGAGCAGGATCAGGCCAAGATACGTCTGCTCAAAATAGATGTTCGCGTTGGCCATGACCAGGCCGTTTTTGATCATGACGATCAGGTAGGCGGCGATAAAGAGGCCCAGGGGCTGGATCACACCGCCGGCCAGCGCGGTGCCGCCGATAACGGAGACCGCAAAGGAATAGATCATCCAGTCGCCGCCGGTGGTCGGCTGCGCCGAGCCGTTCATGGATACCGCGCAAATGCCCGCGATGGCCGCGAACAGGCCGGAGAGCGTGTTGGCGATGACGACGGAACGGTCGGTGTTCACCGCCGCCATGCGCGCCGCGACCGGGTTGCCACCCGTGGCCAGCAGCCGCCGCCCCGTCACCGTATAGCGAAATACGAACCAGATCACGATCAGCATGATCGCCGCGAAGTAGAGCATCAGGGGCAGGCCGAGGAACATGCTGCGCCCCAACCAGGTGAAGCCCTCCGTCAGCTCCGTGTAGGGAAAGCCCTCCGATACGCCGGTGACCAGGCCCTGATAGATGAAGCTGGTGGCAAGCGTGACGATGAAGGAATTGAGCTTGAGGCGGGTGATGACCAGGCCGTTGAAGCAGCCCGCGAGCAATCCCACCAACAGCGCCGCCGTCACCGCCACAAACGCGGAAGCGTGCAGATCCTGCATGAAAAGCCCGACCGTGACCACGCTCATGCCGCCGATGTAGCCGAGCGAAAGATTCATGCCGCCCACGATGATGACCATCGTCTGCGAAAGGGCGATGAACATGTACAGCGCGGCCGTCCGCGAGAGCGTGTATATGTTGTAGGATGAAAGAAAGTTCCGCGAGAACATCGAAAAGATCGCGCCAAGGATCAGCACCGCGAGCAAGACCGTCAGCTCAGGCCGTCCGAATACGCGCCGAACGATGCTTTTGTTCTGCCTCTCTTTTTCCAAAGCAATGCGCCTCCTCGTCTATCCCAGGAAGATTTGTCGTACTTTTTCCGCAAACGCCGTGGCGACCCTGCTGTGCGCTTCGCGGTCAAAATGCAGCCCGTCCAGCGGGGAGGGGCCGGCAACGCCCGCAATGTCGATGAACTCCACGCCGTTGCGTTCAGCTACGGCCCTGTACAGCGCTCCCAGGCGTTCAGAATCCGCCCTGCGGTCGCCAAACACCTCTCCCAGAAAGGTGGTCCTGTTTATCAGGGGCGGCGCGGCCAGAAGGATCTGCGGCGGCTGCGCGCGGCGACCGTTGTCGGCGCGCAGGATCATGCGCACCAGCCTTTCCGCGCCCAGCGCGATGTCCGCGCACGTCGCGTGGAAGCGCGCTTTGAGATCGTTTGTCCCCAGCATGAGGATCACCAGATCAAGCGGAGCGTGGCTCTCCAGACAGACGGGCAGATGCGCCCTGCCGCACTTGTCGCCTTCGACGGGGTCCTCCCAGACGGTCGTCCTGCCGTTCAACCCTTCCTCGATCACCAGGTACTCCGCCCCGAGCGCGGCCTGCAAGCGGCCCGTCCAGCGCTCGTGGCGCTCATAGCGGCCATATCCTTCCGGGCTTTCGCCATAGGTGTTGGAATCGCCAAAGCAGAGGATCGTTTTCATGTATCCGTCCCTCAGTCCTGATGGAAGACTTCCTCGATTGCATGCCACCATTCGCCCTCCGGCGCTCCTTCGACCGGCTGCTGGCACGGGTCTGTCAGAGACCACCAGAGTTTCGTTTCCGCATGCTCCGCCATCCGGCGCATGTCGGCGTCGTAGTCCTCGCCGACATATTCAAAATAGGAAAACAGCACGTCTCCAAAGAGATAGATCGAATAGTTGCGTATGTTGCAGCGCTCGATCTCTTCAGCGACGGCCTTCCATGGATTGAGATGCAACTGCCGGTACAATTCCAGCTTTTCCGGCTTGACGCGGATCACCTGCGCTATGCGCTTCATTGCCGATCGACCTCCAGAATCATCGCTCTTTTCCTTAATGATAATCGTTTCAGGCTGCGAAAGCCATGTATGTTCTCGCGATAAAACTGTATATATTTTGGTTTTTTGAAATATCACATTCGCAAACTTCATTTGATTTCATTTGAAAATTATAGACAAAACGCTGAATTTACGGTATAATTTTCGCATGGAACAGGAGGTGATCCTATGGGTTTGATAAATGGGAATGAAGCGCTGCGGCTTCTGGATGGATGCCCGCATGATGATTTTTATATCGCTCCCACCCCCATCCCGCTGGACGGGCTGTTCATACAGGTCAATCGGGCGGGCATCGTCGCCGCGACGCCGCCGGACTTTCATATCCTGCGGGACGAGAGTTACAGCTTTAACGTCATCCACTGCGTCTTTCGGGGGCACGGCTGCGTGCGCGTGCGGGATCGCACATACGAGCTTGGGCGCGGACAGGCGTTTCTGCTCGCCGCCCATGAGCCGCACGAATACCGCTCCGATCCCTCCGATCCAATGGGGCTGGTATGGGTCGAATTTGCCGGCAGCAACAGCGCGCAGGTCGCGCAGTACATTCTGGATTCCGGCGGCGCGGTATACAGCGGCGATCTCTTTGAAACGCTGACCGATCTTTGCACATCGATCCTCTATCAGCCCAATCAGCGGGGGCCGATCGTCAGCCGGATCATCTACGAAATGCTGATGCACATGTGCAGCAGCGTTGAAAGCGATCTGGAAATCAGCGCTGTGGATCAGAAGATCCTGCGATACATCAACAAGCACATTTCCGAGCAGCTGGCGCTGTCCGATGTGGCGAGGGTGTTCGGCTATAACCCCTCCTACTTTTCCGCGCGCTTTTCCCGCATTTTCGGCATGACTTTTTCGCAATACCTGATGCGCCAGCGCATGAGCAACGCGCGCTATCTGCTCCTCACGACCAAATGGTCGGTGGAGCGGATCGCGCAGGATCTGGGTTTTTACGATATGAGCCACTTCATCCAGCGCTTCAAGGCCGTCGAGGGCATCACGCCGGCAAAATACCGCCGCCAGAACAGCGGATTTTTCAACCAGATCGAAGGGGCGAATTGACAACCATCGCGGAACGTCGGCAAAGCGGGCGGACCGGCAGAGCGTTGGAAAGGCCCGCGAGCCGCGAAAGAAAAATCGCCGCCGATCTATTCGGGGCGATTTTCGCTTGCATGGGTTTTGTCGGCGCCCTGCTGCGCAGTGCCGCCGTGTCAAAAGAACATGTGATCCACATACAGCTCGTTGAACAGGGGATCCCCGCCCAGATTTACAAAGGTGGCGCGCGCGCATATGGCGCGGATGCGGGCAATGGCGTCCGTATCCAGGAGCAGCCGTGCGGCTCCTGCCAACGCCGCGTTGCCGAGGATGCGCACGCTTCCCGCCAGCGCGTCAGGGATCAGACCGATGGTCGCCGCGCTGTCCACGTTCAGATGGCTCCCGAATCCTCCGGCGATGTAAAGCGTCCCGATCTCCTCTGGCGCGGTCTGTGCGCTGCGCATCAGCGTTTCCATGCCGGCGGCAATGGCGGCCTTGGCGAGCTGCACGGCGCGAATATCCTTGGGCATGAGCGCAACGCCGTCGCGCAACGCGAGGCGTTCTTCCTCCGTGGCGCCGGTCTCCTCGATGTCGCCGCGCCGCAAAAACGCCGCGATCGCGTCGATCAGGCCCGAGCCGCATACGCCCACAGCGCTCGCCTCGCCGATGGTGTGCGCGCGCACTTCCTTCCCCTCCAGCCAGACGCGGTCGATGGCGCCTCGCACGCTGCCGCACCCACAGGAGATGCCCGCGCCCTCAAATGCCGGCCCTGCCGCCGTAGAGGCCACGCGGAGAACGCCGTCCTTCCAGAGGGCGATCTCGCCGTTGGTGCCAATATCTGTCAACAGGGAAATGCCGTCGCCATCGCACTGGCCGGCAGCCAGTACCGCACAGGAGATGTCCGCGCCCACAAAGGCGTGCATGCAGGGCGGCAGATAGGTCCTGCGGCCGAACAGCTCCGTCTCCTCATCGAAGAGGTAATCGGCAAGGAACGGCGCGTGGGAAAGCGCCCGCGGGTCCCTGCCGGTGAGCAGGTAGAGCATGGTGGTATTGCCGGTGACGACCAGCGCATCCAGCGCTTCAAACGACACGCCGGCGCGGGCGCACGATTCCCTGAGCATGCCTTCCACAGCCTCCCCAGCCTGGCGGCGCAGCGTATCCAGGCCGCCATCCATGGCATGGCCGACGCGGCCCATCACATCCGCGGCCACAGCGGTCTGCGGGTTGCGTCGGCCCGCTTCGGACAGGCAAGTGCCATCGCGCAGGTCGTACAATTTGCAGGCCAGCGTGGTGGTACCGATGTCCACCGCCGCGCCCAGTCTGCCCGCCGTGGGCTTGACGGCGCGCGCAGCGGCGTCGCTGAAAAGCGCGATCTGCTCCATGCCGCCGTCATCCGGCAACACGGCCAGCGCGTCTCCCATGAGTAGCGCCTGACAGGACAGCCGCCGGCCCGCCCGCCGCTCCGCGGCGTTGGGGGCGGAGACCTGGCCGGAGAGTTCGACCGCGCACTTACCGCACACGCCCCGACCGCCGCAGGGCCGCGGCACGGCAAGGTCATGCGCGATCAACACCTCATCCAGCCTCTGGCCGCTTTCGAAGGGGATCGTCCACGTCGCGTCACCGCGACGTACCGTCAGTTTCGGCATAGGCACCCTCCCTGAACAGAACCATTCCAAAATAGGTCACGGTATCCTGTCCGTTGATGTACTTCAACGGCGTATCTCTGGTGGTATTATAGACATCGACACCGCAGGCCTCCATGGAGATCAGCGCCTTGTCGGGATACCGGCAGGGTTGGCCGTCCGGCAGGGTGCAGCGTTCGCACAGCGGGCAGCCGCCCGCGCCCAGATGCAGCGCCGCGTCGGGAAACGCGCGCAAAAGGCGTTGGCCCACGCGCGAATACTCGAGCTTGGCGCGCTGCATGCCCTCGACGTCGAAGCTGTCCTCCAGCGCGCCCACCGTCTGATAAAGCAGCGCGAGATCACAGGCGCGCACTCTGGCCATCAGCGTTTCGATATCGCCACAGGCGGGCGGGCAGACCCAGTAGCGCCCGTAGGCGCCGCATTGATTGGTTCCACAGATGCCGCGGAACTCCTTGTTGAGAACGATGGCCGATACCGGCAACACGCATGCCTTGAACGCGCCGCATTCAAGAGCCGCGCGTTCAAGGCGTTCAGCGTCCCGGAACTGAACGGTCGTCATGACATTCACCTCAGCGCGCGCCGCGGTTGTGATCGTCCACGGCGGCGAAGAAAGCGTCGATGTTCTCCCACTTGGCGTGGAAGGGGATGTCACAGCCGGAAGATGGAACGAAGTTGGCGCAGGCGCCGCACTCGTCCATCAGCGTCAGCGTCGCCTGGCGGATGCTCTGCGGCGTGCCGCCCGCAAACTCGCCGGCGGGGTCGATGTTGCCCATGCACAGCATATCCGCGGGCGCATGCTCCAGAAACTCCTTCATGGAGATGGAGTTGCCGAAATGGTAGGCCGCCGCGCCGATCTGCTGCAGCCTGGGCAGCATGGCCACGGTGATATTGCCGCAGTTGTGGTAGACTACGGGGAAATCCTCGGTCTGTACGGCTTCGACGATGCGCCTGGCCGCGCAGCAGGAAAACGCCTCGGCCATCTCCGGGCTGAGCAGGCCCGCCAGGGGCTCCGCCATGACCACGCCGTCCGCTCCGGCTCCGGCAAAAGCGCGGATGTAGCCGATCAGGTAGTCGGCGGCCTTTTCCACCACGGTGGCGACCGCTTCCGGCTCGTCATAGCAGGTATAGAGGATCTCAGTCACATCCATCAGCCGGCCCGCCAGGGAAAACGGCCCGATGACGCCCGCCAGCACGGGGCGGTCTTGCACGCGGCTCTTGGCCAGCCGCACGGCCTCGACGCACAGCGGCGCCCTGCCCTTGTCCAGCGAGGGGACTTGCAGCGTCCTGGCCGCCTCGGCGTCTCCGACGAGCTGACCGACGACGGTGGGCACCTCATCCTCGGAAAAGCGTACATCGCAGCCAAACGCCTCCGCCTCGACGGAGAGGTCCATCAGGCTCACCGCTGCCGCCGTGGGCGTGTGCTGCGCCACATAGGTCATGGCGTCGGCCTGCAGCTGGGCGGAATGTACCAGTTCATTGACGTTGACGCCGATCTTCTGCGCCGCGGGAAAGGAGAGTATGGGCAGCGCCCGCTTGTTGGCCGGAGCGGCCGCCTGCCAAAGAAGCTGTGTCGTGTTCATCGCGCATCCCGCCTCCATTCACTGTTCGCTGCAATAGGCGGCGGCGCGATCCGCGGCAGAAGCCGCGTCCGGCGTATAGGCATCCGCGCCGATCTGGCGGCAGAACGCCTCGGTCACCGGCGCTCCGCCGATCATGATCTTGACCTTGTCGCGCAACCCTGCGTCCGTCACCGCCTTGACGACCTCGCCCATCACGCCCATGGTGGTGGTCAGAAGCGCCGAACAGCAGATGATCTGGCAGTTTTCTTCCTGCGCAGCCTTGACGAACGCCTCTGGAGAGACGTCCGTGCCCAGGTCGATGACCTCGAGGCCCTTGCCCTCCAGCATCATCTTCACCAGATTCTTGCCGATGTCGTGCAGATCGCCCTTGACCGTGCCGATGCAGGCCTTGCCAGTCGCCTTGACGCCGCTTTCCGCCAGCAACGGCTTGAGCAAGGAGGCGCCCATGTTCATCGCGCGCGCGGCGATCAGCACTTCAGGAACGAAGATCTCGTTGTTCTTGAACTTTTCACCGATGACGCTCATGCCGCTGAGCAGGCCCTCTTCCAGGATCTGCTTCGCAGGGATGCCTTCGTCGATCGCCTGCTGCACCAGCGCCTTGACGTCCTTCGCCTTGCCTGCCTGCAGTTTTGCTGAAATGTCTTCCAGGATCATGGAATTGCCTCCTTGCGCTTTTTTGTTAATTTCAGTATAATAGTATCTGTCGGGCGTGAATTGTAATAACCAACGATTTATTGAAAAAAGACGTGATATTTGACATGGCATTTGGGATTTTTGAATTGGTATCTCGCGAGCGCATCTCCGATGTGTTGGAAACATTGCACAATTACACAGGTCTGCCCCTGCAGCTGAGCGGCGCAGACGGCGTGCCGCTTTTGTCCTTTGGGGAAACGGCGCGCTACTGCACGCTCCTGCAGAAAAACATCTTCGCGCCCTCGACATGCGTGGACATGTGCCGCAAAGCCGGCGAGCGCGCCCAGCGGCTTGGCGAGGCATATATCTACGCCTGTCACGCGCAGCTCAATCACATCGCCTTTCCCCTGCTCAACGGCAGCGAGCTGCTTGCCAGCATACGCATCGGCCCGTTTTTGCTGGATCAGCCGGACAGCACGCTCGTCTCGGACGTCATCGCCCAAAAACCGGTGCCGCCCGCCCTCGCTCTCGAACTGTACGAGGCCCTTCCGCAGATCAAGGTCATCTCCCCGGAACGCGCCACCCACCTGAGCCGGCTGGTGGACCATCTGCTTTCGCCCCTGTTGATCTCTGAGCGCGCGGTGCTTTTGCAGACCCGGGAAAAACTGGCGCAGCAATCGCGCATCAACGAAACGGTGCAGCTCTACAAGGCGCAGCAGCTCTCCTCGACACACGATTTCTTTTATGAAAAGGAAACTTCGCTGCTCATCAAGGTAAAAACGGGGAACGTGCAGGAGGCCAAGGCCCTGCTCAACGAACTGCTGGGCTATGTGCTTTTCACCGAGGGCGGCAATATGGAGCTGATCCGCCTGCGGGCCATTGAATTGACAACGCTTTTGTCCCGCATCGCCATTGAAGGCGGGGCGCGCGCCGACAGCATCTACGCGCTCAACAGCCAGTTTCTCGTCTTTATCAGCCGCCAGAGCAGTTTCGACGATATTTCCATGCTCCTGCAGGAAGTGGTGGAAAGTTTCATCGGCACCATGTTCAGCAAGATCGACAAGGGCAACGCGCACATCCGGCGGGCGCTGCAATACATCTCCACGCACTATGCGCAGCCATTGACCGTAGCTTCTGTGGCCGGAGAGATCGGCCTCAGCCCCAACTATTTCGCGACGCTCTTTCGCCAGAAAGTGGGCGAAACCTTTCACGCATACCTGTTGCGCGTGCGCGTCGAGGAGGGCAAGCAGCTGCTGCTCTCTACGCGCGATCCGCTCACCGACATCGCCGTGGCCCTGGGCTTCGCCGACCAGAGCTACTTCTGCCGCGTCTTCAAAAAGCTCGTGGGGATGACGCCCGGGCAGTACCGCAGCTGATCTTAGGCAGCTGTCTATTGGGCAGGCGGGACCCCGCCCCGCGCAAATGCGCAGCGATGGCGACCGTCTTTGAAATACCGCCGTTGTCTGAATAGAATATCATCGGATCCAAATCGTGACCCCGCGTCATAACGGGAAGGTGGAGCGCCAGCACCGCACGGACGAGCTGCGGTTCTACAAACGCATGCGGATGTACTGTTTGGAGGATGGCCGCAAGCAGCTGGCCGCGTATCAGCGTCGATCCAACGACCATATCATGACCTGTCTGAGCATGAGGTCCCCCAATGAGGTGCTTGACCTGTATCGGGGGATCATGTAGCAGACAAGGCCCTCCGGCTCATTGCGCCGGACGGCCAAAGCCCATTATGTTTCCCTTACCACAGTCAAGGTCGGGTAGTATTTGCTTCGCAAATCTCCACCCTTCCCCTGACTGTTCCTGCCTGCTTCCGTGTTGCCTATGTTTGGCGCCCGTACACAAAGGGAAACAGGAACGCAGGATCTATGCGTTGCAAAAGCTTCTGATTTGAAGTATAATATTGGGGAACAGCGCAGTTACAGTCAGGGAATGATCCCCGCAGGAGGAGAAAGAGAATGTTCTACGAACCCTGGAAGCTGGCAGCCATTGACCAGGCCGGCTATAATGGAATTACAGATGCGCATATCGACGCAGTGGCAGAAGAAATCCTGAAAACCGGCATTACGCAGGTTTCAAGAGAGGATTTCAACGCTGCCTGCTATCGTTGCGGTATAAATCCGAATAACTTCACCCAGAACGATCTGAATGCGCTGGAAGATCGGTTGAACATTTGATTGCAACCGCTCAGACCGTTGACAACCCCCTGCGTTTGGATACTAGCGCTGGGGTTAACGGTTGGAACGGCTCGAAAAAGCACAATGGCAAGAGGCCACCAGCCTCTTGATGTTCTGAATCGCCGCCGTCAGGGAACGCTGTTCCCGCATGTTCCGTATTCCAAGCATGCGCGCATAGCGCCCTCGGCCTCCGCAAAGGAGCGTTCGACCAGCTCTTTCCGTCATCCATAAATCTGTTTGCCATGATGCATTTTTCGTAAACGCATCGACTCTCTCCAGCGCGTCCTGCCACACATGCCGCTTCATCACCTTTCGGCTCTTGCTCGCTCCGACACATTCTGCTCGCCTCGGACGCCCCCCTGAAAATCTTGCCTTCACAGCAGTATTGCGGTATCCCTCGCGCGTCGTGGTCTTCCAGGTCAGCCGTTGCTTCTCCGGGCAGAGGTATTCGTCGCGGACTGGATCACAGCGGAAGCGGTGCTTTCCGTAGTGCGCCCCTTTGTGTGTTCCGTCGGTACCCGAGCAACCCTTGTACGCTCTGTATCTCTTTCTTTAGCGCGCTGTTTCCCTTTGCTATATTGCTATCCATTGCATCTTTGAGAAATCCCGTGCGCGAAATCGCAAAATAATATAAAATGAGTATAATTTTTAATATTGTGATTTTGATATTCCGTTGCTATTATAATGGTATAGATGCGTCATCAAACGAATTGCTTTCAGGGCCCGATCGCAAAGATGAATCATCAGGACGCATCGAATGATCGGAGGTATGAACATGAAGAAAGCTCTTGCCCTTTTGCTGTCATTGGCACTCGTTTTTGGCATTCTGGGCGTAGCGTCCGCCGAAGGAAGCGGAAAACTGACGATGCTGTTGGACGACGCGACGACGCAGAGCAATTTTGACGAATATCTTGCAGCCGCTGAAGCCGCGACTGGCCTGGATATCGAAGTGATCCCCATGCCCAGCAATACCACCGACCGAACCGCGAAGGTGTTCACGATCCTTTCTTCCGGCGATTCCAGTGTGGACATCATCTCTGTAGAGCAGGAAATGATCGTTGGTCTGAAAAACACCGACTATATCGCCGACCTGAGCGAGATCATGACTGACGAAGTCAAGGCCGCCTATCCCGAAGCGTTCATCGAGATGAGCAACGGCAACGGTATTCCGATGTTCATGGAGATTTTCTGCTTCTGGGTCAACAATCAGTATCTCGAGAGTTCCGGCATCTCCGAGATCAAGACACTGGACGACTTCAAAGCCTTCATGGAGGCGATGAAGGAGCAGGACGTGTACGGCTACGGCGGCGGTTGGGAGCAGACTTATGTGTTCAACGACATCGCCGAGTTCGTCAATCTCTTTGGCGGCGACTTCTACGATTGGTCCAATGAGAACACGCAGGCTGCGGCAAAGTTCGCCAAGGAACTGGTAGACAACGGCTGGACTTCCCTTTCGCAGCTCGCCGATCAATACAACGAACTCAACCAGCGCATCATGGACGGCGATGTCGCCTGCATGCTCAACTATTCGAGCTTCATGCCTACCTACGTCAACGCCGAGCGCTATGGCGAGGATGACATACAGATCAAGCCCATGTTGGACTTCGGCTCTGAAACGACGTTCGCCAACGGCTGGCAGTATGTCGTCAACGCTTCGGCGGCCAACATGGATTCCGCAATGATCTTTATGGAGTGGGCCGCCAGCGCCGAAGGGCAGAAGGTCTACGCGCAGACGTTCAACCGACTGCCCGGTCGTCTGGATGTCATCGACGACGAGGACTTCTATGTCAGCGGCCTCGAAGACCTCAGGAGCTACCTGACGGAGACTACGCTCGTGCCGCGCCCGATGCCGGCGAATTCGTCTGACTTTTTGAATGAAGTGGGCGCCCTGTTCCAGCGCTATGTGAGCGACGAACTTTCCTTCGAGGACTACGTTTCATCCATGCAGGAATGCGTCGACGAGTTTTTCGCCTGATACCGCTTCCAGACAGATACAACCACGCGGGGGTAGATCCCCCCGCGTGGAAAAAGGAGTGAAGTGGTGTGAATCTCGCTACCCGCAAACGGCGCAACCGATGGATCCCCTGGCTGATGGTACTCCCGCTCGTCCTCATCCGCGCCGCAACGACGATATACCCTATCTTTCAGACATTCATCAACAGTTTCCGCGACCTGAATATCATCAAAGGCGGCGTTGGCGATTTCTGCGGCCTGAGCAACTATATCGCAATGTTCCAGGACGACAAGATTCTCGCATCCCTTGAATTTACGTTGATCTTTACCGTAATCTCCATGGCCTTCCACATCATCCTGGGAATCGCGCTGGCTCTGATGCTCAATATGAAGTTCTCCGGGCGCCGTTTTTTGCGAACGATCACGCTCATCCCCTGGGCTATCCCGCTGATCGTAGCCGCGCGTGCCGCACGGTGGGGCTTCAACGGCACCTATGGATTCGTTAACGACCTGATTTCTCGGCTCTCAAACGTGCCTTTCCTCTACGACTGGCTCGTACATGTGGACTCAGCGCGCGCGGCGGTGATTCTGGTCGACCTCTGGAAGGACGTGCCGTTTTTTGCCATTCTGGTGCTGGCCGCATTGCAATTCATCTCGAATGATATTTACGAAGCAGCGCGAATCGACGGAGCGCATGTGATACAGATATTCTTCCGCATCACTTGGCCGAGCATCCGCAAAACCGTGATGACAATTTCCATCTTTTTCACAATGTGGCGCATCACAAGCTTCGAATTGGTATACGGCATGACGTCGGGAGGGCCTTATAACAGCACATCTGTACTCTCTTATCGGGTGATGACCGAGGCGTTCAACAACCTGGACCTTGGATACGCTTCCGCGATCGCCGTAGTGCTGTTCCTGATTTTGGTCGTGTTAACCGTACTAAACTTGGCAGCCACGCGCAGGCTTGACCGAAAATAGGAGGCGCTATGAAACCGCTTTTGAGAAACAGGAGCATGTCTATCTTCAAGTGGGCGCTCACGATGCTGGTCGCGCTGGTGATCCTCGTTCCGCTGTACTGGATACTGATTTCCTCACTGAAACCGACGACGGACCTATTCGCCAGCCCAATCGACTGGTTCCCCAGGACGCTGACGCTCGACAACTACAAACGGCTGTTTTCTGAGACCAATCTGGTACAGCAGATCGTCAACACGCTAATCATCGCGGGTGCTTCTCTGATCATCACGACGGCGGCATGTCTGCTCGGTGCCTATGTATTCGACCGCTACCGCTCCAAACCGTTCCAGATCGTTTTCGGCGCCGTACTGTTTTCGTCACTGATCCCTGCCATTGTCACAGCGCGCCCTTTGTACGACTATATGAACAAGCTGAAGCTAGTGAACACCTTCCCAGGGTTGATCCTGCTCTACTCCAGCATGCTGATCCCCTTTACGACGCTCATTCTGAAGAATTTTCTGGGCGGAATACCTATGACGATCGATGAGGCGGCCGAAATCGATGGCGCGAACACCATGCAAAAATTGGTATACGTAATCGTTCCGATCATGAAGCCCGCCATCGCCACGGTGTGTATCATCAACTTTATCTCCTGCCTGAACGAATTTTTTACCCCTCTTATCTTTTCGAGCAGCATTGAAACGCTTTCCACGGGGATCGCGACGCTCCCCCGGGCGAATTCCTATGATGTGCCGTGGGAGTTGCTCAGCGCTATGGGCTGCATTATACTGGTGCCGATCATCCTCTTCGTCGTCGCGTTTGAAAAGAAGATCATGGACGGCATCATGGCTGGCAGCGTAAAAGAGTAACCGCGAGGAGGAATTTGGCGTGTATAAGATCAAAATGGGGATTTCCCGTCCTGAAGAAGTAAAAGCGCTCACACTGAAGGACAAACTTGAAGGCGCAAAGAACCCCACGATTCCCGGCGCGCGCATCTTTCGGCACGAAAACGCACGCCCGGTCTATGTGAACAGCACCGGTTGCCGTCACTGGTTCTATACGTTGAGCGAAGTAAACGATATGGCTGTGTTTTGCTACATCGAAAAGAAAGCGGAAACAGATCGCGACCGCCACTGGCAGACCATCGCCCATCCTGAGGTCAACTGCTACTACTACATCCTTTCTGGCAGCGGCACCGTGCGTCTGGGCGGATGCGGCAGCGGCTATGCGGAAGAAAACTATTCGTTTGGCCTGCTCGATCTGGTGATCATCCCACGGGGAGTTCCCTATTCCATGGAAGGCGAGTGGGACGCCGTGTGCTTCCATGTACGTACGTCCTGCTATGGCGTCGTGGCGGGCAACAGCCGCTATCCTCACCCCGTGCTGGCCTACGACGAGCCCTTCCGGCCGACGCAAGGCGAACGCGACGCGTTGCTCAAGCGAGGCGAGCTGATGTACACGGATCCCCTGTACCAGACTGCAATCCGCAAAAGCGTTCCAGTCGATGCAAAGCCCATCGAAGATCTGAGCGCCGCGAGGCCGGAACTCGGCGCAGCCGTCTGTGAAGCGGACTACGCGGATCTGTTGTTCGAATGTACGCCCATCGACACGCAGATCATGGACGCTCGCAACCTGCGCGAAGAGCTGAAGAATCCTTCGGTGCTGGGCGCGCGAGTCATCAAGCACGACGATTCGCCAAAGGTCTACAATGCTAACGCCGGATGCAGCCAGATCAGCTATCCTTTGACGTGGACAGATGATATTGGCATCTGCAACTGGAGTGAAAAATCGGCAGCTTCCGACAAGGACCGCCCTTTCGACTCCCATTCCCACCGGGACATCGAAGAGTACAAGTACATCATCGCCGGCGGCGGCGTTACGACCATCGGAAAAGGCGATGAAACTTGTCAGGAAGAGAACTACGAATTCCACGCAGGCGATTTGGTGGCTTTGCCGCGAGGTCTGCCGCACGTTGAGTCCGGCGGCTATATCGCGATTTTCTTCCACGCCAAGCAGAGCGCTTTCGGGAAATGGGCCGGAGACGTACTCTATCCCCATGTCGCTTATGTATATACAAAGCCGCCGCGCCCGACGAAAGAAGAGGAAGAAGTACTCAACGAACCAGGCACCTACATCATGATGAATTCGCGCGAGACTTACAATGTCTATGGGCCAAACCCCATTCTGCGCGTGGAGAAGAATCGGACGGATATGACGTATCTGCGCCCGGATCTATTCCTAAAAAAACAGTGAGTCTCTTTTCCAGGCGGCGTTCGCACCGCCTGGTATCTTCTGGTATCTTTCGGAAAAGGGCTACGCAAAAAACGCTCGGGCTGCTATAATGGTCGATAGGGAATTGGAGGTGCGCGCATGAAAAAACATTGCGTTCTGCGCATGAACAGCGTATACAAGCGCCTTGCAAGCCTGTTCCTCGTATGCAGCCTCATCCCCCTCTTTGCCATGGCCTGCATCGCCTATGTCAATTTTTACCATGAAGCGAAGGAAAACACTATCGCCATGTTCGAGGCTGCCGGGGAGCAGACCATGATCGCCGTGAGAAACCGCATGGAACAGATCGAAACGCTGTCAAACACGATCACGCTCTATATGTACAGACTGTCGACGACGCCGACCGATCCTTTGCTGCCCTATCTGGACAATTATTCTTCTGCGAAGACAGGCATCGACTCCAATACCAGCTCTTTCAAGGCACTGGAAACAACTGTGTTTCTGCCGGAGGACAGGCTACTTTCGAGCGGCGGCAACCGCATCGACATACTTCCCCTGGACGCCCTGCCAGACTACAACTGCACGCAGAAAGATTTGCTGGCGCAGGAAGACATCTCCTTCTGGCGCTTTACGAAAGGTCAGATCTTTGCCAATGCCTTCAGCAGCAAGCCATACGACGTGCTGACCTTCTGGAGCGTCTCTCGCGACCTGAAGCAGCAGCATATCAACTACGCCTATGCAATTCATCTTTCGACGGAAGAGTTTTCCTCCATGCTGCAGAGCAACGAACTTCTGGGGAAAAACAGCCGCATATTGATGGCGGACGGTACCGTGATCGCGGCGACAGATGCGCAGAGCATCGGCGAGAAAATGGACGTCAGCTTTTACGACGCAGAAGCTGACGACTTGCAAGTACAGCAGAGCGACGGCGTCCTTCGTGTGCTGCATAGCACGGACGCGCTGCCTATGATCCTGTACACGGAGATACCGCTGAGCTACATCATCAGTCAAAGCTCGCGTCCCGCGCAATATATCTTGGGTATGGCGCTGGCAATGTTCGCCGTGACGATCCTATGCAGCTTGTTGGCCTCGAAGGGATTCACAAGGAGAATCGACCGTCTGTCGGAAACGATCGAGCGCACGCAGGCGACGAGCGATCGCTCCGCTCTTGACGGCCTTGCGGAGATGCGCGCAAAACCAGCGGAGAAAAAAGACGAGATCGACCGCCTTGCTGATACCTATTCCACGATGTTACTGCAAAATGACCGCATGCAGGAAGAGCGCATCCAGATGATCCAGCATGAGGAAAAGCTGAAATACCAGCTTTTGCAGGCGGAGATCAACCCGCATTTTCTCTTCAACGCATTGAACGTCATCTCCGTCTGCATAGCGGCGGGAGAAATCTCTTCTGCGCAGGAGATGATCTCGGATCTTTCGCAGTTTTACAAGCTCATACTGCGCACTGTGCAGGATGAGATCACCATCCGGCAGGAAATGCACATGACCGACCTGTACCTGCGCATGATGAAGCTCAGCGTCCATTCCCCTCTGACGTGGTCCATCCGCATGGAAGACGGTGTGGAAAACTTTATGATTCGCAAATTCGTTTTTCAGCCGTTGGTCGAAAACGCTGTGGTACACGGCGTCGCTTGCAACGACCAAGCGTTGCACATCGAGATCACAGGCGAATATACGGATTCGGGCGTGATATTCCGGGTGAGCGATAACGGCATAGGCATTCCCTGGGACAAGCTCGTCCAGCTGCGGGAGGCGCTCGCGCGCGATAAGATCGAAACCAAGCAGCATTACGGCCTTGTCAATGTCAACCACCGCTTGAAACCGTATTACCTCGAACAAACGGATATGCAGATAGACAGTGAAGTTGGCCGCGGCACATCATTATGTTTTTGTATACAGCAAATCTACGCGACTGACGAGAAAGGTCCAACGGAAGATGAAAAGTGTATTTATCGTTGATGACAGCGTTCGCAACGCAGAGATGCTGCTGTTGTCGGTGAAGTGGGAAACGCTCGGGCTGCGCGTATGTGGTATTTTTGGCAACCCATCTGCCGCGCTGGAGGCTTTTCAGGCGGAGCCTGCGGACATCGTTATCACCGACATTAAAATGCCGGGTATGAGCGGGATCGAAATGGCGCGGAAACTGTTTGCAAACAGGTCCGCAGTAAAGGTGATCCTGATGAGTGGCTATGGCGAGATAAGGGACGTACAGGAAGGGATGCGGATCGGTGTATTCGATTATTTGGAAAAGCCGGTCAATATCGACTACCTGCAGCAGCTGCTGATCAAGGCAACCAAACGAATCGACGAAGAAGCCCATATCCAAAAGCAACTGCTGGAGCGCAAAAGCCTTTTGTTGGACAATTATCTGGAACGCATGCTCACCGTTTCACAAGTCAGCGTCACCGACCTGCTCCAGTTCTCCGAATACTTTGATCTGGATATAGACGCGCGCTTTTATCTGTGCGTTTGTATCAACTGCCTGCATGCCGACGCCCTTCGCGAGCGCATCGGCGTGGATAATTATTACAAGAACATCATCGGTATCGAAAATCGGATCCGAGAGTGTTTTTCCAGCTGCCGTATGCTGCGTTGCCTGTATCGGCTGGATCAGATCGTGCTGGTCGTCGGCGATGACGCCGCCTGCGCCCAGGACTTTTCTACCGCCTGCTCGGAAAAAATCGAGGCGCTGCTGGACGAGATTTCTCTGGACGACACGGTCGCAGGCATCGGCCTTCCGATAACGAAGTTCTCCGAGCTGTACCGTTCGTTCGAAACGGCGAAAAGCGCACTGGAGTTCCGCTTCTTCTTTTCAAACGAGCATATCTTCAACTATCTAGACATGCCCAAAGCGCATGGCCACATACGCTTCTTTATGGAAGACAAGAGCGAGGCTCTCATTCAGGCCATCAGCAAAAACGCAAAACAGCAGGTACGCGATCTGATCCGCTCGTATTGCAAGGCCTGTGCGCAGCAGCACATGGATAAGGCCTCTTTGTATTTGGCCGTGTACGACATGGGCGGCAATGTGATCCGCTTCCTGAATGAGTTAGGCATCGTTAGTGGCCTCGGCGTGAAGACAGCTCCGGGGCTGGATGAATTTCAGACACAGGATGAACTCGCTGAATGGCTAGAGGGTCTGTGCTTTGCCGCATGCGATGCGTTCGACCACTCCATGCGCTCTTATCAGAGCCAGCTGACGGCCGCCGTTGATCTGTATATCTCGGAACACTATACCGACTCAGAGCTGCGCCTGAAAGACATTGCAGACCATGTCGGCATAACGACGACATACCTGAGCGCGCTGTATAAAAAGGCGAATGGAAAAAACGTCACAGACACGATCGTCGATTTGCGGATAAACGCTGCCAAGAACAAATTGGCATATACGTCTGCATCCATCAAGGCGATCAGTTCAGAAACGGGCTTCTCTAATCAATACTACTTCAGCACCTGCTTCAAAAAGCACACCGGCCAAACGCCCAGCGAATTCCGCGAGAGCGCCAGCGCAGAGACACCATGATCGATCCAAACCATCAAATTCGAAAACGTGCAGACGGGTGTTCACCCATCTGCACGCCCATTTTACCATTTATGGCTTCTGTCTTCAGCACGCCAAACAGCCTCTGCTCCTGGAAGTGCGCCAAGAACGTTCAGCTCCGCCTCAAAAACGCCGGGAAGAAACACATGCGTACCGCGTGATGGCCAGGCTCAGGGGCATCGTCTGCTCCTCAGTCTGCGCGAATAGAAAGAAAACCATACCCAATCAGAGGACGGCGGGAAGAAAAAGCGGAAGCTCTTACTTCTCCCCGGTTGTTCAGTAGATCCCGGATCGGCCTTGGCTTGTCAATATAATGAAAAACTTCCCGGCGCAACTTTTCAAAGCTATCAACACCCACCGGCAGTTTCAATCTCTTCATAACGCAGCCTCACTTTCCGCAGGTTGCCGTACCGATCCCAGCCATCGTTCCATTATATGATTAACTCTCTACTCCTATTTTACCTCAAAGCCGTCCACATAGCGAGGCAAAGCTCCAAAGATAATCATGACCACCGGCTTAGCCGGTGGTCAGACCACTGACAAACCCCTGCGTTCAGGCACAAACGCAGGGGTAAAATGATAGAAAATTTGGAAACGCGCGATAGAAAGAGGCCACCAGCCTCTTGATATTTTGCACAGCTGCTGTCAGGAAACACTGT
>DVOU01000045.1:0-23993 GCA_018713365.1 Candidatus Pullichristensenella excrementipullorum
CGGGCGTGATCCGGCAGACACTGGATTTGACGACCTTTTCGGATGCCTTTACCTTCGCGCTTTTGATCGTCATCCTCATCGTCAAGCCGACGGGGCTGTTCGGCGAAAAGACGACGGATAAGGTTTAGGGGGCGGAACGATGCAAAAAGGATGGACAGTATCCCAAAAGAAGCGCCCGGATGCCGCAACCTGGATCGCAGCAGGCATTATTTTGGCGGTGTATGTGGCTGTGTTTGTGCTCGAGCAGATTATTCCGCCGACCACCATGCTCTTTACGGTGCTCAAAAAGGGCGCGACATACGCGCTGGTCGCGGTTTCGATGAACTTGCTCAACGGCTTTACCGGGCTTTTTTCCCTTGGGCAGGCCGGGTTTATGCTGATCGGTGCGTATGTATACGCCATTTTCAGCATGTCTTCGGAGGTGCGCGATCGGGTATATCAGTATTTCGACTGCGCGATCGGCATCACGCTTCCCGTGATCCCGGCGATTTTATTGGCGGGTTTGGTCGCGGCCGCGTTCGCATTTCTGATCGGCCTTCCGGTGTTGCGCCTGAAAAGCGACTATTTGGCCATCGCGACGCTCGGCTTTGCCGAGATCATTCGCGCCGTGTTCCAATGGAAGAAGCTCGGGCCGGTGACCAATGGGTCCAACATGCTCAAAGACTATCCCACATTCAACGATTTCAACATTGTCAACGCCGAGGGCAAGGTGGTTTTGTATCTTTCCACGCTGGTGCCCTTCCTCATTGCGGGCGTGTGCATCGCGGCGATTGTTCTCTTGATCAATTCGACCTACGGCCGCTCGTTCAAGGCGATTCGCGATGACGAGGTGGCCGCCGAGGCCATGGGCATCAATCTGGCGCGGCACAAGCAGCTGGCCTTCTGCATCAGCTCCTTCTTCGCCGGCGTGGGCGGGGCGATGCTGGCCATGTATTCCAACACCATACAGGCCAAGGCCTTCACCTCGGCGATGACGTATGAGATCCTGCTGATCGTGGTCATCGGCGGCATCGGCTCCATCTCCGGCAGCTGCGTGGCCTCGTTCCTGTTCGTGGCCTGCTCGGAGTGGTGGCTGCGCTTCCTCGATCAGGAGCAGTTCATCGGCACGTGGCAGGTGCCGCTGCTGCGCAACGGTTTCAGGCTGGTGGTGTTCTCCATCATCATCATGCTGGTGGTGCTGTTCTACCGGCAGGGCATGTTCGGCATGCGCGAACTGCCAGACATACTGCGCGGCAAGCGCGGCCGCCGCACGGGAAAGGGGGCGGTGAAATGAGTACCGTTCTGAAAGTCAACGACATCACCATGCAGTTTGGCGGCGTGGTGGCGGTCAACGACCTTTCCATGCACGTGGACGAGGGCGAGATCGTCGCCCTCATCGGCCCCAACGGCGCGGGCAAGACCACGGCCTTCAACTGCATCACCGGCGTTTACGAGCCGACCAACGGCGAAGTGTGGTTCCACGACAGGCTCATCGCCTCCAACCACCCCTCCGGCAAGATGAAAAAGCTCTACGCCGGGGAAAACCGGGGCAAGTACACCCGCGCGGTCGTCAACACGCCGGACAAGATCACCAAAATGGGCATCGCCCGCACGTTCCAGAACATCCGCCTGTTCAAGACGCAGACCGTGTTTGAAAACGTGCTTATCGCCACGCACATGCGCAAAAAGTCCAACCTCTTCACGGCGGCGTTCCACTTGAACGGCCGCGAGGAGCGCGCCCTGCGCGACGAATCCATGGAGCTTCTCAAAATCGTCGGGCTGGACGGCGTGGCCGGGGAGATGGCCACCTCCCTGCCCTACGGCAAACAGCGGCGGTTGGAGATCGCCCGCGCGCTGGCCACGAAGCCGAGCCTGCTTTTGCTGGACGAGCCCGCCGCGGGCATGAACCCGCAGGAGACCGACGAACTGGGCGACTTTATCCGCTCGATCAAGGAACACTTCAAGCTCACCGTGTTCATGATCGAGCATCACATGAATCTGGTCATGGACATCTCCGACCGCATCTACGTGATCGACTTTGGCCGCCTCATCGCCGAGGGCACGCCCGCCGAGGTGCAGGACGATCCCGAGGTCATACAGGCATATCTGGGGGTGGATGAAGAATGAGCTTGCTGAAAGTGACCGACCTCAAGGTCAGCTACGGCGGCATCGAGGCCCTCAAGGGCGTCTCCTTCGCCGTCAAGGAGGGCGAGATCGTCACCCTCATCGGCGCCAACGGCGCGGGCAAGTCCACCACGCTGCGCGCCATCAGCGGGTTGGTGAACGTCAAGGGCGGCACCATCGAGTTTGCCGGCGAGGACATCACCGGCATGGACCCGCAGAAGGTCGTCTCCAAAGGCATCGCCATGGTGCCGGAGGGGCGGCGGGTGTTTTCCAACCTCACCGTGGCCGAAAACCTCAAGATCGGCGCCTACCTGCGCAAGGACGAGGCCGGTATCCGCGCGGACATGGACCACGTGTACGACCTCTTCCCCCGCCTCAGGGAGCGCTCGTGGCAGATGGCTGGCACGCTCTCCGGCGGCGAACAGCAGATGCTGGCCGTGGGCCGCGCGATGATGGCCCGGCCCAAATTGATGATGATGGACGAGCCCTCGCTGGGCCTTGCGCCGCTGGTGGTGCGCGACATCTTTCACATCATCCGCCAGTTGAGCCAGGAGGGCATCACCATTCTGCTCATCGAGCAGAACGCCAACGCCGCCCTCAAGTGCGCCAGCTACGGCTTCGTGCTGGAGACGGGCGTCATCACCATGGAGGGCAAGGGCCTTGAACTGCTGGAAGACCCGCGCGTGCGCGACGCCTACCTCGGCGAGGCCAAACACAAAAAGTAAATGCTCTGAAAAGCGGTTCCCGGGGCGCTCCGGGAGCTGCTTTTTGCCTTGTGCGGCGATAAAAATGCAGATATAGCAATGGAGGAAATAAAACAGCGGCCATTTGCATGAGCGCTTCCAGCATCAAAAAGGTCAACACCGGCATCATGTTCAACCTCAAGGCCGACAGCGGTCAGGTCATCGCCACCGCCGAGGTCTACACCACCGCCGCCTCCTGCGAAACCAGCATCGAGAGCGTGCGCAGGAACGCGCCCATCGCCGCGCTGGAAGACCAGACCGTTGAGGGCTTCGCCGCCGCGAAGTGCCCGAAGTTCGAAATGTACGTGGACAATGCCGGCGAGTTCCGCTTCCGCCTCAAGGCCACCAACGGCGAGATCATCGCCGCCAGCGAAGGCTACAAGGCCAAGGAGAGCTGCGAAAACGGCATCCAGAGCGTGCGCGAGAACGCGCCCGTGGCCGAGATGGTCGAGGAATAAGCGATATTTGGGAGCGCCCCTTCCCGAGCGGGAGGTGGCGCTTTTTTGTGGGCGCGGGGGGATGGACTGCGGGGGGGCGGTGGGGAAAACGCTGGAGGAATCAAGTGTCTGCACCTCTATTGTACCGTCCAGCACCAAAATGAATTGCAGATCCTCATGCCAGTGCATGACATGAAATCCGGGATTTCCGGGAAAAGGATCGTCATTGATAACATCAAGGACAAGGTACGGAAAATCCGTGTCAATGTTCAAATTGACCGAGTTGATGTATTGTTCCCTGTCCAAAGCCATTTCTGTTCTCCTTTGGGGATATTATGATAATATCCGGCGATTTTGTAATATCGCGCAGCGTTTCTTTGTGATAAAATCATAGTGCAAAGAAATAAAAAAGTCAAGACAGCAGGAGGTATGCGAATTGTATTTCCGCTATGGCGAGCGCGAAGTCGAATATCTGAAAGCCAAAGACGAGCGTTTGCGTAAGGTCATTGAAAAAATCGGCCACGTTGACCGTGCGGTGGATACCGACCTGTTTTCTTCCGTGGTGCATCACATCATCGGCCAGCAAATATCGACAAAGGCGCAGGCAACAATATGGGCGAGAATGCAAGCGCAGTTTGGAGAAGTGAACGCACAGAGCATTTCAGCAGCCGGTATAGATACGTTGCAGTCTTTGGGAATGACATTCCGAAAAGCAGAGTACATCAAAGATTTTGCGGAAAAAGTGAAAACCGGGGAATTTGCTTTGCAGGAAATTTCCCGGTTGCCGGACAAAGAAGCGATCCAGGCGCTGGCTTCTTTGAAAGGGATCGGCGTGTGGACAGCGGAAATGATCTTGCTGTTCTGCTTGCAGCGGCCCAACATATTCAGCTTTGACGATCTGGCGATCCAGCGCGGGCTTCGCATGGTCTACCACCACAGGAAAATAGACCGAAAGCTGTTTGAAAAATACCGGCGGCGGTTCAGCCCTTATTGCAGCGTGGCAAGCTTGTATCTCTGGGCCGTGGCGGGCGGAGCGATCCCCGGCATGAAAGACTATGCGCCGAAAAAGAACAGGGGGAAGTAAGCAATGGCGAATATTCTTGTTTTGTTTGAAGTGAAGCCCGCAAAGGCCGGAATGCAGAAATACCTTGACCTTGCGGCCATGTTGAAACCAATGCTTGCCGGATTTGAGGGCTTTATCCGATCAGAACGGTTTTCCAGCCTGAACGAGGACGGCAAGCTGTTGTCCATGAATGTTTGGACGGACGAGGCAGCCGTAGAGCGTTGGAGAAACGTCATGCAGCACCGCATGAGCCAGAAAGAGGGACGGGACAAACTGTTTGAAAGCTATAAAATTACAGTCTGCTCGGAAATCCGTTCCTACACGGACACGGAACGCGCACAGGCTCCGCAGGACTCTGATCGGTATTTTGAATTGGAGGGTCGATAATGCAGTACACCAGTCATTATTGTTCCCCCATTGGTGATATTCTTTTAGCCGCAGATGATATTGGCCTGACCGGATTATGGTTTGAGGGGCAAAAATACTTTGCCCTTTATCTGGACAAAGAGCATGAGGAAAAAGAAGTTCCCCTTTTTGAAAAAGTAAAACAGTGGCTTGATATTTACTTTTCAGGGAAAGAGCCGGACTTTACTGTACCGCTTCATTTTACAGGAACAGACTTTCAGAATGCGGTATGGGAAATCCTCTGTACCATTCCATACGGCCAGACGATGACATACGGGGAAATTGCAAAGCGGATCGCCGCCCAAAGGGGATCGCCGCGTATGTCAGCACAGGCCGTAGGCGGCGCGGTGGGTCACAATGAAATCTCCATCATTGTGCCTTGTCACCGTGTCGTGGGGACAAATGGCAGCCTCACTGGATATGCGGGCGGTATAGAGAAAAAAGTGGAGCTATTGAAGTTGGAAAACGTGGATATGAAACAATTTTCTATCCCCAAGAAAGGAACAGCATTATGAAACCGGCAAATTTGGAGGCGATCCAATATGAGCAAAAATGAAATGCTGGAATTGTTTGCGGCGCATAGCTTGCGGATAGAACGATGTGAAACCACTGAGATCCAGCAAAAGCTGAATAACTGGCTTGCGCTTACCAGAACGCCGGAGCCTGTTCAACAGAAAATCACAGAACGCATGAGATCAGAACTTGCAGGAGAGGAAAAAACCGGCTTTTCCCCCTATGTAGAGAATGGAAACATTTGTTTCGATCAAAAATGGCTGCTGCTGATCGGAAGAAAGCAGATAGCAAAGCCAGCCGAGCCAGCGGGCGGTCTCAACGCTCTGCCAGTCCGTTGACTTTGTCAACATCCTGACGCCCTTCCCCCGCTTTGGAGGAAGGGCGTTTTGCCGCTGGATGGCGGCGCTGTGCCCGCGCTGCGACGGGGATGTAAAATAATGGCGAAACTGTGGATTTCATTTGACAAAAGGGGGGCATGTGTGGTTTAATAGAAAAAATGCGCCGTGGGAAGGTCCGCCTGCCCCGGTGCGCCTTTATGCGCCCGCGCGGCGCGCAAACTGAGAAAGAAGGCGTGTATCTGATGGAGCTTAAGCACGACGCCGCCCTCGGCTATCTGCCGGAAGAGCGGCCCCCAGTCGGCAAACTGATCCTCTACGCCCTGCAGCAGGTCATCGTCATGTTCCCGGCGACGGTGACGGTGGCGCTCATCACCGGCTTTCAGGTGTCCACCACCATCTTCGCCAGCGGTCTGGCGACGCTGTTCTTCATCCTCATCACCGGCAGGAAGATCCCCCTCTACTACGGCTCCAGCTTCGCCTATCTGACGGCCATTTCCAGCATGGTGGCCGCCGAGGGCACCGCCGAGCAGATCGCCCAGTTCGAGGCCTCGGGCATCCTTCCCGCAGCGCTGATCTCGCAGGCGCAGTTCGGCATTGTGCTTTCCGGCCTTGTGTCCATCGCCGCGGGCCTGATCGTCCGCTTCTGCGGCCGCCGCGCGGTGGAGAAGATACTGCCCGCCTCCATCACCGGCCCGGTGGCGATGATCATCGGCCTGACGCTGGCCGGCAACGCCCTCTCCGACGCCGCGCCCGCCGCGGGCGTCACCGGCGCGCTCGCCAACTGGACGTGGGTCATCGCTCTGGTCACGCTGATCTCCACCATCCTCTTCTCCCGCTATCTGAAGGGCTTCCTCGGCCAGATACCGCTGTTGCTCGGCGCGGCGGTGGGCTGCGCGGCGGCGGGGCTGCTGGTGCTTGTCGGCGGCGACGGCTTTGACCTCTTCCGCGAGATGCCCGCTGAGGCGCTGGCCGCTTCCAGCTGGAAGTTGGGCGACGGCTCCATCTTCGCCCTGCCGGCCTTCACCTTCCCCAAGGCTTCCTGGGCGGCGGTGGCGGCCATCATGCCCATCGCCATCGCCACCATCCCCGAGTCCACGGCGCATATGTACCAGTTGGACATCTATGTCAACGATCTGGCGCGCAAGAAGGGCCGCAAGGAGCGCAACATGATCGACCTCCTGGGCCGCAACCTCGTCGGCGACGGCCTGTGCGACATGGTGGCCGGCGTCATCGGTGGCCCGGCCGGCACCAACTACGGCGAGAACATCAGCACCATGGCCATCACGAAGATCTTCTCCACCTCGGTTTTGACGGTGGCAGCCATCTTCGCCATGATCATCTCCATGTTCACGCCCCTCATCCGCGTCATCTACGGCATCCCGCTGGCGGTCATCGGCGGCCTGGAGATCTACCTGTTCGGCGCCATCGCCGCGCAGGGCATGGCCATCATGATCGACAAGAAGGTGGACATGTTCTCCAGCAAGAACATCGCCGTCATCGCCTCCATCATGGTCATCGGCATCGGCGGCAACTACGCCTTTGGCGGCAACATCCCCTTCTTCGGGCTGAACGTGCCCTGCATCGCGGGCGCGGCCATCTTCGGCATCATCCTGAACGCCCTGCTCTCCATCGGCGAGAAGAAGGGCGAGAAGCACGAATAAGCCCACGTCAACGCCCTGCCGGGCACATCCGGCGGGGCCGTTCCGTTTTGGCAGACCGTTGCACATCTTTGTTTTGAGTAACTTTTTGCGTGATGAACGCGAAATGGATCGAAAGGAGCGCATCACCTTGAAACGTTTGATCGGACTGCTGCTGGCGCTGGCGCTTTTGTGCCCGTGTCTGGCGCTTGCGGATGCGGCCCAGCCGCGCACGGAGGCCGGCCGTCAGGTGGCCGCCTATCTGGACGAGGCGGGCGTGCAATACCAGCTGAACACCTCCACGGAGGACGACGTGTTCCTCCGCGCCTTTGCCCCCTCCGAGGCAGAGGGCGTGGAGAGCATCATCGTCGGTGCGCTGGTGAGCGACGAGCGCGTGGCCTTTGAGACCAGCACGCTGGTGACGGCGGACATGACGGACATGGCCGCGCTGTATCAGGCGCTCAACGCCATCAACGCGGACGCCGCCTTCGTGCGCTTCATCCTCGACACGAACGATGGCGGCATCGTCGCGCGCATGGAGCTGCCCGTTCTGGGCGACGATGACCTTGGCTACGTGGTGGAGCGCTGCATGCTCGCCGCCGCGAGCGCCGTCGATGACAGCTACAACGCGCTGGCGGCGCTGGCCTGAAAAGGGGGAAATGACGATGAAGAAACTGCTTTGCCTGCTCATCTGCGCGCTGCTTTTGCTGGGCGCGTGCGCTCTGGCCGAGGGGCAACTGCCTCTGGCGGCGTCGCTGGAAGCCTATCTGCCCTCTGTGGGGCATGCCTTCACCGCCAGCGACGAGGACGGCGACGGCTACAACGACACCTTCATGATCGCCTTTGACGACGGTCAGGGAACGACCATCGAAGCATACTGCCAGTGCTATGACGGCCTTGCCCGCGTGATCTGCGACATGGGCGATGTGGGCGCGGACGCCGACGCGGCGACCGTGTGCCAGGTGGTCAACGTACTCAACGCCAACTCCGATGCCTGCCGCTGGTGGTACGACGAAGAAGCCGGCGTGGTGCGCGGCACGCAGGAGATCTACGACGCCGTGGGCGACGACTTTGGCGCCTACGCCTTTTACTACATGAACAGCATCGCCACCGATGTGTATTACACCCGGGCGGAGTTTCTCTCGCTGGTGGGGTGAGGAAAGCGGTTGAGGCGCGGGGCAGAGGCTCCGCGCCTTTTTGTGCGCGGGGTTTTGTCTCCTGTTGTAAAGCATCCGCAAGCATGGTATAATATGCGTAAAGAGCGCTTCAGGAGGTGAGCCGTCCATGACTTCGATACCCATTTCTGTCTTTTCCCAAAATGCGGCGCAGTATGTCGCGCACGCGGTAAACAGTCAGGATGTGATCAGCGTGACCACCGAAAAGGGGAGCGCCGTTCTGCTCAGCGAGGAAGAATTTCGCGGCATGATGGAAACGATCTATCTGCTCAATTCCGAAGGAATGGCGGAAAGAGTAGAGGAAGCGAGGCGCACCCCCATCGAGGAGAGTGACGATTTTGCCTGGTGAATACCGCATCAAGCTCCTCAAAGGCGCGCAGAAGGACAGGGACAACATTCGCCAGTACCCCGCTTTGAAGGCGAATGTGGACGCGCTTCTGACCGTCCTGAAGCGCGACCCGTTTCAAAACCCTCCGCCCTACGAAAAGCTCTTGGGCAATATGGCGGGCATGTATTCCCGGCGCATCAATCGCCAGCACAGGCTCGTATACGAAGTGGATACGGCCAACAGGATCGTCCGCATCATTTCCATGTGGACGCACTACGAATAAACACGCCAGCGCGCAAATACGGACGCGTTGAGCGCATACTAAAGGCGGCGCGAACACTCGCGCCGCCCTGTTTTCTGGGGTGACTTACTTCTTCAGGTTGAAGAAGGCCTTCATGCCCGGATACTCGGCGATGTCGCCCAGCTCCTCTTCGATGCGGAGCAGCTGGTTGTACTTGGCCACGCGGTCCGTGCGGCTGGGCGCGCCGGTCTTGATCTGGCCGGCGTTGAGGGCCACGGCGATGTCGGCGATGGTCGCGTCCTCGGTCTCGCCGGAGCGGTGAGAGACGATGGCGGTGTAGCCGGCGCGGTTGGCCATCTGGATGGCGTCCAGCGTCTCGGTCAGGGAGCCGATCTGGTTGACCTTGATGAGGATGGCGTTGCCGACATGCTTCTCGATGCCGGTGGCCAGACGGGTGACGTTGGTGACGAACAGGTCGTCGCCGACCAGCTGCACGCGGTCGCCGATGGCCTTGGTCAGCATCGCCCAGCCTTCCCAGTCGGTCTCGGCCATGCCGTCTTCGAGGGAGATGATCGGATAGGTGTCGACAAAGCGCGTCCACATGTCCACCAGCTCCTGCTGAGACAGCTTCGTGCCGGACTTGGGCTGGATGTAGCACTTCTGATCCTCATCCCACCACTCGGAGGAAGCGGCGTCGATGGCGATCTTGAAGTCCTCGCCGGGCTGGTAGCCGGCCTTTTCGATGGCCTGCACGATGACCTTGAGGGCGTCCTCGTCCTTGGCCAGGTTGGGGGCGTAGCCGCCCTCGTCGCCCACGCCCGCGGCGGGGGTGCCGTTCTCCTTCAGCACGGTCTTGAGGGTGTGGAACACCTCGGCGCAGCGGCGCAGGGCTTCCTGGAAGGAGGGCGCGGAGACGGGCATGATCATGAACTCCTGGATCTCCACGTTGTTGGTGGCGTGCGCGCCGCCGTTCAAAATGTTCATCATCGGCACGGGCAGCTGCTTGGCGTTGACGCCGCCGATGTAGTTGTACAGGGACAGGCCCATGCTCTGCGCGGCGGCCTTGGCGCAGGCCAGAGACACGCCGAGGATGGCGTTGGCGCCCAGGTTGGTCTTGTTGGGGGTGCCGTCCAGCTCGATGAGCTTCTTGTCGATGGCGGGCTGGTTGAGTACGTTCTCGCCGATGAGGGCGTCGGCGATGACGGTGTTGACGTTCTTCACGGCGGTGAGGACGCCCTTGCCGTTGTAGCGGCTCTTGTCGCCATCGCGCAGCTCGCAGGCTTCGTAGATGCCGGTGGAGGCGCCAGAGGGCACGGCGGCGCGGCCGACAGTGCCGTCCTCGAGGACGACTTCGACTTCCACGGTGGGATTTCCGCGGCTGTCAAGGATCTCGCGGCCGATGATGTCGGCGATCTCGAGAAGCTGTTTCATGGGTATCGATCTCCTTTCCAATGTGTGCGGACGCTTGCCGCATGGATGGGATGCGCCGCAACCCTGCGGCCGGGAACGGGCGGACGCCCATTCATTACCATCCAAAATTATAAAGAACGGAAAAGGGTTTGTCAAGCTCATTCAAGAAAACAACAGGGGAAATGTGCGGGGCATCCGGCGCTTGCGCGGCGGCGGGCGCTCTGCTATAATGCTGTATGGAATATGCGGCGCGACGGCGCGCTGAAACGGGGTGCTTGCATGGCAAGGAAACTGGTGGTGGCCATTTCTGAACTCACCGACGCCCAGCGGCAGGCCATCGCGCGCGATGCCGCCGCGCGCGGCTTTGCGGCGCTGTTTTTTGACGATGTGGAGGCGGCGCTGCCGGCGCTTGCGGACGCGGAGGTGGTCTTTGGGCAGGACGCGCGCCTGGCGCAGAACGCGCCGAAGCTGCGCTGGCTGTGTTCGCCCTTTGCCGGGGTGGACAATTTGCTCGCGCCGGGCGTGTTCGCCTCGCCAGACGCGCTGCTGAGCAATTCCAGCGGCGCTTACGGCGTGACCATCGCCGAACACATCATCATGGTCGCGCTCATCATGCTGCGGCGGCAGCTGGACTACGCCGCCATCGCCGCGCGGCGCGGCTGGCAGCGCGGCCTTGCCGTGCGCTCCATTTACGCAAGCCGCGTGACGCTGCTGGGCACGGGCGACATCGGCCGCGAGACGGCGCTGCGCCTGCGCGCCTTTTCCCCCTCGCGCCTCACGGGCGTCAACCGCAGCGGGCGGGATGAAAGCGGCCTGTTCGACCGCGTGCTGCCCCGGGAAGCGCTGGAGGAGGTCTTGCCGGAGACGGACATACTCATCCTCTCCCTGCCCGGCACGAAGGAGACGCGGGGCCTGCTCGACAAAGCGAAGCTGGCGCTGTTGCCGGACGGGGCGCTGCTGATCAACGTGGGGCGCGGCAGCGCGCTTAACGAGGCGGCGCTGGAGCGCGAACTGCGCGCCGGGCGTCTGCGGGCGGCGCTGGACGTGTTCGAGCATGAGCCTTTGCCGGAAGACAGCCCCCTGTGGGGCTGCCCCAATCTGCTCATCACGCCGCACGTGGCGGGCAACATGACTTTGCCGCACACGGTGGAGCGCATCGTGGCGCTGTTTTTGGAGGACTTTGCCAACTACTGCGAAGGCAGGCCGCTCAAGCGGCTCGTGGAGCGGGAGAAGGGATACTGAGCGCGTGAAATGGCCGCGCGGCGGGAAACGTCGCGCGGTCGTTTGCATATGCGGCGAAAGAGCGTTCTCGCGGCCCTTTGCGCGCCCTTCGGCGCGGGTTCGCGGAAGGGCGGCGGCCGCATGAGCAATACGGTTTCGAGACTTCTTGCGCGGGCGCGTTCCCTCTTTTGCCGCAAGGGCGGGCAGACGCGCCGCGACCCGGACCTTCGCGCCATGAGCGGCGCGCAGCTGCACGAATTTCTCCGCTCCCTGAAACCGGTGGTGAGCGCGGCGGAGAGCCGGGGCGCGGGGCTTTAGCGCTCCCTGTCCCCGGCCTGTTCCCCGCCCTTTGGCGCGCCTGCGCGCCTGGTTTGCGCGGCGCTTTTGCGGGCGGCGGGCTTTTTTGTTGCGCCCGCGCCGCGGGGAGATGCCTTGCGAGTGGCGGCGCGCTTCTTCTGCCTTGGCTCCTCGCGCTCAAAGCGCACGTCTGCCGGAGCCGTCTTCGCCGCGTCCACCAGAAAGATGGCGAAGCGGCGGATGCCGAGCAGAAAGCGGTCGCGCTTCCGGGCGCGCAGGGCGGCGTCCGGGTTGGCGGCCATGTCGTTGAGCGCCTTTTCCCACTTGCCGGTGGTGGCGGCGGAGGCGATCTGCTCCGGGGCGACGGCGATCAGTTTGCGGCCCTTTTCCGTGGAGACGATGCTCTTGCCCGCGCGCTCGGCCAGCCCCACCTCGATGAGCCGCTCGATGGTGGCGGCGCGGGTGGCGGGCGTACCGAGGCCGGAGGACTTCATGCGCTCGCGCAGTTCCTCGTCCTCCAGTTCCTGCCCGGCGTGTTCCATCAGCGAAAGCAGCGAGGCGTCGTTGAGCTTTTCCGGGGGCTTGGTCTGCT
Source organism: Candidatus Pullichristensenella excrementipullorum (assembly GCA_018713365.1). Classification (GTDB taxonomy): domain Bacteria; phylum Bacillota; class Clostridia; order Christensenellales; family Aristaeellaceae; genus Pullichristensenella; species Pullichristensenella excrementipullorum. The sequence continues at coordinate 12,504 of DVOU01000045.1, forward strand.
TTTTGCGGGCGGCGATCTTCTGCGCCGTGCGCGTTTCGCCCTCGCGCACGTCCGGCAGCGGCGTGGCCGCCTTTTTCTCCGCCGGCGCAAGCACGGCGCGCCAGCCCATGTCCACCGGCACGGCTCCGTCGGCGCGGAACTCGTGGCCGCTGACCACGACGCGCAGGCGCGCCGACTCGTAGGCGTAGTCCGGGTAATGGGCGGCGATGAGGCTGCGGACGATGAGGTCATACAGCGCCGTTTCGTCCGCCGTCAGCGCCCCGGGGCGGTGATCCGTGGGGATGATGGCGTGGTGGTCGGAGACTTTGGAGGCGTCGTAAAAGCGTTTGGAGTCCATATGGGGGTCAAATGCCGGAGCCTTGAGCAGGGGGTGGTACTGCGGCGGCAGACGCCTGAGCGCGTTCAGCGCCTTTTCGCGCATGTCCGGCGGCAGACAGCGGCTGTCCGTGCGCGGGTAGGTGATGGCCTTGTGGCGCTCGTAGAGGGCCTGCGCCAGTTTCAGCGTTTTGTCCGCGGAAAAGCCGAAGCGGCGGTTGGCCTCGCGCTGCAAAGTGGTGAGGTCGAAAAGCTGCGGCGGCGGCACGCGCTTGCGCTCGCGGCGGCTCTCGACCACGGTGCCCTCCTTGCCCTGCGCCTCGCGCTTTATTTTGTCGGCCTGTTCCCTGGTGGCGGCGCGGCTCTGGCGCGTCTCGGGGTCGTAATACAGGCCCTCGAAGTCGCCAAAATCGGCGCGCACCTCCCAGTAGTCCTGCGGCACGAAGGCGGCGATCTCGCGGTCGCGCTTTACCAGCAGCGCCAGGGTCGGCGTCTGCACGCGGCCCATGGGCAAAAGCGCCCCATAGCGCAGCGTGAAGGCGCGCGAGGCGTTCATGCCCACCAGCCAGTCCGCCAGACTGCGGCAGCGGGCGCTTTCAAAGAGGGCGTCGTAATCCGAGGCGGGGCGCAGTTCCTCAAAGCCCTTGCGGATGGCCGCGTCGGTCATCGACGAGATCCACAGCCGCCTGACCGGCTTTTTGCAGCCCGCCATGCGGTAGATGTAGCGGAAGATCAGCTCGCCCTCGCGCGCCGCGTCCGTCGCGCAGATGACCTCGGAAGTGTCCTTGTCGTTCATCCACTTTTTGACGATGGCGAACTGGCTGCGCGTGGCGGGCAGCACCTTCAAGGGAATGTCCTCCGGCAAAATGGGCAGATCGTCCATGCGCCAGCGGCGATAGCGCTCGTCCAATTCGTCCGGCTCCTTGAGGGAGACGAGGTGGCCCAGCGCCCATGTTACGATGTAACCGTTGCCCATGAGGCAGCCATCGCCCCGCTGGGAAGCCCCCAGCACGCGGGCAATATCGCGCCCCACCGACGGTTTTTCAGCAACAACAACTGTACTCATACCCCCAGCATACCACAAACCCTCTCTCAGCGCAAGCCGGGCCGGGGCGGCAGTGCCGGCAGCCAGTGGCCGGCAGTGCCGGCGGCCAGAGCCTTCGGCTCGGATTCGACGCACGTCCGCCCCACGAGCAGGGGGCGGACGTGCTGCGGTGCGTTTCTTGCGGCGCGGTGGTGCGTGCAGACGGCGCCCGGCCCACGAGCAGGGGCCGGACGCCTGCTGTTGTCGGAGAGGATACCGCTTTGCGTTCCCCCAAAAACCGCCGCAGGCGGCAAGTCCCTGCTCGTGGACTTGCCGCCGTCTGCACGCACGGTCGCCCCATTCGGAACGAAACGAAGCGCCCAAGCCCCCTGCGCGTGGGGCGGACGTGCGTCGCCCCGGCGCCAAAGGCTCTGGCTGCCGGCACCGCCGGCCCGGCCTTATGCGAAGTTTATGTATATTTTTTCGCTTGGAGTTGACTTTTGGCGGCGTTTTGCTTATAATTATACATTATAAAATGATGTTATGCGGGTGAGAGCGTTGTTCAGGGTGTTCATTGACGGCAGCGCGGGTACGACGGGGCTGCGCATCCGCGAGCGGCTGACCGCGCGCGCGGATGTGGAATTGATCGAACTGGCGGAGGAGGAGCGCAAGGACGTATCCAAACGCAAATGGGCGCTCAACGCCTGCGACGCGGCCATCCTCTGTCTGCCGGACGCGGCGGCGCGCGAGGCCGTTTCCATGGTGGAAAACGAGCGCACCGTGGTGCTGGACGCCTCCACCGCCCACCGCACCACCCCGGGCTGGGCCTACGGCCTGCCGGAACTGGGAAAAGAGGCGCTGGACGCCATCCTCTTTTCCAGGCGCGTGGCCGTGCCCGGCTGCCACGCCAGCGGCTTTATCGCTCTGGTCGCGCCGCTGATCCGGGAAGGGCTGCTCGCCCCGGAAACGCCGCTTTCCTGCACCTCCCTCACCGGCTATTCCGGCGGCGGCAAGAAGATGATCGCCGACTACCGCGAACAGGGCGCGGCCTACGACCCGCCCCGGCCCTACGGCCTTGCGCAGGCGCACAAGCACCTGCCGGAGATGACGAAGGTCTGCGGCCTCGCCGCGCCGCCGGTGTTTTTGCCCATCGTCGGCAACTTTTACAGCGGCATGCTCGTCAGCGTGCCCCTGCACCGCGCGCAGCTTCTGCATGGCGCGGGCATGGAAGACGTGCGCGCCGTATATAAAAACTACTATGCCGGCCCGGTCGTGGCGTATTGCGAGACGCTTTCGGAGGACGGCTTTGCCTCCGCCGGGCTGCTCTCCGGCACGGACGGCATGCTGATCGCCTGCGAGGGCAACGCGGAGCGCTTTACCCTGCTGGCCGCCTACGACAACCTCGGCAAGGGCGCGTCCGGCGCGGCGGTGCAGCTTCTCAACCTGAAAATGGGCGCGGACATGCGCGCGGGACTGGTGTTACAGGAGGTCTGAAAACCATGAAATTCATCGAAGGCGGCGTCTGCGCCGCGCAGGGCTTTGCCGCCAGCGGCATCCACTGCGGCATCCGCAAAAACCGCGACAAGCGCGATCTGGCGCTGATCGTCTCCCAAAAGCGCGCCGCCGCCGCCGCGGTGTACACGCAAAACCTCGTCAAGGGCGCGCCGCTCCTGGTCACGAAGGCCAACATCGCCGACGGCTGCGCCTCCGCCATCCTCTGCAACAGCGGCAACGCCAACACCTGCAACGCCGACGGCGAGGAAGTGGCGCAGAAGATGTGCGCCCTCGCCGCGGACGCGCTGGGCATCCCCGCCAAGGACGTGGTGGTGGCCTCCACCGGCGTCATCGGCCAGCGGCTGGACATTTCCCCCATCGCCGCGGGCATGGAGGCGCTCGTTTCCGGCCTTTCCACGGACGTTTTGCCCGCCGCCGAAGCCATCCTCACCACGGACACGAAGGTCAAGTCCGTCGCCGTGGAGTTTTCCCTCGGCGGCAAAACGGCGCATCTGGGCGGCATCGCCAAGGGCTCGGGCATGATCCACCCCAACATGGCCACCATGCTGGTGTTTGTCACCACGGACGCGGCCATTGCCCCGCCAATGCTCAAAAAGGCGCTCTCGGCGGACGTTCAGAAGAGCTTCAACCGCATCAGCGTCGATGGCGACACCTCCACCAACGACATGTGCTGCGTGCTGGCCAACGGCATGGCCGGCAACGCCGAGATCGCCGCCGAGGGCGAGGACTACGCGGCCTTCTGCGCGGCCTTGAACGCCGTCACCACCGCCCTGTGCCGCATGATCGCCCGCGACGGCGAGGGCGCGACCAAGTTGGTCGAATGCGCGCTCACGGGCGCAAAGACGCAGGCGGCGGCGGACGCCGTTTCCAAGGCGGTGATCTGCTCGTCGCTGGTCAAGGCGGCGATGTTCGGCTCCGACGCCAACTGGGGCCGCGTGCTCTGCGCCATCGGCTACGCGGGCGCGGACGTGGACGTAAACAAGGTGGACGTGTATTTCCGCTCCGCCGCCGGGCGCGTTTGCGTGTGCAAAAGCGGCGCGGGCGTGGACTTTTCCGAGGACGAGGCCAAGAAGGTGCTGCTCGAGGATGAAGTGACCATCGAAGTCGATCTCAACGACGGCGCATTTTCCTCCGTCGCCTGGGGCTGCGACCTCACCTACGACTATGTGAAGATCAACGGCGACTACCGCACCTGACGGATATTCATGCAAGGAGGCACCCCCATGACCAGCAATGCCCAGCGCGCCGAGATCCTCGTGCAGGCGCTCCCCTACATCCAACAGTACAACGGCCAGATCGTCGTCATCAAATACGGCGGCAACGCCATGGTCAACGAGGAACTCAAGCACGCCGTGATGCGCGACATCGTGCTTCTGTCGCTGGTCGGCGTCAAGGTGGTGCTTTTGCACGGCGGCGGCCCGGAGATCACCGAGATGCTGGGGCGCGTGGGCAAGGAATCGCGCTTTGTGGGCGGATTGCGCGTCACCGACCGCGAGACGGCGGACATCGTGCAAATGGTGCTCTCCGGCAAGATCAACAAGGGGCTTGTCAACCTTTTGCAATCCATCGGCGGGCGCGCCGTGGGCCTGTGCGGCATGGACGGCGGCATGATCCAGGCGCGGCCCTTGCGCGAAGAACTGGGCTACGTGGGCGAGATCGTGCGCGTGGACGTGCGGCCGATCCTCGACGTGCTGGAGAGGGGCTACATCCCCGTGGTCTCCACCGTGGGCTGCGACATGGAGGGCAATACCTACAACATCAACGCCGACACCGCCGCCGCGCGCATCGCCGGCGAGCTGGGCGCGGCGTGTCTGGTGACGATGACGGACGTGGCCGGCATCCTCCGCGACCGCGAGGACCCCGACACGCTCATCCGCCACATCGACCTTGGCGACGTGCCGCGCCTCATCGAGACGGGCGTCATCGCCGGGGGCATGATCCCCAAGGCCCAGTGCTGCACCGAAGCCATCCGCCGCGGGGTGAAAAAAGTGTTCATCATCGACGGCCGCGTGCCCCACGCGGTGCTGATCGAGCTTTTGACCGACGAGGGCCTTGGCACCATGTTTGAGGAGTGAACGGTATGAACATCCAGCAGACCTGTGAAACCTATGTCGCCAACACCTACAGGCGCTATCCCGTCACCTTCGTGCGCGGCGCGGGTGCGCATCTGTGGGACGAGGCGGGCAGGGAGTACATCGACCTGGGCAGCGGCATCGCCGTCAACATCTTCGGCGTCTCCGACCCCATCTGGGCCGAGGCGGTGACAAAGCAGCTCACCGCCCTGCCCCACACCTGCAACCTCTACTATGCCGAGCCCTGCGCGCGATTGGCGGAAATGCTCTGTGCGCGCACAGGCATGCAAAAGGTGTTCTTCTCCAACTCCGGCGCGGAGGCCAACGAGTGCATGATCAAGGCGGCGCGCAAGTACGGCGAGGCCACGGGGCGCTCGACCATCGTTACCCTCAAGGACAGCTTCCACGGCCGCACCATCGCCACCCTCGCCGCCACCGGGCAGGACGTGTTCCACCAGCACTTCGGCCCCTTCCCGGCGGGCTTTGCCTACGCGACGCCCAACGACTTAAGCAGCGTGCGCGCCCTCTGCGAAGAACAGAACGCCTGCGCCGTGATGCTGGAAGTGGTGCAGGGCGAGGGCGGCGTGCGCGCGCTGGACGGCGACTTTTTGCGCGGCGTGGAGGCCCTCTGCCGCGAAAAGGACATGCTCTTCTGCATCGACGAGGTGCAGACCGGCAACGGCCGCAGCGGGCAACTCTACGCCTACATGGTCCACGGCCTTACGCCGGACATCGTCTCCACGGCCAAGGGTCTGGGCGGCGGATTGCCCATCGGCGCGACGCTGCTGGGCGAAAAGGTCAAAGATACGCTCACCTACGGCGACCACGGCTCCACCTTCGGCGGCAACCCCGTGGCCTGCGCCGGGGCGGTGAGCATCCTTGCCCGCCTGGACGAGGAATTTTTGCAGGGCGTGCGCGAGCGCGCCGACTACATCCGCAAGGCGCTGGAAGGCGCGAAGGGCGTCAAAGGCGTGGACGGCCTCGGCCTCATGCTCGGCATCGAGACGGAAAAGAGCGCCGGGGAAATCGTCTCCGCCTGTCTCAAGCGCGGCGTGCTGGTTTTGACGGCGAAGAGCAAGGTGCGGCTTTTGCCGCCGCTCAACATCGCCTGGGACGACCTTGCAAAGGCCATCGCCGTGCTGAAAGAGGTGATCGCGGCGTGAAAAGGCGCTATCTCGTGCTTTCCTCCGGCGCGGTGTTCGAGGGCTATGCCCTCGGCGCGGAGGGCGAGGGGCTGGGCGAACTGGTGTTCACCACCAACATGTGCGGCTACCCGGAAACGCTCACCGACCCCAGCTACGCCGGGCAGATCATTTTGCAGACCTTCCCCCTCATCGGCAATTACGGCATCATCCCCGAGGATTTTGAGGGCGAGTGCCGCGCGCGCGGCTACGTGGTGCGCGAGGCCTGCGAAGCGCCCTCCAACTTCCGCTGCCAGATGACGCTGGACGCTTTTTTGAAGGAGCGCGGCGTGCCTGCCATCATGGGCGTGGACACGCGCGAGATCACGCGCATCCTCCGCGAGGAGGGCGTGATGAACGCGCTCATCTGCGACGCAGTGCCCTCCGACCTTTCCGACCTGCGCGCCTACGCCATCCATGGCGCGGTGGCGGCGGCGAGCGTGCGGGAAAAGCAGGAATCCCCCTGCGAAAACGCGCGCTTCCGCGTGGCGCTTCTGGACTACGGGGCCAAACACAACATCGTCCGCGAACTCAACCGGCGCGGCTGCCACGTGAGCATTTTGCCGCACGACACGGCGGCGGAGGACGTGCTTTCCGGCGGCTACGACGGCGTGATGCTCTCCAACGGCCCCGGCGATCCCGCCGAGAACGCCTTTGAGATCAAACAGATCCAAAAATTGATGGGCAAGCTGCCCGTGTTCGGCATCTGCCTTGGCCACCAATTGATGGCGCTTGCCCAGGGCGGCGAGACGGTGAAGCTCAAGTACGGCCACCGCGGCGCCAACCAGCCGGTGCGCGATTTGATGAGCGAGCGCACGCTCATCACCTCGCAGAACCACGGCTACGCCGTCAAAACGGACGGCGCGCCCGGCATGCTGCGCTATATCAACGCCAACGACGGAACCTGCGAGGGGCTGGACTACCCGGAGATGAACGCCTTTTCCGTGCAGTTCCACCCCGAGGCATGCGCCGGCCCGCAGGACGCCGAGACGCTCTTCGACCGCTTTGTCGCCATGATGGGAGGAAACGCGCATGCCGATGCTTGACGGAATCAAAAAAGTGATGCTCATCGGCTCCGGCCCCATCGTCATCGGCCAGGCGGCGGAGTTCGACTACGCGGGCACGCAGGCCTGCCGCGTGCTCAAGCAGGCGGGGCTGGAAGTGGTGCTGGTCAACTCCAACCCGGCGACGATCATGACCGACCGCCCCGCCGCCGCCGACGCGACCTCCTTCGCCGCCGACGAGGTCTATTTGGAGCCCCTGACCGCCGAGACCATCCGCCGCATCATCGAAAAGGAGCGGCCGGACGGCCTGCTGGCGGGCTTTGGCGGGCAGACGGGCCTGACCATCTCCTCGCAGCTCTACCACGAGGGCTTTTTGGACCGCATGGGCGTGAAGCTGCTGGGAACGCCGGTGGAGGCCATCGACCGCGCCGAGGACCGCGAACTGTTCAAGGAGGCCATGGAGAAGATCGGCCAGCCGCTCATCCCCTCGGCCACGGCCACGGAGGTCGAGCAGGCGCTCGCCATTGCGGAAAAGATCGGCTACCCCGTCATCGTGCGTCCGGCGTTCACGCTGGGCGGCGCGGGCGGCGGCGTGGCCTACAACGCCGAGGAATTGATGGCCGTGGCCGCCGGCGGCCTCGAGGCCAGCCCCATCCATCAGGCGCTGATCGAAAAGTACATCTACGGCTGGAAGGAGATCGAGTTCGAGGTCATCCGCGACCGCGTGGGCAACGCCATCGCCGTCTGCTCCATGGAGAACTTCGACCCCGTGGGCGTGCACACCGGGGATTCCATCGTCGTCGCCCCGGCGCTGACGCTGGCCAACCGCGAATACCAGATGTTGCGCACGGCGGCTTTAAAGATTATCACCGAGCTGGGCGTGGTCGGCGGCTGCAACTGCCAGTTCGCCCTCGACCCGGACAGCTTTGACTACGCCGTCATCGAGGTCAACCCCCGCGTCTCGCGCTCGTCGGCGCTGGCGTCCAAGGCCACGGGCTATCCCATCGCCAAGGTCGCCGCGAAGCTGGCGCTGGGCTACACGCTGGACGAGATCAAGAACGACGTCACCGGCAAGACCTGCGCCTGCTTTGAGCCGGCGGTGGACTATGTGGTGGTCAAGTTCCCGCGCTGGCCGTTCGACAAGTTTTCCAGCGCCAGCCGGAAACTGGGCACGCAGATGAAGGCTACCGGCGAGGTCATGGCCATCGCCCCCTCGTTTGAAATGGCGCTGATGAAGGCCGTGCGCGGCGCGGAGATCGGCATGGACACATTGAACCTGCCCGCCGAGGGAAATGTGATCGAGCGCCTGCGCGACATGGACGACCGGCGGCTGTTCACCGTGTTCGAGGCCATCAAAAAGGGCGTGGATTTTGACACCATTTTTGATCTCACGCGCATCGACCGCTTCTTCCTTGCCAAGCTCAAGCATCTGGCGGATTTTGAGGCGCACCCGACCTACGAGGAGGGCAAGCGCCTCGGCTACACGGACAAGGCGCTCAAACGCCTCGGCGTGGAAATCCCCGGAGCGTTCCAGTTCTCCTACAAGATGGTGGACACCTGCGCCGCGGAGTTCGCCGCCGAAACGCCCTACTTCTACGCCACCACGGATGTTTTCTGCGATTCCCGGCGCTTCCAGCGCTCGGGCAAGCCGGTGATCATCGTTCTGGGCAGCGGGCCGATCCGCATCGGGCAGGGCATTGAGTTTGACTATTCCTCCGTCCACTGCGTGCGCACGCTCAGGCGCATGGGCTATGAGGTGGTCATCGTCAACAACAACCCGGAGACCGTCTCCACGGACTACGACACCGCCGACCGCCTCTATTTCGAGCCGCTCACGGAGGAGGACGTTTTGAGCGTCATCGCCTGCGAGCAGCCGGTGGGCGTGGTGGTGGCCTTTGGCGGGCAGACGGCGGTGAAACTGGCCAAGTGCTTAGACAGCCACGGCGTGCGCATCCTCGGCACCTCCGCCGAGGGCATCGACCTGGCCGAGGACCGCGAGCGCTTTGACGGGATGCTCGGCCGCCTCGGCATCCGCCGCCCGGCGGGGCGCGGCGTTTTGAGCGAGGAGGAGGCCGTTTCCGCCGCCGCGGAGATCGGCTACCCCGTGCTGGTGCGGCCCAGCTACGTCATCGGCGGGCAGAACATGACCATCGCCTACGATGAAGGCGAGGTGCGCGCCTACATGCGCATGATATTGCGCGGCGGCGCGGACGACCCCGTGCTGGTGGACAAGTACATGCCCGGCACGGAACTGGAGGTGGACGTCATCTCCGACGGCGAGGACGTGCTGATCCCCGGCATCATGGAACACATTGAGCGCGCGGGGGTACACTCGGGCGATTCCATCGCCGTCTATCCGCCCTACAACCTCAACGACGCCATGCGCGCCGAACTGGTCTCCTGTTCGGAAAAACTGGCGCTGGCGCTGGGCACGCGGGGGCTGGTCAACATACAGTACCTGATCTACGAGGGGCGGCTCTACGTCATCGAAGTCAACCCCCGCGCCTCGCGCACCATCCCCTACATCAGCAAGGTGACGGGCGTCCCCATGGTGGACATCGCCTCGCGGGTGATGCTGGGGGCGAAGTTGCGCGATTTGGGCTGCGGCACGGGGCTGCAGCGCACGCCGCCGTACTTTGCCGTCAAGGTGCCGGTGTTCTCCTTTGAAAAGCTCACCGACGCCAACGCCTATCTAAGCCCGGAGATGAAGTCCACCGGCGAAGTGCTGGGGCTGGGCAAGCGCATGGAGGAAGCCCTGTTCAAGGGGCTGACGGCGGCGGGCATCCGCGTGCCGCAGGCGGGGCAGCCGCTCTCCGTGCTGCTCTCCGTGGACGATCACGACCACTACGATCTGGTCACGCTGGCCAAGAAGCTCTTCGACCTCAAGGCGAAGATGTACGCCACGCGCACCACGGCGCGGGCCATCCGTCAGTTGGGCATCGACGTCACCGAAATTCCCGACATCGGCACAAGCGGCGAAGCGTTTGAACTCATCGAGAGCGGCAAGGTCAGCTATGTGGTCTACACCGGCGCACTGCGCGACGACACCATGCGCGAATACATCGCCCTGCACCGGCGGGCGCTGGCCAAATCCATCGCCTGTCTGACCTCGCTGGACACGGCCAACGCGCTGGCGGACATCTTAAAGAGCCGGTACAATGAGCGCAACACGGAACTGGTCGACCTCTGCCACATGCGCGCAAGGCGCAGCGAATTGCGCTTTGCCAAGATGCAGTGCGCCGGCACGGACTACATCGTCATCGACAACCGCGATTCTCAGGTATCCTGCGCCGAATCGCTGTGCGTGGGCGCGTGCGACCGGCACTTTGGCGTCGGCGGCGACGGCATCGCCCTCATCGAACAAAGCGACATTGCCGACGCGAAGATGCGCATGTTCAACCGCGACGGCAGTCCCGGCGGCATGGCGGGCGGCTGTCTTCTGCTGGTGGCCAAGTACCTGCACGACCGTGGATTGGCCGCGGGCGGGGAAGTGACCATCGAGGCCGGCGGCGACGTCAAGCGCGTCAAGCTGTTTTTGACGGACGGCAAAGTAACCTCCGCGCGCGTGGACATGGGCAAGGTGGTCTACGAGCCCGCGCGCGTGCCCGTGGCCCTGCCCGGGTCGGAAGTGGTGGACAGGCTCATCGAGATCGGGCGGCGCGATTTCCGCATTACCTGTCTATCCCTGGGCAATCCCCACTGCGTGACCTTCGTCGAGCGCGTGGACGCTCTGGACTTACAGGTGATCGGGCCGTTGTTTGAAAACGCGGAGATCTTCCCCGAGCGCGTCAACGCCGGGTTTGCCCGCGTGGTCAACGAGCGCATGATCAAATTGCGCGTCTACGAGCGCGGCAACGGCGAGACCCTTGCCTGCGGCACAGGCGCCTGCGCCGCCGCGGCCGCGGCGGTGAAGCTGGGCAAGTGTCCCGAGGGCGAGGACATCACGGTAAAGCTGCCCGGCGGCGACCTGATCGTGCGCATTGAGCGCGGCCGCGCCTACCTGACCGGCGAGACCGCCCAAGCCTTCGAAGGCGTCCTCGCCTACTAGGGCGGCAGGGCGGCAGTGCCGCCGGCCAGTGCCGTTGGCGCGTGGGTCACGCAAGTCCGCCCCACGAGCAGGGGGCGGACTTGCTTCGTTTCGTTCCGAATGGGGCGGTGGTGGGAGTAGACGGCGGCAAGCCCACGAGCAGGGGCTTGCCGCCTGCGACGTTTTGGGGGACGGGGGTGCGGGGAAACGGCTGCCGCTCCCCAAAAAGGGATTCTCAAGGGTTTGGACCCTTGAGCGGGTGCGGGCAGAGCCGGCAGTGCCGGCGGCCAGTGCCGTTGGCTCGGATTCGACGCACGCCCGCCCCACGAGCAGGGGGCGGTCTTGCTTCGTT
>DVOU01000046.1:0-43563 GCA_018713365.1 Candidatus Pullichristensenella excrementipullorum
CGATGATGCCCGTGGAGCTGATGGTGACCATCTCCAGAAGGGAAACGACCACGCTGAGCAGCGCCGCCTCCAAAGGGCCGAACATGAGGCCGCCCAGGGCGATGACGACGTCTTTGGGCTCGTATTTGAGGAAGTCCACCGATACCACGGGGATATTGATGAGCACGACGGACAGGTAAGCGAGCGCGGCGAGCACGCCCAGCATGGCGATTTTCCGGGTCTTGTAGTTCATAATGCTTCCCTCCGAAATGAAAATAGACGCCTGAAGACGGAGCGTCTTGCAGGTGTCCATTTGGTGTGCCGGAGGCTGTATCGTATTGACGCGAAGCATCCTTGACCAAGACACATCTTCTTTCATCCAGACTTTTACTGTTGGTTTTGGAGTTTCACCAAATCTGCGCCTTTGCGCTCGCGGACTGTACCGCCAATCGGGAATTGCACCCTGCCCTGAAGACGTTCTCTGTTCAGTTGTCGTTATCCAGTATAGCGCGCGCTGTATTAAGCCGCAAGCGCGTTCATGTATCGTTTGCGTTAGCGTCGCCCATATCGCCGATCGTGTCCGCAGCCCAGCGGCGCAGGCGGTCGCAGAGTTCCTCGTAGGCCGCGCCGTCGCCCGTCAGCGCCCGCGCGGCAGTGATACCGTCGAGCAGGCGCGCCTCCGGGGGCGTCAGGCGCTCGCGCAGGTCGTCGGTGCGGAAGATGTATTCTCCCGTCCGGCAGAAGTACACGGCGCGCAGCGCAAAGGCCGCCATCTTGTAAAGCGCGCGCAGAGCGGCTGTGTCGCGGTCAAAGAGCAGGCCGTGCGTGCAGCCATGATAGATGTCGCACGCGCCCTTCAGCGCCGCGCGGCGGGCCTCCTCGCGGCCCAGAGGCGGCGTCAGCGCCGAGAGGTCGCCATAGAAGGGAATGGTATCGTGGATGAACTGAAACAGGTCTCCCCTGTCCCAGCGCGCCAGCTCGGCCTGTCCGCCGTAAAAGCCGCAGACCTTTTCGCGCTCCGGCATCCCCGCGAGCAGGGCGCGGTAGGTGCGGACGTCCTGCAACGAGACTTCGTCCAGAATGACCACCGCGTCGATGTCGCTCTCCGGCCCCGCTTCGCCCCGCGCGCGGCTGCCCTGCAGGCCGACAAAGCGAAGACGCGGGCCAAAGGCGTCCTGCAGGCGGTGGGTCAGCTGCCGCATCCATGCTTCCATCGCATTCTCCCCCTTTCTTCACGCAAAACAGGCGGCGTCCCGAATGGGGCTCCGCCTGCCGCATTCCGCGCGCTTACTCGTCGCCGCGCAGCTGGAAGCGCACGTCGTCCTTGCTCTCCAGTGACAGCGGGTAGTCGCCCAAATGCTTGACCTTGAAGCCGTTCTTCTTGTATTCTTCGTAGTCAAAGGCTTCCAGTTCGTCGATGGCCAGCTTGTGGAACTCGTAGAAGTTGTGCCACCATTCATAGCCCGTGCCCAGTTCGGCGCTCAGATAGGCGTCCGCGATATCGCAGCCCATCTGCGGGGCGACGTAGAACGCGCCCATGGCCAGCACGTTGACGCCGTTGCCGGTGATGGCGCGCAGCGCCGCGGGAACGGACTCGACCACGCCCGCGTGTACATGCGGGCACTTGCTGGCGGCGATGTGGATGCCCATGCCCGTGCCGCAGAAGATCAGGGCGCGCTCAAATTCGCGCTCGGCGATCAAGCTGCCCACGCGCAACCCGATGCGGTGGAACATCAGTTCCGGATCGTCCGAATTGGGGTCGGTGACGCCCACGTCGGTGATCGTCCAGCCCTTTTTGCGCAGATGGGCGCACACAGCCTCCTTGAGGGGATATCCGGCGAAATCCGCGCCGACGAGCAGTTGCTTGTCCTTGATGGTCTTCATACGCATGCCTCCTGTGCAGTTATTCGCGTATTTTCATTGTAGCACAGGTCTTGCGTAAAATCCAGTGCTTTTTGCGCAAAGAGGCAAATATATTACCTTGGTATCGCGTCTATTCTTCTTCCCGCGCGATGCCCGCGGCCTCTCGCAGGGCCATGCGCACCTCGTCGTCCTCGGCGAAGATGCCAGTCAAGAGTTCCAGCGCGCCCGCGTAGGTCGCATAGGGCACGTAAAAGGCGTAGTTCTCCAGCATGGTGCTGCCGCCCAGCAGCGCGCTGCTGCCCAGCGCGAGCTTTGAGTAAGGCACTTTCTCCTCCTCCAGCAGCGGCTCGATCATGGTGGCAAGCACATAGCGCACCGTGCAGAGCAGCACCGGGTCGTCCGCCTGCGGCGGGCGCAGAGAGCGCGCGCGGCCGCAGGAAGGGCAAGTCTCACTCTCCGTGAGGCGATGACATTTTTCGCAGTAGAGCATGGTTCATTCCCCCTGAAACGGCAAATGGGGGCGGGCAGGATGCCCGTCCCCGTATGCGTGTCGTTTTGCTTAGACGCCCTTGCGCTCGTTCTTGAGCTTGTTGCCCAAGGTCTGGTTGGTGGTGCGCACATGGCCCTTGAGAGGCACGATCTTGGCGTCGATGGCGTCGAGGATCCAGGACGGCTGCGGGAAGAAGGCCTCTTCCAGCTCGTGCGCCGGGGTGATCCAGTTCTTGGAAGCCACCACGACCGGCGGGGCATCCAGCTCGTCGAAGGCCATCTCGGTGATCTGACGGGCGACCTCGGAGGCGAAGGAGCCGCGCTCGCAGGCGTCGGTGACGATGACGATGCGGCCAGTCTTCTTCACGGACTCGATCACGGTGTCGTAGTCGAACGGCACGAGCGTGCGCGCGTCGATGATCTCGGCCTCCATGCCGTACTTCTCCTTGAGTTCGTCGGCGGCCTTGAGGGCGCGATAGAGCACCGCACCGAAGGTGAGGATGGTGATGTCCTTGCCCTTGCGCTTGACGTCGGCCTTGCCGAAGGGGATCTCGTAGTAGTCCTTGGGCACGCCGCCCTCGTGGAACTGCTCGCCGACATCGTAGATGCGCTGGGACTCGAAGAAGACCACCGGGTCGGTGCCGACCAGAGCAGAGGCCATCAGGCCCTTGGCGTCATACGGCGTGGCCGGGAAGGCCAGCTTCAGGCCCGGGATGTGGGCGGCCAGCGCCGACCAATCCTGAGAGTGCTGCGCGCCGTACTTGGAGCCGACGGACACGCGCAGGACCACAGGCATCTTGATGATGTCGGCGGACATGGCCTGCCACTTGGCCATCTGGTTGAACACTTCGTCGCCCGCGCAGGCGAGGAAGTCGCAGTACATGAGTTCGACCAGCGCGCGGCCGCCCGCCATGGCGTAGCCGACGGCGGAGCCGACGATGGCGCTCTCCGAGATCGGGGAGTTGAAGAGGCGGTGATACGGCAGCGCCTCGGTCAGTCCACGGTACACAGCGAAGGCGCCGCCCCAGTCGCGCACGTCCTCACCGTAGGTGATGAGGGAAGCGTCCTTGTAGAAGCGGTCGATGATGGCCTCAAACAGGCCGTCGCGCAGCTGGTAGACCTTGTTCTTGGAGACGGGCTTGCCATTGGCGTCGAAGCCCCAGCGCTCCTTGCGGGCGATGGCCTGCACGCGCGGGTTCTCCTCCATGGGCATGTTGACGTCCGGCTTGGCGTCCGAGAAGGCCTCGACGTGGCCGTTGGTGAACATCATGTCGGCGATCTCGTCCGGGTTCTTGGTAAGGTCCATGCGCGGGGAGATCTCCTCGTCGATGGCCAGCTTGAAGTTGCGGAAGATGGCGTCGTCCACGGTCTTGATGATGTTGTCGCAGTCTTCCTCGGTGGCCAGGCCGGCCTCGATCAGCTGCTTGCGGTACTCGATGATCGGGTCCTGCGCCTCCCAGGCAGCAATCTCTTCCTTGGTGCGGTAAGAGGAGCTGTCCGACGGGCTGTGGCCGGAGAAGCGGTAGGTGACGACGTCGAGGAGCACCGGGCCCTTGTTCTCGAGGAGGATCTTCTTCTTGCGTCCATAGGCCTCGATGACGGCCAGCGGGTTGAAGCCGTCGACGCGCTCAGCGTGCATCTGGTTGGGGTTGAAGCCCGCGCCCATGCGCGCGAGGATGTCGTAGGCCATGGTCTCGCCGCTGGTCTGGCCGCCCATGCCGTACTGGTTGTTGAAGATGTTGAACAGCACCGGCAGGCCGCCGCGCATGCCCTCCTCCCAGAGGGTGTTGAGCTGGCCCATGCCGGACATGTTCAGGGCCTCCAGCACGGGGCCGCGGCCGAGCGCGCCGTCGCCGATGTTGGCCACGACGATGCCGCCCTTGCGGTTGACGCGCTTATAGAGCGCCGCGCCCATGGCGATGGTGCCGCTGCCGCCGACGATGGCGTTGTTGGGATAGATGCCAAAGGGCGTGAAGAAGGTGTGCATGGAGCCGCCCAGACCGCGGTTGAAGCCGGTCTCGCGGGCGAAGATCTCGCTCATCGCGCCGTAAAGCAGGAAGTCGATGGCCAGATCCTTGACGGTGGCGTGTTCGCCCTTTTCCACCACGGCAAGCGTCTTGCCGCCGAGGAAGTTCTTCATGATGTCGAGCAGTTCGTCATCGGAGAGCTTTTCGATGGCGGACAGGCCCTTGGCGAGGATGTCGCAGTGGGCGCGATGGGAGCCGAAGATGAAGTCGTTGACGTCGAGGTGGAAGGCCTCGCCGACAGCGGCCGCCTCCTGACCGATGCCCAGATGGGCCGGGCCGGGATGGGTGTAGGACACGCCGCGGTATTCGCTGGTGGTCTTGATGGTCTGGATCATGGTCTCAAACTCACGCAGGACCAGCATATCGCGGTAAATGTTGAGGAACTGTTCCTTGGTGAAGTTGCCCAGCTCGTCCTTGACCTTCTTCTGGTACTGGTTGCAGGGGATGGGCTCAAAGGTGACCTGACCGGGCTTGCGGATCACATTCGGGTCGACAAACAGTTGCTTGGACATGGGGTATACACGCTCCTTCTAAAAATAGCTGTCGCGGCTTGATATCCATGCTCCGGGCGCGGGCAGAGCGCTCGCGCCCGGAAAGCGTCAATCCTTGAACTCCCAGATGGTCTCGCGGATGATCTCGCTGACGGTGGGATGCGGGAAGATGATCTCCTTGACGTCCTTGACGCGCAGCTCCTGCTCGATCATCAGCGCCGCGCCCCAGATGGCCTCGGAAGAGGAATTGCCCAGCATGTGGACGCCGAGGAGGTTGCGGTGCTGCTTGCCGACGAGGATCTTGCAGATGCCGTCCTCGCCCTCGTTTTCTGCCACGAAGCGGCCGGCGTAGCGCATAGAGAGCTTGTGGACCTCATAGTCGATGCCCTTGGCCTGCGCCTCTTCCTCGGTCAGGCCGACGCTGGCCACCTCGGGATGGGTGTAGATGACGGAGGGGTTGGCGTTGTAACGCATCTTGTCCTTTTTGCCGAGGATGGTGTTGACGGCCACTTCCGCCTCGCGATAGGCGGTGTGTGCCAGCATGACCTTGCCAATGCAGTCGCCGGCGGCGAACACGCCCTCGACGTTGGTGCGGCCCTGTTCGTCCACGACGATGACGCCGCGGTTCATCTCCACGCCGATGTTCTCAAGGCCCATGTCCTTGGTGCTGGCGCGGCGGCCGATGGAGAGCAGCACCTTGTCCGCCGGCACATCGAACTGCTTGCCGTCCGCCTCGCAGACGACCTTGCCCTTTTCCACGGCCAGGCACTTGGTGGAGAGCTTGAAGTCCACGCCCTTCTTGGCGTATTCCTTCTGAAGCATTTTGGAGATCTCGCGGTCCGTGGGGCCGGCGATGTGGTCGAGCATCTCAACGACCGTCACGTGGGAGCCGGCCACGCAGTAGTAGGCCGCCATTTCAAGGCCGATGACGCCGCCGCCGATGATGACGAAGTTCTTCGGAACTTCCGGCAGCTCCAGCACCTCGCGGTTGGTAAGCACGAAATCGCCCAGATTCTCTTTGACGCCGGGGATGGGCGGCACGACCGCCTCGGAACCGGCGCAGATGAGCAGCTTGGCAGCCTCATAGTCCTGACCTGCGGCGGTGACGACAAAGCCGCCCTCGACGCGGCCCTTGATGACCGCCTTTTCCTTGACCACGGTGACGCCCGCGCCCTTCATCTTCGCGCCCACGCCGGAGACCAGCATGCGCACCACCTTGCCGCGGCGGGCGACAACGGCCTTCTGGTCGAGGGTCACGTTCTCGGCGCTGACGCCGTACTTGGCGCCATCGCGGGCGTGTTCGTAGATCTTCGCGGAATTGAGCAGCGCCTTGGAGGGGATGCAGCCCTCGTTCAGGCAGACGCCGCCCAGATTGTTCTTCTCAAACAGGCAGACCTTGAGGCCCGCGTGACCGGCGCGCTCCGCGGCGTCGTAACCAGCCGGGCCGCCGCCGATGATGATAAGATCAAACATATACGGTCCCTCCGTTCATCAGCCCCGCGCCAGAAGCAGGGTGAAGTTTTCCAGATTGTACTTGAGGTCCTTGAGGAAGCGGGAGGCGGGGCTGCCATCCAGCGCGCGATGGTCGTAGGTGAGCGACAGGCCCATGGCCGGATAGGCCTCGATCTGGCCGTTCACTTCGCGCACGCGGGTAGTGATGCCGCACACGCCGAGGATGCCCGTCTGCGGCGGGTTGATGACCGGCGTGAAGCTCTCGATGCCGTAGGCGCCGACGTTGGAAACGGTGAAGGAGCCGCCCTGGAGGTAATCCGGGTTGATGTGGCCCTCGCGGCACTCCTTGGCCAGCTTCTTGGCGGTATCGGAGAGCTGTTTGAGGCTCATCTTGTCCGCGCCGAAGATGGTGGGCACCATCAGGCCGCGGTCGGTATCGCAGGCCATGCCGAGGTTGACGCAGTTGTAGTACTTCATCGTCTTGCCATCGTCGATGAGGTTGGCGTTGAGGGCGCGATGCTCGGGCATCATCAGCGTGCGCGCCACGGCGTACATGACGATGTCGTTGAGCGAGACCTTGTTCATGCCCATCTCCTCGCCCTTCTCCTTGAAGAGCTTGCGCAGCGCCTGGATCTGGGTGCAATCGAAGGAGATGTTGTGGGTCAGCTGCGCCATGTTCGCCAGCGAGGAGTGCATGGTGCGGGCGATGACCTTGCGGATGTTGGGCAGCGGCTCGGTGTAGCTGTCGTCGTTGGGCGCGCCGACTTCCACCTGCGCGGCGGCAGCGGCGGGCGCGGCGGCGGCAGCGGGCTTGGCGGCGAGGTCGGAAAGCGTCACGCGGCCGCCCAGGCCAGTGCCTTCGACGCCGCCGGCATACGCGCCGCGCGCGGCGGCGCTGACCACGCGGCCAGCATCCAGAAGCGCCTGCACGTCGCGCTCGATGACGCGGCCGTCCGGGCCGGTGGGACGGACAAAGGAGAGGTCCGCGCCGGTGCGCTCTGCAAACGCCTTGGCGCGCGGAGAGATCTTCATATCGCCGGAGATGACCACGGGCTCGGCCAGTTCCTCTGCCGGAGCGGCGGCCTCAGGCGCGGTGGCCTGCGCGGGAGCTTCCTCCTTGGGGGCGTCCGCGGCGGCTTCGCCCGCGGGGGCGAACTCAGCCGTGCTTTCGCCCGGCGCGCCGATGACGCAAACGTTCGTCAGGCAGGGAACGTCGTCCCCTTCCTGGAAAAAGACATCCAGAAGCGTGCCTTCGACCTTGGCTTCCTCGTCAAAGGCGGCCTTGTCGGTCTCGTAGGAGAACAGAATGTCGCCGACCTTCACCGCGTCGCCCTTCTGCTTGGCCCACTTGGTGATGATACAGCTCTCAACGGTGTTTCCCTGCCGGGGCATGATCACTGCAACTGCCATAAGAATCCTCCCAACGCATATTGCTCGCATATCTCCGTCGAGTTTCTACTCAACTGTATCCATTCTAACAGCTATATTTGGAAGAATCAATCAAAGCGCGCGAAGTTTTCCAAACCTTAATATTGCTTAACATTCCGTGACCGCACTCTGCGCTTTTTGCACGGTTTTCCACAACAAATGGGCGTTCCTTTCCAGCTATCTTGCCTTTTGCGTGGCGGCGATGTATAATAGTGCCAACAACAACGCAAGGAGAAGGGACATGCCTGTACGCAATTCCGCGAAGGCGCTGGTGCTTCGCGGGGGCAAGCTGCTCGTCAACCGCTGCACATCGCGCTTTGGCGAATACTACGCCCTGCCCGGCGGCGGACAGCGCGAGGGAGAAACGCTGCTGGAAGCCGTGCGGCGCGAGCTTTTGGAGGAGACGGGCTACCGCGTTTTGCCCATGCGCCTTTCGGCCATCTACGAGCGGGTCTGCGCGCAGCGCGAGGGCGGCATGAGCCACAAGCTCTATTTCGTCTTCCTCTGCCGTTTGGAAGATGAAAAGGAGCGCGTTCCCACCGAGCGCGACCGCTATCAGGTGGGCATGGAGTGGGTGGAGGTGGAGGCGCTGCGCAAGGGCGATCTCTTCCCCCGCGCCATCCGCGACAATCTTCCCGCGCTGCTGGGCGCGGGCGAGACCATCTATCTCGGCTCGGAGCGCGAGCGCTGAGTTTCAGGGCCGTATCACCACCTCGTCGCCTGGCTGCGCGAGGGCGAACAGTTTCTCCATTTGCAGGTTTGCAAGGGCGACGCAGCCCGCGGTCCAGTCCCCCACGCGCGCCTGCGCGCCTTCGCCGTGGATCATGATGTAGCCGCCCAGCGGCGTCTGCCAGTCGGGCCGTCGCTTTTCCGCCTCGGCCCGGGCGATGCCGGAACACGTGTTTTCGTCGATCTCGCCGCGTTCGAACGCGGCGCGGGCGTCGCTGGCGTTGGGATATGAGATGCCCAGCGCAAGGTGATAGCGCGAGACGGCGTTTTTCGTGCAGACGAAATACCTGCCCTCCGGCGTGCGCCCATCGCCCTCGCGCCTCTTGTGGCCGTCCGACGCGCCAAAGCCGAGCGCGACGCGGCAATCCAGCACGCAGCGGCCCTGCGCGTATGCCCGCAGGCGGCGCGCGCTTTTGTCGATCAGAATGGATACGCTCATTGGATCACCCCGAAAGGAGAGTTGCGCATGCTCTTGCCCCTCAGCGAAAAGGAAGCCGCCTCCCTGCGCGCCTTTCTCGAAGCCAACGCCGATTGCGAGGCGCAGGCGGAAAACGAATATGTCGCCGACCTGTACGACCTTGAGGCGCCGATGACGCTCGATCTGGTGTTTGTCAAGGGCGGCGTGCGCGTGGACGGCGCCTGTCTGCTCGCCTACGACGAGGAGATGGAAGGCTATTACATCGGCGAGCCGGTCCTGGAGATGGAGACGGTGCGCCGCGCCCTTATGGAAGCGGGAGCGTTCGCATGAGTTCCTCCGCGTCCAAGGAGCGCGTGCGCCGCGTCTACGCCGCCACCAAGGCGCTGCTGGACGATCTGCACAAGGATTCGGGCGAACAATGGGTGTGGCGCTTTCGCCGCCGCTTCATTGCGCCCGCTTCGCTGTTTGAATCCGGCGCGCACGTGCTGGAAGACATGGAGATGCACAAATCCGACGCGCTGTTGTTCAGCCTCGTCCCCGGCATCACCCGCTACATGCGCATAGAGGCTTTCGGCAAATCGCCGCGCCTCAACACCTTTGGCAAGGCCAGCGAATACTTGAAGGGCGTGCTTCTCGGGCGCACCTTCGAGCATTTTTACATGCTCGCGCTGGACGCCTCCGGCAAGCTCATCGACTGCGTGTTTTTGCAGCGCGGCACCACGGACAGCGCGCCCTTTTACGTGCGCCACGTGCTTGGCGAAACGGTGCGCACGCGCGCGCACGCCATCGTCATCAGCCACAACCATCCCAACAATTCGCTGCTTCCCTCGCGGGACGACATCAACTGCACGCTGGCGCTTCTGAGCGCTTTGCAGCCCCTGGGCGTTCCCTTGCTCGACCATGTGCTGGTGGCCGACCAGCAGGCGGTGAGCATCCGCGACCTCGGCTACATCGCCGGCAACATCTGGCTGGCGCAGGCGCCGGAGGACAAGCTGCTCACCAGCTGGCTGAAGGACGCGCCGCCGCTTTAGAGGCGGGCAAACAGCGCCCCGATCGGCTCGCGCAGCACCAGATCGGCCCGCGCGTCGCGGCCCGTGGCGGTCTTGTTGACCAGCACGAGGCGATGGCCGGGATAGGCGTCAATCAGTCCCGCCGCCGGATAGACGGTCAGCGAGGTGCCGCCGACGATGAGCAGATCTGCCCCGGAAATGGCGCGCAGCGCGCCTTCGATCACGGCGCTGTCCAGCGATTCGCCGTACAGCACCACGTCCGGCTTGATGACGCCGCCGCATTCGCAGTGCGGCACGCCCTCGCACGCCTCGACGAAGGAGACATCGTATGCCTTGCCGCAGCGCGTGCAGTGGTTTTTGTAGATGGTGCCGTGCAGCTCGTAGACCTTCTTTGAGCCGGCCTTCTGATGGAGGCCGTCGATGTTCTGGGTGACAATGGCGAGCAGCTTCCCCTCCCGTTCCCACTGGGCGAGCTTTTCGTGCGCGGCATTGGGACGCGCGCCGGTGACGAGCATTTTTTCGCGGTAGAAGCGGTAGAACTCCCCGGTGTGGCTGTAAAAGAACTGATCGCTGAGGATGGTCTCGGGCGGATAGGCGTATTTCTGGCGGTAGAGGCCGTCCACGCCGCGAAAATCGGGGATGCCGCTCTCGGTGGAGACGCCCGCGCCGCCGAAAAAGACGATGCGGCGGCTCTCTTCCACCCATTGTTGCAAGGTCTTGAAAGCGTCCATATATCTGCCTCCGGTAAAGTCTTGAAGAAGGTCGCGTGATGTAGTATAATGGTGGCGAGAGGAGGTCGCGGAGCATGGCAGAACACATCCGCAACTGCGCCGGCGGCGTGGTCTTCGCCGGCGACGACGTCTTTTTGCTCAAAAACGACAAAAGCGAGTGGATCATGCCCAAGGGCGTCATCCGCGACCGGCGCAGCGCGCGCGAGGTCGCGCTCTACCGCGTGGAGGCCGAGGCGGGCATCGAGGCGGAGATCGTTGCCCTCGCCGGGCGCACGAGCTACGACTTTTACTCACAATCGCGGCGCAAGAGCGTCTCCAACCGCATCCAGTGGTTTGCGATGCGCGCGAGCGACCACCGTTACCGCATCGCCTTTGAGCAGGGTTTCCTCGACGGGGACTACTTCCCCTACGAAGTCGCCGTGCGCCTGCTCACCCACGAGCAGGACCGCGAGATCCTGCGCCGGGCGCGCGCCATCCTGACAGGCGATGCGCCGCAAGGCGAATGACAGCCTGAAACGCCAAGACCGCCGGTCACACAGTCCGGCGGTCTTTTCGCGCTCAGGCGCGCATTTCTTCGGCGATGGCACGCACGCGCTCGTGGATAGGCACGGCAAAGTGCTGTGGGCAGGCGGCTTCGCAGGCCAGACAGCCGATGCAGACGGGCCGCTCCTCCTTTGCGTAGAAAGCGCGGAAGCTCTCGGGGTCGTCAAACATGGCTGCGCGGTCGTAGGCCTGAAATATATCGGGGATCTTCACGCCCTGCGGGCAAGGCTGGCAGTAGCCGCAGCCCGTGCAGCCGATGGGGGTGCGCTCCTCGTAGGCGCGGCGGACGAGGCAAAGCGTCTCCTTTTCCTGCGCGGAGAGGCAGCCTGCTCCGGCGCTGTCAAAGATGCGCAGGTTTTCCTCCAGCTGCCCATGATAGGTCATGCCGGAGAGGATGGTCGTTACCTCCGGGCGGTCGAGCAGGTAGCGGAAGGCCCATTCGGCACGGCTGCGGCCGGGAACGGCGGCCTCGTAGAGCGCGTCCACCGCCGCGGGGGCGGTCTTGGTCAGCGCGCCGCCGCGCAGGGGCTCCATGATGATAACGCCAATGCCGCGCGCACCGGCGAGGCGCACGCCGTCCATGGTCGCCTGACGGTTCTCGTCGAGCAGGTTCATCTGCACCTGACATACGTCCCAATCGCAGGCATCGAGGATGCGGCGGAACACGTCCGCCTCGTCGTGGAAGGAAAAGCCGATGCGGCGGGCGCGGCCCTCATCGCGCAGGCGGCGCATGAAGTCGAGCGCGCCCATTTGAAGCATCTTTTCAAAGCGGGCCTTGTCCAGCGCGTGGAGGAGGTACACGTCCACATGATCCGTGCGCAGCTTTTTAAGCTGTTCCAGGAAGAGGCGTTCCATATCCTCCGGCTTTTCCACCAGCCATACGGGCAGCTTGGTGGCCAACAGCACGCGCTCGCGGTAGCCGTCCTGCAGGGCCTGACCGACGATGTTCTCGCTCTCGCCGCCGTGGTAGGCATAGGCGGTATCGACGTAGTTCACGCCGCCGTCGATGGCCGCGTGGATGAGGGAAACGGCGTATTCGCGTTCCACCGCCCCGTCCTTGTCGGGAAAGCGCATGCAGCCAAGGCCCAAGGCGCTGACGGATTGACCGTCTTTGGGAAAACTGCGGTAGCGCATGTATTTTACTCCTTCCCGTCCGAAGCGGCGCTCTCCCCCGCCCCGTCCTCTGACGGCGCGGGTGCGGCAGGCGGGGCGTCCTCGTGGATGCCGCGGCGACGGCTCTCGTCGCGCTCCCGCTGCTCCTTGCTGCGCTCTTCATCGGTGATGTCCATCACTTCGCCGGCATCGCCGCTTTCATCGCGCTCTTCCGGCGCGGGCGGCGGCGCGATGGGCAGCGTGACAAGGAACTCCGTGCCTTCGCCGAACTTGGAATGGACCTCGATCTCGCCGTTCATGCCGCGCACGATGTGCTTGACGATCGCAAGGCCCAGGCCCGTGCCGCCCATGGAGCGGGAACGGCCCTTGTCCACGCGGTAGAAGCGCTCGAACAGGCGCGGCAGGTGTTCTTCGGGGATGCCGATGCCCGTGTCGGAAATGGTGACGTTGGCCTCGCGGTCGTTGCCGAACACATGCACGGTGACGGAGCCGCCGGGCTTGTTGTACTTGATGGCGTTCTCGATGAGGTTGATGAGCATCTGCTCCACATGGTCGGGATTGCCGATGATGTAGACAGGCTTCTTGTTGCGGTGCGCGTTGATCGTGACCTGTTTTTCCTCGGCGTGGATGCGCAGCATGTCCGCGACTTCAAAGGCCATCTTGTCCAGCTGCACGCGCTCGGTGGGCACGTCGTTCATGCCGCTCTCCAGTTTGCTGATGGAGAGGATGTCGTTGATCAGGCGCGTGAGGCGTTCGGCCTCCAGCATGATGATCTTGAGAAATTTTTCCGCCATCGGGGGATTGTTGATCGCCCCATCCAGCAGCGTTTCCACAAAGCCCTTGATGGAGGTCAGCGGCGTTTTCAGTTCGTGGGAGACGTTGGCCACAAAGTCCGTGCGCACCTGTTCGAGGCGGCGCAATTCGGTGATGTCTTCGACCATGGCCAGCGCGCCGACGACCTTGCCGTCCTGCCGCATGGGCGAGACGTAGAAGCGCAGCGGGCGATGGCCGCGGCCCACGGCCGTGCGGGCGGCGACTTCATTCGTATAGACGCCCTCGCGGCGCATGGCCTCGCCGAACACGCCCTCGAGGCTGACGTTTTTGCACGCCTCAGAGACGGCCACGCCCTCGGAGTTGGGGGCGATGCCCGTCAGTTTGCGGGCCACCGGCGTGACCAGCAGGATGTGCATCCGCGCGTCCACGACGATGATGCCACTCTGCATCTGGTTCATAATGACGGAGATGGCGTGATCGCGGCTGCGCTGCCGGAAGACGCGCTGTTCGATCTGCTCGATGACGTCGTTGAGACGCTCCGTCTCTTCGCGCAGGTCGTTGCCGTGCTGTTGCTGCACGCGCGCGTCGTAGCGGCCATCGGAGAAGTCCGTAAGCACATCCGTCACCTGACGGATGACCGAGCGGCGGCGCATGTCATAGAGGTAGACCATGGCAAACACCAGCGCGCACACGCCCACCACGATGAGCGCGTAGATCAGCAGGCGCTCTTTGAACACCGTGAACGCTGTGACGCCGGGGCGCGACATGCGAAGACACGAGCCGTCTGCAAAGGCGCTAAGCACACAAAGCGAGCCATCCGCCTCGCTTTGGTAGCGGATGACGCCTTCTTCCTGCGCCTGCGCGAGCAGCTCGGTCTCCTGCGCGGTCATATGCTCCCTGCCCGGGCGATTGTCATACAGCGATGCGCCGTCCTTGGAGAAGTAGGCAAGGCCCATCTTCGCGTCTTCCGGCAGCGTATCCAAAATCGCCACGCGCTGCGCGTCGTCCTCCGCGCCCTCAAGCAGCTCGGAAGCGACGACGCAGCCAAAGGCAAGGCTCTCGGTCAATTCCTCGTTGCGGTCGACCGAGAGCGAATAAGCGCTGATGCCCAGGATTACCAGCATGAAGGCAAGCGCAAGAAGGGCCGCTTTGAAAGCGACCCGGGAACTCACAGGCGGTTCTCCTGCCGATCGTTGAACTTGTAGCCAACGCCGCGGATGGTTTCGATGTAGTGGGCGTCGTCGCCAAGTTTCTGACGGATGTGGCGGATGTGTACGTCGACCGTGCGCGTCTCGCCATAGAACTCATAGCCCCAGATGCGATCGAGCAGGAAGTCGCGCGTAAGCACCTTGCCGCGGGAAAGCACGAGGAGCTTGAGAAGCTCGAACTCCTTGAGCGTGAGCGACAGCTTCTCGCCATTGCGGAAGGCCTCGTAGTTGCCCACGTCGATGGTCAGGCCGCCCACGTGGAGGATGCCTTCTTCTTCATTCTGCGGCGCGGCGCGGCGCAACAGCGCCTTGACGCGGGCGATCAGCTCACGCACGGAGAACGGCTTGGTGATATAGTCGTCCGCGCCCAGCTCGAGGCCGAGGATCTTATCCACCTCGTCGCCCTTGGCGGTCAGCATGATGATGGGGATGTCCGCAGTCGTCGGCGCGCTCTTGAGCCGCCGGCACACTTCCATGCCATCAATGCCGGGAAGCATGATATCCAGCAGCACCATCGCGGGACGCTCATGCGCACAGACCACCAGCGCGTCTTCGCCCGTCGCGGCGGTCACGACCCTGTACCCCGACGCCTCGAGATTGAACGAGAGCAGTTCAAGGATGTGAGCCTCGTCGTCAACGGCCAAAATAAGTTCGTTTGCCATGCGCGTATCCTCTTTCTTTCTTGTACTTGGTGTATATCGACCGGCGTATCTGCGCCGGGATCACCCATCGCCGTCGCGGAGGAGCTTGCCCAGCTCATCCATGAACGTCTGTATGTCGCGGAACTGACGGTAGACCGAAGCGAAGCGCACATAGGCGACTTCATCGAGCTTCTTGAGACCTTCCATGACCATCTCGCCGATGGCCTGACTTGTGATCTCCGCCTCGCCCTGGGAATAGGCGCGGCGCTCCACTTCGCGCACCAGCGCGTCGATGTCCTCCAGGGACACGGGGCGCTTTTCGCAGGCCTTGATGATGCCGTGGCGCAGCTTGTCCGCCTGGAACGGCTCGCGCGTCTTGTCCTTTTTCACGACCATGAGCGGGATCATGTCGATGCGCTCATAGGTCGTGAACCTGCGGCCGCACTTTTCGCACTCGCGGCGGCGGCGGATGGTCAGCCCATCCTCGCTCTGCCGCGAATCGACCACGCGGCTCTGCATGCAGTTACAAAAGACGCATTTCATCCGCCAGTTCACCTCATACGTTAATATTATACACGTAAAATAACGATTCGTCTAGTCCTATCCGAAAAATTGTTAAGAAAAATCGGGGTTTTCCACTTATTGGCCGTAGTTAGCATCCAATTCCACCAGAATCACATCGTCTCCAATGCGCCGGATGCGCTCCCATGGGATAGAAATGCCCTCTCGGTCCGGCTTCAGGCAGCTTAAAAAACCGCCCGGCGCGGGCACGATCAGCGCCGTGACGCACGCCGATTCGTTGAGGCTCACGTCGATGGGGCGGCCCAGGCGCCGCCCGTCGCAGATGTTGATGACATCCTTCTGCCGAAGTTCGCCAAATGTCATGCGATCCCCTCCCCCATCCATCGTATGCCGCAGCGCCAAAACTCGTGCAAAATTAGAATGTTTCTTCGACACGCGCCCACACCGCGCCGCATTTGACCCGCGCTTTGCGCGAAGTGACGGACGGGGGCGCGTGTTCTGTCATATTTGGCGCATGTTGGCGGAGCGCATCCCGACATATGAAGGCCTGGACACACGTCCCGTCACGATCGGACAGGGACGGGCAGTAAGAGCGCTCCCTGCGCGGCAGGCGCTTGTCGCTTTTTTGCGCGAATGCCCGCGAAGCGATGGAGATACGTCGAAAACTTCCGCGCGAGCGCCGCCATTTTTCTCAGGCAACGGGGCGGCCCGAGCCGCTATAATGCCCAAGGGGTGAGCGCATGGCGGTGAGCGTGGAGGTCTACTTCCTGACCAACTTCCTGATGGACTTTGCCGCCACGGCCATCGTCGCCCGCAGCCTTGGGCGCGTGCGCTGGCGCAGGGTCATGCTGGCGGCGGCGCTGGGGGCCGTGTGGGCGACCCTGGCGCAGTTGCCGCTCCTGCGCTTCCTCGCCTCCTTCGGCGGCGCCGCGGCCATGGCCTTTGTGCTGGCGGCGGTGGCCATGCCCCCGGACTGCCTGCGTTCCGCGCTGCGCGCGGGCGCGGCGCTGTTGGGCGGCGCTCTGTTCCTCGGCGGCGTGCAGTTGGCGGCTGTGCGCCTCTTTGCCGGGGCGGGGGCGGCGGCGTTCATCGCCGGGGCGCTGCTGGGCGCGATGGCACTGCTGGCGGCTGCAGGGGCGCGGCAAAAGCGGCTGGTGACGTGGGAGGTGCATGTCTTCCTCTCCGCCGCCGGCGGCGAGGCGCGCTTCCGGGCGCTCGTGGACACGGGCAACCGCCTGCGCGAGCCGTTCAGCGGCCTGCCGGTACTCATCTGCGAGCGCGGGGTGCTTGCGGATGTGCTGCCGGCGGGCTATGACGCCCTGCCGCCCGGCGAAACGCCGCCGGGATTCCGCAAAGTCGGCTACGGCGCGCTGGGCGGCAGCGGACGGCTGAACTGCTTCCGCCCGGAATTGTGTCTGGTGGACTATGGAAGCGGCTATCTGCGCTCGCCCGACCTCTGGGTTGCGGTCTACCCCGGCAGGATGCCCGGCGGCGTGCGGGCGCTGGCGCCGCCGGTGGTGTGCGCGATGCAAAGCGCGGCGGGAAGCGCGCGGGCGCGGCAGACGACAGGATGAAAGGAGCATGAGCATGGCATTGGCGGCGGTACGGCGTTCCATCTTCGGGCTGGTGGTACAGCTCAGGCGTGGAGGCATCTGTTACATCGGCGGAAGCGAGACGCTGCCCCCGCCGCTCACGCGCGAGGAGGAGTTGTCCTACATGCGGAAAATGGCAGGCGGCGACGCCGCAGCGCGCGCGACGCTCATCGAGCGCAATCTGCGCCTGGTGGTCTACATCGCCCGCAAGTTTGAAAACACCGGCATCGGCATCGAGGATCTGATCTCCATCGGCACCATTGGGCTGATCAAGGCGGTCAATTCCTTTGACCCGGAAAAGAACATCAAGCTGGCGACCTACGCCTCGCGCTGTATCGAGAACGAGATCCTCATGGTGCTGCGGCGCACGAGCCGGCTGAAGCTGGAGGTGTCCTTTGACGAGCCGCTCAACACCGACTGGGACGGCAACGAATTGCTGCTCTCCGACATCCTCGGCACCGAGCCGGACCTCGTTTCGCGCGAACTGGACTCAGCCGTGGAAAAGCAAATGCTCTGCGAAGCGGTGGAGACGCTCTCCAAGCGGGAGCGCGACATCGTGCGCATGCGCTACGGCCTTGGCGGCGGCGGAGAACACACGCAAAAGGAGGTGGCCGACATGCTCGGCATCTCGCAGAGCTACATATCGCGGCTGGAAAAGCGCATCATCGGCAAACTGCGCACGCAGATCGAGAAGATGGCGTAGATGGCATGAAAAGGGCAGGTCCTGAACGCGGGCCTGCCCTTTGTGTTCTTTGCTCGCCTTATTTTTGCAGCACCGCCAGCGCGCGGCGGGCGACGTTCAGTTCCTCGTTGGCGGGGATGACCCACACCTGCACGGGCGAGCCCTCCTCACTGATGCGGCGCTCGCCTTCGGCGGGACCGTTCTTCGCCGCGTCCAGGTGGAGGCCCATGTGCCGGAGCGCATCGCAGACGCGCGCGCGCACCATGGCGGAGTTCTCGCCGATGCCGCCGGTGAACACCAGCGCGTCGAGGCCGCCAAGCACCGCGTAGAGCGCGCCAATGCCGGAGACGATGGCGTGCAGATACATTTCGACTGCCAAACGCGCGCGCTCGTTGCCTGCGGCGATGGCTTCCTCAAGATCGCGCATATCACCGCTGACGCCGCTCACGCCCAGAAGGCCGCCATCTTTGGTGATGCCGCGGGTGATCTCCTCCGCGCTAAGGCCCTCGCCGAGCAGGAAGGGGAAGATGTAGGGGTCGATGTCGCCGGCGCGGTTGGAGTGCGGCAGGCCGCTCTGCAGGGAGAAGCCGCAGGTGCTGTCCACGCTCTTGCCGTCCAGTATGGCGCACAGGGAGCCGCTGCCGCCCAAATGGCAGGAAATGACGCGCCGCGCCTTGCCGCCGCTCAGTTCGGCGATGCGCCCGGCCACATGGCCGTGGGAAGCGCCGTGGTAGCCGTAGCGGCGCACGCCGTACTTTTCGTACCATTCGTATGGCACGGAATAGATTTGACGCTCGAAGGGCACGGTGCGGTGGAAATCCGTCTCGAAAGCGCCTACCATGCGCGCGGTGGGCAGCAGGCGCTTGAAGACGTTGATGGTCTCGATATAGGGGATGTTGTGCGCCGGGGCGATGCGCACGCCGTGTTCGAGCGCGGCCATCACCTCGTCGGTCAATTCATGGTCGCCGAGGAATTTCTGGGCGATGACGGTCTTGAAGCCGACGGCGTCCACTTCGCGGATGTCGGAGATGACGCCCAGTTCCGCGCTGGTCACGGCATCAAGAAACAGCTGCACGCCGTCCGTGTATTCCGGCACGCAGAGGCCCTCGCGGCGTTCGCTCTTGCCGGTAACAAGATTTTTATACGTAAAAATCGCCCGGTCGCGACTGCCTACGCGCTCCACGCGCGCGTCGCAAAGGGCCTTTTCGCCCTCCATGTCGAAGAGTTTGAACTTCAGGGATGTGCTTCCCGCGTTGCTGACCAGTATCTTCATGGGCACGCTCCTGTGTTTTTTCCCATTATACTGGACGATGGCTGGCCTTGTCAACGAACGCCGCGTGCGGATACTTCATTTCTTAACATTCCATCGCCGTTCCCGGCAGTTTTGTTGCGTTTTTGCGCAATATCTTAACATTCCCTTTCCATGAACGCGCATTGACGTACATGTTCGCAACTTTTACAATATAGACAGAAACTCTGTATACAGAGGAGGAGATATATGCGCAATTACGATGTGGCGATCATTGGCGCTGGCGTGACCGGGTGCGCCATCGCGCGGCATTTGTCGCGCTTCCGGCTGAAGATCGCGCTGATCGACGCCGCCGAGGACGTGGCCACGGGCGCTTCGCGCGCCAACTCCGCCATCGTCCACGCCGGATACGACTGCCCCGCCGGCACGCTGATGGCCAAGCTCAACGTGCGCGGCAACGCCCTCTATACCCAGTGGTGCGAAGAGCTGGACGTGCCCTTCAAGCGCGTCGGCTCGCTGGTGGCGGCCTTCAACCCGGATGAAAAGCTGGAGCTGCGCTGGCTGTACGAGCGCGGGCTGCAAAACGGCGTGCCGGACATGGAGCTGATCAGCGGCGAACAGGCGCGCGCGCTGGAGCCCATGCTCTCAGGCGAGGCCGTCGCCGCCCTGCACGCGAAGACGGCGGGCATCACCTGCCCCTACGAAATGACCATCGCCTGCGCTGAAAACGCCGTGGCCAACGGCGCTGAGCTGCTTTTGGGCAAGCCGGTGAAGTGGATCGTCTCCGAGCCGAACGGCATGGTCGTTCGCTGCGGCGATGAGTGCATCAGCGCCAAGCGCGTGGTCAACGCCGCCGGCATCTACGCCGACGAGGTGGCGCGCATGATTGGCGACGATTCCTTCGATATCCGACCGCGCAAGGGCGAATACATGCTCTTTGACCGCACGGAACGCCGCCCGGACAAGGTGCTGTTCCACACGCCGACCAAACTGGGCAAGGGCGTACTCGTCTCCCCCACGGTGGACGGCAACGTCTTCGCCGGCCCGACGGCGGTCAACGTCAACGACAAGGAAGACACTTCGGTGGACGCCAACCTCGTCGAGGTGCTGGCCACGCTGGCTCTGCAGACCACGCCGACGCTCAACCTGCGCAACGCCATCCGCTCCTTCGCGGGCTTGCGCGCGCAGCCGTCCACGGGCGATTTCATCATCACTTCCTCGGAGATGGACGCGCGCATGATCCACGCCGCGGGCATCTGCTCGCCCGGCCTCACCAGCGCGCCGGCCATCGCCGAACAGGTGGAGGAGGAGCTGCGCATCACCGGGCTGGTGATGGATGAAAAGGCGCACTTCGACCCCTACCGCAAGCACATTCCCGTGTTCCGCACCATGTCGGCGGAGGAGCGGCGGCGCGCCATCGCCGAAAATCCGCTCTACGGGCGGGTGATCTGCCGATGCGAAAACGTCACCGAGGCGGAGATCGTCGAGGCCGTGCGCCGCGGCGCGCGCACCGTGGACGGCGTCAAGCGCCGCACGCGCGCCGGCATGGGCCGCTGTCAGGGCGGTTTCTGCACGCCGCGCGTGATGGAGATCATCGCCCGCGAGGCGGAGATACCCGAGGAAAAGATCACCAAGGGCGGCGGTGGTTCCTACATGGTCGCGGGCAAGACGCGCGAGGAGGTGTGACCATGGACTTGCGTTACGATATTGTCATCGTCGGCGGCGGACCGGCGGGTCTGGCGGCGGCTCTGGAGGCGCGCAGGGAAGCGCCGGAGGCGAAGATCGTCATCCTCGAACGCGACCGGGCGCTGGGCGGCATTTTGCAGCAGTGCATCCACAACGGCTTTGGCCTGCACTTCTTTGGCGAGGAGCTGACCGGGCCGGAATACGTGGAGCGCTTCATCCGCAAGCTCGAAGGCACGGGCATTGAGGTCTGGCTGGACACCATGGTGCTGGAAATCAGCGCTGAGCGCGAGGTGACCTGCGTCTCCGCGGAGCGCGGGCTGACCACGTTGCAGGCCGGCGCGGTGGTACTGGCCATGGGCTGCCGAGAGCGGCCGCGCGGCGCGCTGGGCATCCCCGGCACGCGGCCCGCGGGCGTGTATACGGCGGGCACGGCCCAGCGGCTGACCAACATGGACGGCTATCTGCCCGGCAAGCGCGTGGTCATCCTCGGCTCGGGCGACATCGGCCTCATCATGGCCCGGCGCATGACCTGGGAAGGCGCGAAGGTGGAATTGGTGGCGGAGATCATGCCCTATTCCAGCGGCCTGAAGCGCAACATCGTCCAGTGTCTGGAAGACAACGGCATCCCCCTTTTGTTCAACCACACGGTGACGCGCGTACACGGGCGCGAGCGCGTGGAGGGCGTGACCATCAGCGAGGTCGACCCCGCCACCCGCCTGCCGCTGCGCGGCTCGGCGCGCTTTGTGCCCTGCGATACGCTGCTGCTCTCGGTGGGGCTGATCCCCGAAAACGAGCTTTCCAAGGGCGCGGGCGTGGAACTGGACAATGTGACCGGCGGCGCGGTGGTGGACGAACACCGGCAGACCTCCGTTCCCGGCGTCTTTGCCTGCGGCAACGTGCTGCACGTACACGATCTGGTGGACAACGTCTCCGCCGAGGCGATGATCGCCGGCGCGGCGGCGGCCCGCTACGCGCTCTCTGGCGGAGAACACGCGCAGCAGTACGCGGTCTCGACCGGGCGCGGCGTGCGCTACGCCGTTCCCCAGCGCGTCAACGCCGGTACGGAGGGATCGCTGGACATCTACTTCCGCGTGGGCAACGTTTATCGCGGCGAGACGCTCGAAGTCGCCTGCGGCGATGCAGTGCTTTTCCGCCGCAAAAAGAACATCATGACCCCCGGCGAGATGGAGAAAGTGACGATCGACGCGGGCAAGGTGACGGGCGACCTCACCGTGCGCCTTGCCGAAACGGCGCAGGAGGTGTGACATGGAAAAGCGTGAACTGACCTGCATCGTCTGTCCCGTCGGCTGCCGCATCACGGCGGAGATCGACGGAGACGAACTGCGCATCTCGGGCAATTCCTGCAAGCGCGGCGAAGTGTATTGCCGTCAGGAAGTGACCTGCCCGGTGCGCACAGTCACCTCACTGGTCGCCATCGCGGGCGGCGAACATCCGCTTTGCCCGGTGAAGACCGCGCAGGCAGTGCCCAAGGCGAGCATCCCCGCAGTGCTTAAGGCGCTGCGCGTCCTGCGCGTGCAGGCGCCGGTAGCCATCGGCGACGTGCTGCTCAAGGACATCGCCGGCACAGGCGTGGATCTGGTTGCCACGGCGGCGCGCGCCGCGGCGGACGAGGCGTAAAAAACGTTGACGCAGAAAAACAGGACGGAGAAGCGACTCCGCCCTGTTTTTTCTCGCCGCGCCGCAGCACATGTGCAAAACTTCAGTCTGTTTTTGTCAGCTAAAACACGACCACGGTCTGTATCAGATGCGTTGCGTCTTCAGGGCCGCGATAAGGCCGCGCAAAAAGGCGTTGCGTTCGCCCGTGGTGAGCGTGAGGTTGAGGCGCAGATCGCTCATGAAGTAATCGCGGAAAGCCGTGACCATGCGCGGATGGCAGATGACGTTGTTGCAGTAGTTGTCCACCGTCTCCTGCTTTACGATGGGAAAGGCTGTCATGCCCAGACCGTCCCAGCAGTTGACCTCGTAAGCCGGCTCAAAATCCTCGCGGAACAGGTAGAGGTAAAAGTGCGGGTTTTCCTCGGCGTTGGTCAGCAGGTCCTCAAGGATAGCCACGCGCTCATATACGGTAAAGGGGCGCATGGCGGCGAAATGCTCCGAGGTCATGCCCGTCTGGGCGAAGGTGCGCAGGCCGCTCATGGTGAGGATGAGATGCTTGGGATTCTTGCTCTCGTACATGTTCTTGTAGCGCAGGCGCTGATAGTACAAAAGCGTGTCCATCATGCGGCGCAGCGTATCCACATCCAGCCCCGGGAAAAAGCGCAGCAAATCGCGCTCGACGAGACAGGCGCGGATGTACTGCGTGGGGATGTTGTTGACGCACAGATCGGACTTTACGTGGTACATGTCGCGATTGCTCTCGCATTCCGCCCAGTACTGCATGATGCCTACAAAGCTCTGCGGCCCGTTGTCGGTGCTGCAAAAGCGGGTGACCTGCTGCGCGGAGGACATCGCCTGCATGAACACGCGCTCAACAAAGGAAAACAGACCGTATTCCGTGGGAACGCGGTGCATGGCGACGCGGTAGCTGTCGGAAAAGACGGCGACGATGTCGGTGGAAACGCCCTCTTCTTCCAGCGTGGCGCACATGAGGTTGATGCCGATGAGCATGTTGGCGTTGCGCTTGCCCCTCTCGCAGGCGTAGGCGCCGAAATTGGGCAGATAGGTCATGCGCGAAAGGCAGTACATCGCCTGCGCCGCCTCGCTCTCCCCCTCATCGAGGATAAAGTAGTGGCGCAGATTGCAGTTGCCGTTTTCTCTCAACAGATCGCGCAGGGCGGCGAACAGCGGCTCGTGCAGGCAGTTGAGGAGCAGTATGCGCGCCTTGTCCGCGCCGCGCAATATCTCGAGCAGGCGGTCGAAATTCGGCGAGTTTGCCTCCGCTTCGCCGTTGCCGGCGATCAACTCCTTGAAGATGCCGCGCGCCATCGCCTTGTCCATGCCAATCAGGCTGACGTCCAGAGCCGCTTGCAGACGCTTTTCCTCCACCGTGGTCAGCGCGCCGCTTTCGCAGAGGCGCTTGAAGAAGCGTTGGCGGTTTTTCTGGCTGCTCTGTTCCTGCAGCAGCCGCGCCACGCTCGTTCTGCTCTTGTACCCTGTCATGGAAGCCAATATGTCCAATGACCAGCCACGGGTGGCAATGATCTCGCGCAGGCAGTCCGCGAACGGCAGGATCCCCGGTTCCAATCGATACCCCCCTCCCCCTAAAAACGCATCTGCACCCTTCTAAACAGATGCTTATGGAAAATAGTATAAGGCGCAATAAGTTTGACGTCAATACTTTACCGCAACAACACAATTTTTATGTGTCGGAAAGCATTGACAGCCTGTTCCGGCTTCATTAGAATTAAAATGTATTTTTATATATATCCGCGTCATTGCACAATTTGAGCAGGAGGGAGAGCTGTTTATGTCCAAGTCTCTGCTTTCTCTGACGCTGTGCGCGCTCCTGTTGAGTCTTGTTTTCACGCCCATGGCCCCGTCCGCGCGTGCGGAGAACGTGCAGTACGCCGACCTGGACGGCGACGGCATCGAGGACGCATACAGCTTTTATACCGAGGGCCTTTCGCTGATCGTCGAGGTCAACGACGCGCGCTATACGCTCTGGCTGAACAATTTTACCAACAATTACTATCTCTCTGTCACCGATCTGGACGTCACCGACGGCTATCGCGAGATCGTCGTCGCCAACGAGGGCACGGACCTCGACCATCCCGTCTACACGTCCTGGCAGATCTTGCGCTACGACAGCAGTTTTCTCTACCCGCTCACGGTGGACGACGGCATGTATCTGGACGACCGCCTGACGCAGTACGGCTATCTGCCGGGCGAGGAGATGAACCCCCTCAAGGTCGCGGGGGACGGCTGCGTTTACATGCCGGTGAAGGGCGTCATCTGGCTCTCCAACCGCCTGATGGATGTATACGAATACGCGGAACACGACATTTGTTACCGCCTTGATGGCACGACGCTGATCGAGCAGCGCGACGAGAGCTTCTATCCTGTGCGCGTGCGCGACGTGCCCTCCTGGGAAGGCGTCGTCTGGCGCTGCACGACGGCGCAGGACGTGGCCTTCTACGCCGCGCCGGACGAAAGTTCCGCGGCGGTGACTGTGCCCGCGGGGACGGCGGTGGAGCCGGTGGAAGCCTCTCCCTCCGGCTGGCTGCACATGCGCACCGCGGATGGCTTGGACGGGTACCTGCACTTTGGCGACGGCTATGGCCTTTACGCCGACGCCGCCGGGAACGACCTGTCCGACGCGTTCGATGTGGAGGAAGACGACTCCGCAGCGCCGGGCGGCGCTGTTGCCGACGCGACCGCTTCTCCCGCGCCCGAAGTCGCTGTTGCCGACGCCACCGCCACGCCCACGCCCGAAGTCGCTTTTGCCGACGCCACGACCACGCCCGAAGTCACCGTGACCGCCGCGCCGACATTGCCGCCATCGACCCCGTCCGCGCCGCCGCTGGCCACGCCTGAGCCTCTGCCGGACGGCTACGACGCGCTTTGGGAGACCTACGCGGACCTCGACGGCGATGGCGGCATGGAGCGCCTGACCTTCTGCCACGTCTGGGAGGGGGGCGAGTACGCGCATCCGGCGCTGTGCGTCTATCTGCCCGCCAGCGCCTCCACGCACATCCACGACCTGCCCGCCTACACCCCGCAGACGAATTATTCGCTGCGCGCGTTTCTGTTGCCGGACGGCGGCAGACAGCGCGTCTTTCTGGAGATCATCGCCGATGGCGGCGACGTCTATCAGCGCCGTTACATGCTGCTTGGTTTCGCGGACGGCCTCTGCACAGAAGAGACGACCGTCTTCGACCCCGGCTACTCAGACAGCGTGTACCTCGGCATCATCGACGAGCCGGGCGGCGACGAGGCCGCGCTTTATCAGAACATGGACGCATTTTCCTTTACGGACTGCGCGGAGGAGTACAAGGCTGCGCTGGACGGCGCTTTCGCGGACGCGGGCATCGAATTTGTGCAGCAGCAGCGCATCGAATTTGACGCAAGCGGCGTATTGACCGTTTCCACGTACATGCAGGCAAATGTCTCTTCGCCCCTCCTCTGGGAGTGGGAAAACGTGGAGCAGGGCGAGACGAGCGCGCAAACGGCGACGCCGGTCCCGACGGCGGCCCCGACGCCCACGCCCTCGCCCACGCCAACTCCGTCGCCGACGCCTTCCCCCACCCAGACGCCTTCCCCTGCCCCGACGCCTGAACTCCTCTCGTCCTCGCCGCGTGCGACGCTCATTCCCATCCTGACCCCGGAAGCCGGCCCGCTGCTCTCGCTGGTCGCCACGGCGACGCCGGAGCCGGAGCCGCTGCGCCTGTTCATGGGCTTTGCGATGGACGACTGGGACGATACCTTCCGCGCCGTGGAAACGCCCTCGCCTTCCCCCACCCCCTCGCCGACGCCCGTCCTCTACGCGGAGTACATGGAGTACTTCCCCGAGGGAGATGGCATCAGCGGCTCTTCCCAGGTGGCGGTGGATGTGGGGCTGGAGCGCTGGTCAGAGTACGACGACGCCTCGGGCGGGCTGGTGCGCGTGGGCGGCATGGAGGCATCCTGCAGCAGCTACCGCAGTTCCAACACCTATCTCTGCGACGCTTCCTGCGCCTTCGACGGCGACAGCACGAGCGCCTGGAACTCGAATGACGACCGCAACGGACAGTGGCTGAACGTGGAATGGCCCATTGGCACGCAGCGCATCGCCGGTTTCGCCGTCATCAACGGCTACGCCAAGAACAGCGATGTATGGACGAACAACTCCCGCGTGCGCCTCATCGCGGTCTATGCCGACGGCGAGGACTATCTGGGCACCTTCTATCTCCGCGATGACGAGCAAACGCAGTATTTCCCCATCGACGGCGGCGTTGAGTGTTCCTCGCTCCTGTTCCGCTTCACCGCTACCTATGCCGGCGCGCGCTACGATGACCTTTGCATCTCGGAGATCGCCCTCTACGGCTACGGCGACGATCCCGGCGTCATCCCCTTCACCGGCAATGTCTCCACGCAGTCGGAGGCAAGCGCTTCCTCCTATTCGGGCGGCTCTGTCGTGCGCGGCGTGAACGGCGATTCCTACCTGCGCACCGGGCCGGGGCTGGGCTACGACCGCACCGGCAAGGTGCTGCATCGCGGTGAGAGCGCCACCTACCTTGGTTCCACCTCCGTGGACAGCCGCGGCGTCGCCTGGTACAAGGTGCGCTTCGACGGACGGGAGGGCTGGGTCTCCTCGCGCTACACGCGACTCTCCTGACCCTCGCCCCGCGGCTGACGCGACAAACGCTCCCCTTCCGGCGGCGCGGCGAATGTGCCGCATGCCGGAAAGGGAGCGTTTCCCGCCTCTGGCGCCCGCGCGCAGGAGGAGATGCGCGGCTGCCGGTATGTTGGTAGAACGGCTGTTCGCGCAATTTCCCTCAGCGCGCAAGAGGAGATCGGCGACTTATGGCGAAACAGTCAAGTATATCCGCGCGAAAGGCGCGGCATTCCAACGGCGAAAAGGTGGCGCGCATGCAAAGGATACTCACCCGCGATCACAACTATTATCGGGACCTTTTCCACCTGGCGATCCCCGTCGCCCTGCAAAACCTCATCACCTTTCTGGTCTCGCTGGCCGACAACCTCATGGTCAGCAAGCTGGGCGACTTCGTCGTTTCCGGCGTCTACACCGGCTCGCAGATCCAGACGCTTTTGCAGTTGCTCACCAACGGCATTGGCGTGGCCGTCACCATCCTCGGCGCGCAGTACTGGGGCAAGCGCGAGACGATCAGCATCCGCCGCATCACCGGCATTGGCATGCAGTTCTCCGTGGCGGTGGGCGCGCTGCTCACCGCGGTTTGCGGCCTGTTCCCGGAGGCCGTCATCCGCATCTTCGTGGACGACCCGATGGTCATCGCCGAAGGAACGGCCTATCTGCGCATCCTCAGCCTGTCGTTCGTCTTTTTCTGCGCCACGCAGGTGCTGGTGGCTTCCATGCGCTGCGTGGAGACCACGCACGTGGGCATGATCGCCTCCGCTTCTTCGCTGGTGGTGAATATCGGCCTCAACTATGTGCTTATCTTCGGCAAGCTGGGCTTCCCGGCCATGGGTGTGCGCGGCGCGGCCATCGCCACGGTCATCGCCCGCGTGGTGGAGACGCTCATCGCCCTGCTCTACGTGCTGCGCTACGATCAGAAGCTCTGCTTACGCCTGCCGGAGCTGTTTCGCGGCGACAGGGCGCTGCGGCGCGATTTCATCCGCTACGGCGTGCCTGTGGTGCTGGGCGACGTGGTGTGGAGCGTCAACCTCATGGCCAACACGAAGATCCTCGGCGTCTACGGCGCGAGCGTGCTTACCGCCGCCAACAACGCCAACAACATGAATACGCTGGCCTATGTGGCCATCAACGGCCTGGCCTCCGCCGTGGGCATCATCACCGGCAAGACCATCGGCGCGGGCAAGACGGAGCTGATGAAGGAATACGCCCGCACCACGCAGGTCATCTTCCTCGGCCTGGGTCTTGTCATCGGCGCGCTGGTGTTTGCCTGCGCCGGCCCCTTTGTGGCCATGTATCAGGGCATCAGCGCCGATGCGGCGGCGGAATCGCTGCGCTTCGTGCGCGTATTGGCCGTGACGCTCATTGGCACCTGCTATCAGATGCCCTGCCTGTTCGGGCTGGTCAAATCCGGCGGTGACATCAGCTTTGTGTTCAAAAACGACACCATCTTCGTCTTCCTCGTGGTGCTGCCCAGCGCCATCATCGCCTCAAAGCTGGGCGCGGCGCCGTGGGTGGTGTTCGCCTGTCTGAAGTGCGACCAGATCCTCAAGTGCCTCGTGGCCGCGATCAAGGTCAACCGCTACAACTGGATGAAGAACCTCACCCGCGCGCAGGCATAGCCTCAGCGCCGCCGCAGAACGGCTCCGACGCAGGAAAAGACCGCGAACATCGCCGCGTTGACGGCCACCACGCTGGCTCCGGCGGGCATGCGCTCAAAGTAACTGCTCAGAAGGATGCCGATGAGAAAGCAGACCACGGCGATGACCCCTGCGCCGATGGTGACATCACGAAAGCGGCCGAAGACGCGCATGGCCGTGAGCGGCGGGAAGATGATGAGGCTGGAGATGAGCATGGTGCCCATCATGCGCATGCCGATGACGATGGTCACCGCCGTGAGCAAAGCGATGAGCGTATTGAGCGCGCCCACGCGCATGCCCGTGGCGCGGGCAAAGGGCTCGTCGAAGGTGATGGCGAACACGCGGTGGTAAAGAAAGATGAAGATGGCCAGCACCGCCACGCACAGGGCGATGGAAATGACCACGTCCGAATCGGTGAGGGAGAGTATCTTGCCAAAGAGATAGTCGCTGACCTCACCCATGCCCCTGGTCATGGAGATAATGATGGCCCCCACGGCCACGGCGGTGGTGGAGAACATGGCGATGGCCGCGTCGCCCTTGATGCGCGTGCGCTCGTTGAGGCGCAACAGCACAAAGGCCGCCGCCATCACCACGGGGATGGCCACCGCCAGCGGCGCGAGGTTGGCCGCGGCGGCGATGCTCAGGGCGCAGAAGCCCACGTGGGAAAGGCCGTCGCCGATCATCGAATAGCGTTTCAGCACCAGACTTACGCCCAGCAGCGCCGCGCACAGGCTCACCAGCGCGCCGACGATGAGGGCCC
Organism: Candidatus Pullichristensenella excrementipullorum; assembly: GCA_018713365.1. Taxonomy (GTDB): domain Bacteria; phylum Bacillota; class Clostridia; order Christensenellales; family Aristaeellaceae; genus Pullichristensenella; species Pullichristensenella excrementipullorum. The sequence continues at coordinate 29,299 of DVOU01000046.1, forward strand.
GCTGCATGAACGGATACTGAAGATACGCAAGCATCGTTTCAAGCATTGTCCTTCCTCCACTGCGCGTAGGCCGCGCGCGTGCCGTTAAAGCGCACCTCGCGGTCCAGCACCACCACGTTGTCGGCGTCGCGCACGGCGGCCTGTACATCATGGGAGATCATGAGGATGGCCATGCCGCGCTCGCGGTGGAGCATGCGCAGCACGCCGTAAAATTCCTCCGTGGCCTCGGGGTCGAGGGCGGAGACGGGTTCGTCCAGCATCAGCAGATCGTCCGCCGCGCACAGCGCCCGCGCCAGCAGCACGCGCTGCTGCTGACCGCCGGAGAGCGTGGCGTAGGAGGCTCTGCGCTTGTCCGCGATGCCCAGCAGGCGCATATTCTCAAGCGCCCGCTTTTTTTCGTCCGCGCTGTAAAATATGCGCCGGCCCATGCGGTCGATGAGGCCGGAGCGCACCACTTCTTCCACGGCGGCGGGAAAATCACGCTGCGCCTGCGTCTTTTGCGGCATGTAGCCGATGTGGTCGCGCCGCAGGCCGTCGCCGGTCAGGATCTGCCCGCTTTTGGGGCGCACGAGGCCGAGCATGGCGCGCATCAGCGTGGACTTGCCCGAGCCGTTGCGGCCGAGCATCACCGTGTACTGGCCGCGCTCCAGTTTGAGGCTCACATGTTCCACGGCGGCGTGGCCCTCAAACGTCACGGTCACGTCCTTAAGTTCCATCAGCGCCATGTCCGTCCCTTCCCTTCTGACAGTCCTTGCACAATCCCACCAGCACGCAGGCGCGCGGGTCGACGCGGAAGCCGTGTTCGGCGAAGAGATGCTCCGCCAGTTGACCAGCCATCTCGCAATCGACATGGAACATGTTGCCGCAACGCGAACACATGACGTGAAAGTGCCGGTCGCAATCGTCGTCGCCGCCGTGGTACTGGTATCTGGTCAATCCGCGCGCGTCCTGATAGCGGCGGGCGGTCTGCTGGCGGCAGAGGGATTCGAGAAAGCGGTAGGCCGTGGTCAGGCCGACGCGCGTGCCCTCGGCCTCCATGCCGCGCGCCAGTTCCTCGGGCGTGAAGCTCTGCATGGCGTGTTCGGACAAAAAGCGCGTCATCTCCCGCTTTTGCCGGGTCTGATACTCGCCGCGCATCAGTACAGCCCCTTTCTGAGCGCCTCGACGTTGCGCTCCATCAGGGAAAGGTAAGTCTCCCCCGCCTCAAATTCCTCGCCGGTGACGCTCTGGCAGGAGTGCATCTCCACGATTTCGGCCCCGGTCTGTTCGGACACGGCGCGGGCCACGTCGCCCGTGGACATCTCGATGACGTAGACGACGGGGACGCCGTCCTGCTCCACTGCGTCGATGAGCGCGGCCACGGCCTGCACGCTGGGCTGGGATTCCTCCGAGCAGCCGGAGAAGGCGGAAACGTAGTCAAGGCCGTATTCGCGCGCGAAGTACAAAAACGGGAAGCGGTCGGCAAAGACCAATTCTGTGCGCGCGGCGCCAGCGACCAGATCGCGGAAGGTCTGGTCGAGCCGGGCAAGCTCGGCGTCGCAGGCTTCGGCGTTGGCGCGGTAGGTTTCGGCGTTTTGTGGATCGGCGGCGCAGAGGGCCTCGGCGACGCTTGCGAGCATGGCGCGCATGTTGACCGGCGAGGTCCAGATATGCTCATCGTAGGAAATGTCCTCGTGGCCGTGTTCCGCGTGCGCCTCCTCCAGGGGCTGCACGCTGTCCATCAGGCGCACGGCGGCGACATCCGGGGCGCCTGTGAGCATATCCTCCACCCACGCGTCGCTCGTGCCGCCGATGTAGATGAGTACGTCCGCCTCATAGACCGCTTTGGCGTCGGCGGGCGTCGGCTCGTAGGTGTGGGTGTCCATGCCCGGGCGGATGAGCAGGGCAAGGCCCTCGTCGCCGCCCAGCACCTGGCGGGCAAGGTCGTAACAGGGAAAGTCCGTGGCGACAATGCTGACAGGCTCGTCTGCGCCTTCCGCCCCCGCCGCGCAGGCGGTGAGCAGCAGGCTAAGTACGGTGAGAAGCGCGATCATCCTGCGCATATGTTCATCCTTCCGATCTGAAATCAAATTTCAATTTCATAGTATAATCCTATTTTCAGGTTTGTCAAGTTATGTTCTTTCTATGCGCGGCATTGTGTCCAAAGCGTGACGGCGGCGCAATTATTTTATGGTAATATAAGCAAGCGCTGGAAATCGTTCTCGCGAGGCTGTATAATGTATGCTCAGGAGGGGATCTTCGCATGCTGTCGAAGTTCAGCGTCAAAAAGCCTTATACGGTGATCGTCGCCGTCATTCTGGTCATCGTTTTGGGCGTCATTTCCTTTGCCAACATGACCACGGACCTTTTGCCGAACATGGATCTGCCCTATGTGGCGGTGTATACGACCTATATCGGCGCCACGCCGGAACAGGTGGAGAGCGACATCACCCGGCCCATGGAGGCCTCGTTTGCCACGCTGCCGGGCATCGACAGCATCAACTCCACTTCGTCGGAGAATCTCTCCCTCGTCATCATGGAGTTTGAGAGCGGCGTGGACATGAACAGCGTGATGATCGAGCTTTCCTCGCAGCTGGACATGCTGCGAGGCTCGTGGGATGACGCGGTGGGCGCGCCGGTGGTGATGCAGATCGACCCCAACATGCTGCCTGTGTCCATCGCCTCCGTGTCCCTGGAGGGCGCGGACGTACACGAGCTGACGGACTTCGTTGAGGGCGAGATATTGCCCCGGTTGGAGGGCATCGACGGCGTGGCCTCCGTGTCGGTCTCCGGCGCGGTGGAGGAGACGGTGGCCGTCACCATCGACGAGGGGCGCATCGAGCTTTTGAACAGCCTCATCCTCCGCGAGGTGGACGACGAGCTGGCCGACGTGGAGGCGCAGCTCAGCAGCGCCCAGAGCCAGATCTCCGAGGGCAAGCGCCTGCTGGCGCGGGAAAAGAGCAACGCCCTTGCGCAGATCGACAGCGCGCAGAACATGCTCTCCGACGACTCTCTGGAGGCGGCCATCGCCGGCGCACGGGAGCAGCGCGACGGGCTGCAGGCGCAGCTTGACCAGACCGAAGCCGCCATCGCGGCCCTGGAGAGCCTCACTTCCCTGACCCCGGAGCAGCAGGCCCAGCTCGACGCACTCAACGCCCAACTGGCCGCCCTGCGCGCCGAGCGCGAGGCCAAACAGGCGCAACTCGACGCCCTGCAAAACGCCGTCAGCGATCCCGCGGCGCAGGCGCAGTACGATGAGGCCGTGGCCCAGCGCGAGGAACTGCTCGCGCGCCGCGAAGGGCTGGAAACATATATAGAAGAACAGAAACTGCGCGACCCCGAGGCCCTGCGCGGAGAGATTGGCGCGCTGGAGGGGCAGATCGGGGCCGACAGGAATGCGCTTGCGGCGCTGGACGGCGAGATCGCCACCATGGAGGGACAGGCGGAGGCGCTGCGCACGCGCGTCGAGGAACTGGAAGCGCAGATCGGCGAGGCCGAGGCCACGCCCGTGCCTTCCCCGTCCGTTCCGCCGACCAGTGCGCCTACGGACGCCCCCACGGACGCGCCTAGCGACGAGCCGACAGACGCGCCCACTGGTGAACCCACTGATGCACCTACGGACGCGCCTACGGGCGAGCCTACTGGCGAACCCACCGACGCACCGACTGGCGAACCGACTGGCGAACCGACAGACGCGCCCACTGATGAGCCTACTGACGCACCTACGGACGCACCTACGGACGCGCCTACGGGCGAGCCTACTGGCGAACCCACCGACGCGCCTACGGGTGAGCCTACTGGTGAACCCACCGACGCGCCCACTGGTGAACCTACTGACGCACCTACGGACGAACCTACGGACGAACCTACGGGCGAACCCACAGACGCGCCTACGGGCGAACCCACCGACGCGCCTACGGACGAACCTACCAACGCGCCGACTGGCAAACCCACGGATGAACCTGCCGGCGAACCCACGGACGTGCCCACGGATAAACCCACCGACGCGCCTACCGACGCACCCACCGACGCACCCACCGACGCACCTACCGATGCGCCTACCGACGCGCCTACCGACGCACCCGATGAGGGCGAAAGCGCGCTCTCCGCGCTCTTTGCCGGCAACGTCGCCGCGGCGGAGGGGACGGACGTCGATACCCTGAAGCAGCAGCTTGCCGAGGCGCAGACGGCGCTCGGCGCGCTGGAAACGCAGCTCGACGAGCGCACGCAGCGCCGCGAGGCGCTTGAGCAGTCCATCGAAGATGACGAGGCGCGCCTTGCGGGCTACCGCGAGACGCTGGCGGCGCTCGAAGCCTCCGGCGAGGGCGAGGATACCACGCAGCGCGTCGAGGAGGCGCAGCGGCAGATCGACGAAATCGACGCGCAGGTAGAGGAACTGGACGCCACCATCGCCGCGCTGGAGGCGGGACGCCTGCCGGACGCGGAGCGCGAGGCGCAGATACAGGCGCTGACGGAGGAGATCGCCGTTCTGGACGGCTCCATCTCCGCCATCGAGGATTCCGAAGCCTACAAACTTCTGATGCTGGCCACGGACAAGGACGCCTATGACCAGCAGTACGCGACGCTCTCCGCCGCGAAGGCGCATCTGACCGCCGCCATCGCCCAGCTCGACGGCATGCTCGTCAAGCTCGAGGCCGGCACCATCCCCGGCGGCCTTTTCGAGGGCGTGGACGAGGACACCAGCGTTGCCGACGCCCGCGCGGCCCTTTCCTCGGCGCGCGCGCAGGCCCTGAGCGCCTTTGCCGACGCCGAAAGCCAGCTTTCCGAGGCGGACAGCCAGCTCGCGCAGGCGCGCAGCGAATTTTACGAGCAGCGCGACGCGGCGCTGGAGAACACGGGGCTGGACGGCGTCATCACCATGGAAATGGTCTCGGCGCTCATCGGCGCGCAGAACTTCTCCATGCCGGCGGGCTACGCCGGTCAGGGCGAGGACAGCTACATGGTGCGCGTTGGCGACGAATTTTCCTCTCTCAACGAACTGAAGAACATGCGCCTTTTCTCTCTGGGCATGGAGAGCGTGGACGTGGTCAGCCTTTCGGACGTGGCCACGGTGGAGATCGTGGACAATGCCGACGAGGTGTTCACCAAGGTCAACGGCGAGGACGGCATGCTGCTCTCCTTCCAGAAGCAGAGCAACCAGTCCACCGCGGACGTAGCCGGGCGCATCACCGAGGAGTTAAGCGCGCTCAGCGGCGAATACGAGGGGCTCACATTCGTGGAGCTGATGAATCAGGGCGACTACATAGACATCGTCATCGACTCGGTGCTGAGCAACCTGCTCTCGGGCGCGGCGCTGGCCATCCTCGTGCTGCTTTTGTTCCTGCTCGACTTCCGGCCGACGCTGATCATCGCCCTCTCCATCCCCATCAGCGTGGTCATCGCCTTTGTGGCCATGTACTTTACCGGCATCACGCTCAATGTGCTTTCCCTTTCCGGGTTGGCGCTGGGCATCGGCATGCTGGTGGACAACTCCATCGTCTCCATCGAAAACATCTACCGCCTGCACAACGAGGAGGGCGTGCCCGTGCTGCGCGCCTGCGTGGAGGGCGTCAAGCAGATCTCCGGCGCGCTGCTCGCCTCGACGCTGACCACGGTGTGCGTATTTTTGCCCGTGGTGTTCGTGCAGGGCATCACCCGCGATCTGTTCAGCGACATTGGCCTGACCATCACCTATTCGCTGCTGGCCAGCCTGCTGGTGGCGATGACGGTGGTGCCGACGATGTCGGCGGCGGTACTCAAGCGCTCCAAACCGCACAAGGAACGCTTTGAGTCGGTGCGGCGCGGCTACGCGAAACTTTTGCGCGGGGCGCTGAAAGCCAAGGCGCTGGTGCTTTTGCTGGCGGTGGCGCTGCTCGGGTACAGCGTTTGGGAGACGATGCAGATGAGCATGTCCTTCATGCCCGAGGTCTCCTCCCCGCAGATGAACGCCACGCTGGCCTTTGCCGAGGACATGAGCGAAGCGGAAAAGGAAAGCGCCGCCATGGAGCTGATGGACGGCATGCTGAGCGTGCCCTCCGTGGAGGCCGTGGGCATGACCTCCGGCTCAATGATGGGCATTGGCGGCGGCGAGGAGGGCCTGGGCGAGAGCCTGACCTACTACATCATCGTCGATGAGGCCATGGAGCGCTCCAACGCGGAGATCGGCGCCGACATATCCGCGCTCGGCGCGCAGGCAGGGCTGGACGTAAGCGTGCAGACCAGTTCCATGGACATCTCCATGCTCAGCGGCGAGGGCATCTCCATCAACATCGAGGGCGACGACCTGACCCTGCTCCGGCAGGCCGCCTCCGAGGTGGCTGCGCTGGCGCGCGGCGTGGAGGGCGCGGGCGAAGTCTCCGACGGGCTGGAAGACAGCACGCCGGAACTGACCGTGGTCGTCAACAAGGACGCCGCCAACGAAGAGGGACTCACCGTGGCGCAGGTGTATCAGTTCGTGGCTACGAAGCTGGCAGGCGCGCAGGAGATCACGCAGGTAACGCTGGACGGCAAGGAGTATCCGCTGACCGTGGCCGACGGCCGCGATCTGGCGCTGGAAGCGGCGGACATCGAGAACCTTGAGATCGAGGTAACGCAGCAGGACGGCGTGAAGATGGTGCGCGTCGGCGACATCGCCTCCATCGACGAGACCATGAGCCTTTCCAGCATCGCCCGGCGCGATCAGCAGCGCAGCGTGACCGTGACACTGAACGCCGCCGAGGGCCACGCGCTCTCCAAGGTCAGCGACGCGCTGGAAGAGGCGCTTTCCACCTACACGCCGCCGGCGGGCTGCACGGTCAGCCTTTCCGGCGAGAACGAGACGGTGCGCTCGATCATGGACGACATGCTGCTGGTCATCGGCGTGGCGCTGGTGTTCATCTTCCTGATCATGGTGGCCCAGTTCCAGTCCTTCAAGTCCCCCATCATCGTCATGTTCACCATCCCGCTGGCCTTTACCGGCGGCCTGCTGGCGCTGCTCATCACCGGGCTGGACCTTTCGGTGGTGGCCATGGTCGGCTTCCTGTTGCTTGCGGGCGTGGTGGTCAACAACGGCATCGTCTTCGTCGATTGCGTCAACCAGCTGCGCATCGGCGGCATGTCCAAGAAGGAGGCGCTCGTCGAAACAGGCCGCATGCGCCTGCGCCCCATCCTCATGACGGCGCTGACCACCATCCTCGGCATGTCCACCATGGCGCTGGGCACGGGCATGGGGTCGGAGATGATGCAGCCCATGGCCATCGTCTCCATCGGCGGACTGACCTACGCGACGCTGATGACGCTGTTCGTGGTGCCGGTCCTTTACGACATCGTCAACGGCGAGAAAATGAAGGCTCGCGAGATCGACATGATCCGCGAATCGGCCGGGCTGCGCAGCGACGAAGAATTGCTCGGCGACGGGCAGGCATCGCCGCAAAGCGACGATAAGCCGTCGCCGGAAGCGCCGTCTGACGGCGGGGCGGCGCCAAAGGACGCGCCGGGCGGCGAGCCGCAGGACGTGGAGGATGATCCGCCAAAGTATCTCGTCTTTGAAGACGACGATGACGACGGCGATTGAACCCAAGGAAGCGCGCCCCGGACCATGCGTCCGGGGCGCTTTCGTCGCCGTACCGCTCCTTTCCCTCTTCCGCCAAAACGAAAAACCCGCAGGAAACTTCCTGCGGGCATCCAAACGAAGCAAGGTTTAGCGCTTGGAGAACTGGGGCGCGCGACGGGCGGCCTTCAGGCCGTACTTCTTGCGCTCCTTCATGCGCGGGTCGCGGGTGAGGTAGCCGGCCTTTTTGATGGCGGGCTTGTATTCCTCGTTGGCCTTCACCAGCGCGCGGGCGATGCCATGGCGGATGGCGCCGGCCTGGCCGGTGAAGCCGCCGCCCTTGCAGTTGACGATGACGTCGAAGCGGCCATTGGTCTCGGTGAGTACCAGCGGCTGACGAACGACGGTCTTGAGCGTCTCATAGCCGAAATAATCGTCGATGGAGCGCTTGTTGATGATGATATTGCCCTCGCCGGGGATCAGACGAACGCGAGCGATCGCCTTTTTTCTCCTGCCTACGGCATGGAAGCAAACCTCAGACATTTTCCGTCCTCCTCCCTGTTACAGCTTGTATTCCACGGGCTTCTGAGCCTGATGGGTGTGTTCGGGGCCGGCATAGGCGTGCAGCTTCTTGAGCATCGCGTAGCCGAGGGGGCCCTTGGGCAGCATGCGGCGCACGGCCTCTTTGAAGGCGAACGTACTCTTGGTCTGCATCAGCTTGCGATACTTGATCTCCTTCAGTCCGCCCGGATAACCGGTGTGGTAGCGGTAGAGCTTCTGGTCGAGCTTGCGGCCGGTGAGCACCAGCTTGTCGCAGTTGACGACGATGATGTAGTCGCCGCAATCCACATGAGGCGTGAACGTGGGCTTATGCTTGCCGCGGAGCATGGACGCGACCTGCGAAGCAAGGCGGCCCAGCACCTGACCCTCGGCGTCGATGACGTACCAGGTACGTTCGACGTTCTGAGGATTCGCCATATACGTACTCACAGATGATTCCTCCCAAATATTACGATCAACCTGCGCGCGTGTGGTCAGTACGGCGCAAACATCAATCGCGCTCGGGGCTAGTGAGCGGACTGACACAAACTATATTATAGCGCATTTCCCCCGTCCCGTCAACGCGCCGCGCGGGCAAAAGCGCAAATTTAATCTCAAATTAAACCATGAAAACGGGCCTGCGCGAACATTTTCCGCGAAGGCCCGTTGGGCATATCTGCTATTCCTCGCGCACGCCCTGCACGCTGTCGTAGTCCTGATCGGTGTACACGCGCGGCGTGGGCGTCGGCTCTATGACGGCGAACTGCGGGTCGTGCGTGACCGTACCGCCGGTGGAAATACTTTCCAGAAGCCCCATCACCATGCCGAACAGGCGCGCGCCCGCAAAGGCGAGCAGCGCGATGAGGACGAGCAGGAAGATCAGCTTTGGCCAGAAGCGCATATCACTTCTGCACGTAGGCGCGCACTTCCGCGGGCAGCTTCTCGACCTCCATGCTCACGGAGACCATGAAGTTGCAGCCATGCTCCTGCGAGAGCTTGTCAAGCGCCGCGAAGAAGGGCGTCAGTTCCGCGGGGTCGTCGATGTGGACGAGCTTCAAAAACGCGTCGATGCTGATGAGGGAAATGTCATAGTTGACGGCCAGCATGCCGCTGATAAAGGCCAGAAATGCGTCCGGCGAGCAGCCGTGGGCGATGGGATAGGCGCTCGCGTCCACGAAGCGTATTTCGTGGCGCAGGTCATACATGTAACGCTTGTCGTCGTCGATAAAAACGATGTCGCCGTGTTCAACCTTGAGCGCGTCGTTGGTCTGGTCGAGAAGGCGCTTGGTCTTGCCGCTGCCCTTGACGCCGGAGATGATCTGTATCATGGGAACCACTCCTTTCATTTTTGACGGGCTGTGCCCGGGAGCTTTCTTCCATTATACAACATTTTCACGCCGCTGACTAGGGGGTACGGGCAGGAATTGACCGCGAAAGCGCGAATATTTCATGGTAATTCCATGTTTCGGAGATGAGAGCGTCATGGCAAGACAAGGCGACGAACGCATTTTGGAGACCATCGTCGGCCGCGAGCGCGTGTTCGACGGCATCATCCTGCACATCGACCACCTGACGGCAAAGCTCCCCAACGGCAAGCTCGCCAAGCGCGAGGTGGCCATGCACGTGGGCGCGAGCGCCGTGTTGCCCGTTGACGAAGATGGCTATACCTATCTGGTACGCCAGTACCGCGCGCCCATCGGGCAGGTACTCTTGGAGATACCCGCCGGCAAGCTCGACAGCGTGGACGAGGACAGGCTTTTGGCCGCCAAACGTGAATTGCATGAGGAGACGGGGCTGGAGGCAGGCGCGTGGACGCACCTTGCCGACATCTTCACCACGCCGGGCTTTTCCAACGAAAAGATCTCCCTCTATCTGGCGACGGAGCTGAAGCGCGGCGAGGCAGCGCCGGACGAGGACGAGTTTTTGAATGTAGTGCGCCTTCCGCTTTTTGAGGCCATTGAAGCGGCGGAGCGCGGAGAGATCGCCGACGCCAAGACCGTCTGCGCCCTTTTGCTGGCCAAGGCGCGCATGGGCAAAGAGGCATGATCTCCCTCGCGCCGCTTTGCGACCTTCCGGCGCTGGAGAGCGAGCGGCTCCTCTTGCGCAGGCTCTGCATGCGCGACGCGCCGGATATATACGATTACAGCCGCGACGCCGAGGTCGCCCGCCACGTGTTGTGGACGGCGCACACTTCGCCCTCGGAGAGCCGCTCCTACATCCGCTACATGCTCAGGCGCTACCGGCTGGGCGAGCCGTCGAGCTGGGGCATCGTCTTAAAGCGCGAGGACCGCGTGGTCGGCACCATCGGCTTTATGTGGATACAGGAGGAGAACGCCTCTGCCGAGGTCGGCTATTCCCTTGGCCGCGCCTACTGGAATCAGGGCATCATGACCGAGGCGCTCGAACTGGTGCTGGATTTTGGCTTCCGCCGCCTCAAGCTCAACCGCATCGAGGCCCAGCACGAGGTGGACAACCCCGCTTCCGGCGCGGTGATGCGCAAGGCGGGCATGGTCCGCGAGGGAACGCTGCGCCAGCGGCTGTGCAACAAGGGAAAATTCGTGGATGTGGAGCTTTACGCGGCGCTGCGCGGCGACTATCTGCGCGCGCATTCCTGAATCACGCTTCCTCCATGGGCGGCGTCACCGCTTCGCCATCCAGGAAAAAGGCGAAGTGCAGGTGCGCGCCCAGCGCCGCCTCGCTGTCCGCGCTCTCGCCCACCGCGCCGATGACTTCGCCCATCTGCACGCGCTGGCCCGCTTCGACCATCTCCGCGCTCTGCAGGCAGGCGTAGAGACTCTCATAGCCGTCTTCGTGTTCAAGGCGCACGGTATAGCCCAGCAGCGGATCGCGGTAGGTCTCCGTCACCGTGCCGTCGGCGCAGGCCAGCACCGCCGTGCCCAGCGGGGCGGCGATGTCCAGCGCCGCGTGCGTCTGCCACAGCTGCAGGGTGTCCGACCACACCAGCGCGTCGGGGCGGTATTCCCCCACCACTTCGCCGTCGAGCGGCGGCAGAAAGGCCGTTTTCTCCTCTTCCTCCTCCGCGCCGACATTGAGGCTCGAGGCCAGCGCCGGCTGCGGCGTGGGCGTGGGCGCGGGTACGGCCTGTCGCGCGACGCGGCCGCGGTAGATGGTTGCCGCCGCGCCGATCAGCAGAAGGAGCGCCGCCATGGACGTCACATAGCCAAAGCGCGACCAGAAGGCGTTCAGTTTGGGGCGCAGTTTGCCCGCCAGCGCGGCGATCGCGCGCGCCACGCGGCGCAACAAGATGCGTACATGCTTCATACAGTATCCCTCCCTGCTTCCAGTATCGCCGCAAAACGCGGCTCCATACGGGCGGGAGGGAACTTTTTGCGCAAAAATTAACACTTTTGCCCACATCATTAAATTGTCCCCCGCGCTTTGCCATTAACGGTCGGTCAACATTTCTGTGGTATAGTATACTGTGCTATAAATATAAGTAATCATTTTTGCCGGCCCTGCCGGCGCGAAGGCGAGATCGGAATGAAACAGACGCAGGAACAGCCCATTCGTTCGCTGGGGATCGATATCGGCTCCACGACGGTCAAACTGGCGCTGATGGAGGGCGGAGACGTACTCTACGAGCGCTACGAGCGCCACTATTCGCAGGCGCGGCAGAAGATACTGGAGATGCTCTGCGATCTTGCGCCGCTCACGCAGGGCGGACTTCTGCGCGCGGCCATCTCCGGCTCGGCGGGTATTGGTCTGGCCGAAGCGGCGGATCTGCCCTTCCAGCAGGAAGTGTTCGTGGTGGGCGAGCTGGTGCGTGCGCTGGCGCCGGACACCAATGTGGTGGTCGAGCTGGGCGGCGAGGACGCGAAGATCATCTTCTTCGACCGCGCGACCGGCGCCATGGAGGAGCGCATGAACGGCAGCTGCGCCGGCGGCACGGGCGCGTTCATCGACCAGATGGCCACGCTTTTGCACGTGGACGTGGCCGAACTGGACCGACTCAGCCAGCAATCCACGCGCATCTACCCCATCGCCTCGCGCTGCGGCGTGTTCGCCAAGACGGACATACAGCCGCTGCTCAATCAGGGCGCGCGCAAGGAAGACGTGGCCATGAGCATCTTTCAGGCCATCGTCAACCAGACCATCGCCGGGCTGGCGCAGGGGCGCAGGATCGCGGGCAAGGTGCTGTTCCTCGGCGGGCCTTTGTACTACTGTCAGGGTCTGCGCCAGCGCTTCCGCGAAACGCTGAAGCTCCCGGACGGGGACGCCATGTTTCCCGAGTGGGGGCGCTTTGCCGTGGCAAGGGGCGCGGCCATGTTCGCCACGCGCGCCACGGACGCCTTCACCCTCGATACGCTGCGCGAGCGTCTGGCCACGGCCAAAGTGGTCTCCGGGGCGCAGACGCTGCCGCCGCTGTTTGCGGACAAGGCCGAATACGCCGCCTTCACCGCCCGCCACGCACGCGCCTCCGTGCCACGCGCGGAGCTTTCCACCTATCGCGGCGGGGCCTATCTGGGCATCGACTGCGGCAGCACCACCACGAAGCTGGCGCTCGTTTCTGAAAACAAGGAGCTTTTGTACACCTACTACGCCTCCAACAATGGCGATCCCGTGGAGATCGTGCGCCGAGAACTGGGCGCGATCTACCGCCGCACGCAGGGGCGCGTGCCCATCCTCGGCAGCGCCGTGACCGGCTACGGCGAGGACCTCATCCGCCACGCCTTCCATGTGGACATCGGCGTGGTGGAGACCATCGCCCACTTCATGGCCGCGCGCCACTTCTGCCCGGATGTGGACTTCATTCTCGACATCGGCGGGCAGGACATCAAGTGCTTCCGCATCCGCCACGGCGCCATCGACGGCATCATGCTCAACGAGGCCTGTTCCTCGGGCTGCGGCTCGTTTATCGAGACGTTTGCCAAGTCCATGAACATGGGCGTTCAGGAGTTCGCCGCCAAAGGGCTCTTCGCCCGCGCGCCCGTGGATCTCGGCAGCCGCTGCACGGTGTTCATGAACTCCTCGGTCAAGCAGGCGCAGCGCGACGGCGCCACGGTGGAGGACATCTCCGCCGGGCTTTCCGTCAGCGTGGTCAAAAACGCCGTCTACAAGGTCATCCGCGCCGGTTCCGCCGACGAACTGGGGCGCTATGTGGTGGTGCAGGGCGGCACGTTCCACAACGACGCCATACTGCGCGCCTTCGAGCGCGAACTGGGGCGCGACGTCATCCGCCCGGACATCGCCGGACTGATGGGCGCTTACGGCGCGGCGCTGTGCGCCATGCGGCTGAAGAAGTCCGGCATACTCTCCCCGGAGGAATTGGCGAAGTTTTCCCACACCTCGCGCCCGGCGGTGTGCAAGGGCTGCGAAAACCGCTGCAAACTGACGATCAACACCTTTGCCGACGGCGGCCGCTTCATCTCCGGCAACCGCTGCGAGCGCGGCGCGGGCGGCAAAAAGGATGAAGAAGAACTGCCAAACCTCTACAGGTACAAGCGCGAAACGCTGCTTGAAATGGGCGGCGGCGAGGCGCGGCGCGGGCGCATCGGCCTGCCGCTGGGGCTGGGGATGTACGAGCTTTTGCCGCTGTGGGCGGGCATCTTGCGCGCGCTGGGCTTCGAGGTGGTGCTGTCCGGCATGTCGGACCGCTCCACCTACGAGGCCGGGCAGTTCACCATCCCCTCGGACACGGCCTGTTACCCGGCGAAGATCATGCACGGGCACGTGGTGCGGCTTTTGGAAAAGGGCGTGGACGCCGTGTTCTGCCCCTGTCTTACGCAGAACTTCGACGAGGGGGACGCCGACAACCACTTCAACTGCCCGGTGGTGGCCTACTACGCCGAGCTGCTGCGCGGCAACATGCCGGAATTGACGGACGAAAACTTCCTCTACCCGCACCTGAACATCTGCGATGAGAAGGGCTTGGCCGCAGAACTCGGCAGGGCGCTCTCAAAGCGCTTTGGCCGCATCAGCGCCCGCGAAATGCGCGCGGCGGTGAAAAAGGGCTTGGCGGACTATCAGGCGTACATGGCCGGGGTGCGGCAAAAGGGCGAGGAAGCGCTCCTCTGGGCGCGCGCGCACAAAAAGCGCATCATGGTGCTGGCCGGGCGGCCCTACCACATCGACGCGGAGATCGGCCACGGCATCGACCAGTTGGCCACGTCGCTGGACTTCGCCGTCGTCAGCGAGGACAGCGTCTGTCACCTTGCCAGAACGCCCGAGGTGCACGTGCTCAACCAGTGGACGTATCA
>DVOU01000047.1:0-10285 GCA_018713365.1 Candidatus Pullichristensenella excrementipullorum
AAAATTTCCTCGTCAGCTGTACTTGCATCCTGCGGTCACTTACGTCCATGTAAGCTCCCTTGGATGCAAGTACAGCTTCCTTGGCTTGCAGGCTTTCTCAACGCTCTGCCAGTCTGTTGACTTTGTCAACATCCTGAGCGGGCAGGTTCCCCTGCCCGCTCAGGCCGCCGGCAATGCCTTGCCGGGAACAATGGCCTTTGCAAATCACGGTCGTTTTCGCCCGTGTAAGCGTTCTTTCCTGAAAGCCGGCCTTCACATTCTGCGGTTCTTTTCGTTGTTTTGCCATGCACTTTCGGGAAAACTTCTGACACAAAATTGATGTGTTAAAAATAAAACGCCTTGACAAAATGTCAAATGAGATGTTATCGTAGTTGGGGAATTGGAGAATCGTGCAAAAACGGTGCGAGGGGTATGTATCACAAGGCAACTACTGTTTTCAGAAGATGCTTATGAAAATCAGTGGCGATAATGCCGCTACTGATTTTCTGCGTGTTTTACGATGAAAGAGACCTACGAAACGGTCGATTTCATTCAGGGAAACGGTTTGCCTTGCGGCGAAATCACCAAAACAGACCATCATGCGTCTACGCTCGTGGTTCGAACGCGTAGCACGTCAGCATCGCCGTTCTTTTCCTGCCTCGCACAGGCCGAGAACGTAGTCGGCGCTCACGCCATAGTAGCTGCAAAGCGTCCTCAGATGCCGGATGGGCATTTCGTTTATGCCATTCTCGTAGCGCGAATAGACTTGCTGCGTCGTGCCCAACACTTCCGCGATGGTCGATTGCTTCAGGTCTCGGTCTTCGCGCAGTTCGCGCAGGATTTCCCAGTACTCTTTCAAACGATCACCCCGAAAAAAGTATAAGAAACTATGCGGGGTGCCCTTGACATATACGCCAAATCTGGTGTATTATATAGAAAACTGTGGCAATGGAACGGGAGGAAGGCGCTTATGAAAAAAGGCATGACCAGTTTGACGGCACTCCTGCTGACGCTTTTGCTGGCGTTGGGTGGCGTCGCTTTTTCGGATGGCAACGTGGAATCGCCGTCGCTTTCAGACGAAGAAGTGATCACCTGTGAGCACGAGTTCATGGAGACGCTCGAGTATGAGAATGGACGCAGTGAGTTCATTCCGCTTAACGATTGGGAGCATGTATTTAACGCCTATGCCCCTGCCTGGGAGCAGTGCGCAAAGTGCGGCCTTAAGCGCAGCGTGGGCGAAAAGCTCTACTATACCGAGACAAACAAACATGCGTTTGCCGACGGCGTATGCACAGATTGCGGCGAGGCCAGCGCCTGCCCGCACGATATGAAGGTGCTGCTCTACGCGCAGGACAGCTACACGCCGTATGAGCAGATTGACGCGGCCACCCACCGCGTCACCTATACCACCACGCCGTACTACCGCTGCCTGCGCTGCGGAGAGGAATGGCATGAGGATTCCCTGCAGCCCCAGACGGTTGTGCAGACCGAGAAACATCAGTTTTCTGAAGGCCCTGACGGCGGATGGGAGTGCTACGCCTGCGGCTACGTTTCCGAATGCGCGCACGAAAACACGGTGGAAGTGTACGGGTGGGCGCAGGACATTAGCGACTATACCCCTGTGGACGGCTACACCCATCTGGTCACCGGAACGCGCTTCTGGTATGAGGAATGCGCCGACTGCGGCAAGCGGCTGAGCGACGATCCGGTGCGGGAAGAGCAGGCCAACGTGGTGGAGAACCACAACATCGCCGAGATGGACGGGCTTTATTGCTGGGACTGCGGCTATTGCCCCAATACGGAGGAGGAACTGCCCGTCTATTCCTGCGATCACACGCAGACCTATGAGCGTACCATTACCGGAAACGGCTATATGCCCGTGGAGGGAACCAACACCCACATAGCCGCTTCGTATATCACCGAGCAGACGGTGTGCGCAAACAACCTCTGCCAGAAGATCGTAAGCGAAAATACGGCCTACACCCCCGACTCCAGCGCGGCGCCCGATTATCACACCTTTGCAGGCGGCGTCTGCACCGTGTGCGGGTACGCCTGCCCGCATGCCGATACATATGAATGGTATGAACCCGACTATGACGCCTCGACCTATACGCCCGTCGATGCGTGGACGCATACTTACGCCGAACACGGCACATTGAAGACGGTCTGCGAAAATTGCGGAGCGACGGTCTCCGAAAAAGAGGAAGTTCGCACGGGCACGGAGTCCCATGCCTACTTTGATGGCGTCTGCGATTGGTGCGGGGTTGAGAACGCCTGTCCGCACGATTTGACCACCGTGGATTACATCTGGGATGAACCGACCTATGTAAAGATCGATGAAAACACGCACAAAATGGCGTATGACGCAGAGGGGTATATCACCTGCCTGCGCTGCGGCGAAACTGTGGGCACCACGCCCGTGCGGCATGTCGAGATGATCGAGGAGCATTCCTTCTACGAGGGCGAGTGCTACTGCGGCGCTACATGCGAGGTCGTCCAATGCGATCATGCCAACCGCGCCGAGGTCTGGGATCCGGAGGACGACGAGGTCGTAGAGCTGACCGGCACGGATGTCTACAACCACACCGGCGTCTTCGAGCGGTACTTCTACCCCATGTGCGTCGATTGCGGCGAGAGATTCTATGACGAGGGACACTGGGAGACGGTCACCGGGACGTCTGCGCATTACTTTGATTTTGCGCTGAGCAGCCCGGGAGTGGGTTGCATGGTTTGCGGCTATGTGCCCGGCGCGGAGGCGGACAAGTTCGTCTGCGAGCACGAGGAAACCATGACCCAAACCGTCTCCGGCGAAGAATATCGGCCCGTGGAGGGCTCGAATGCCCACATTCTCACGCGCTACACCGTTGAGCAGACCGTGTGTACGAGCAATCCCTGGCGCTGCGGACAGATCCTTGCGGAAAAGGTGATTTCCTCCACCCCGGTCGAAGGCGCGACCGAAGAGATACACACCTTCGATGCAGGCGGCGTTTGCACTGTCTGTGGCTACAAACAGCTGACTGATCCGGATGATCCCGTCGAACCCGCGCCCACCACGCCTGCGCCGGTGGTGACCCCCGCGCCCACCACGCCTGCGCCGGTGGTGACCCCCGCGCCGACGCCGCGTCCGACGATGCCCGTCGTTTCGGATGTGCCCATCGACCAGACACCCGCGCCGACCCCGACTCCGGTCTTTACGCAGGTGCCCGCTGTCGAGACCGTACATGGCGTGAAGGCTGAGGACGAGGTGCCCATGGTCGAGACGCTGGTGACGGTCGTGGATACCATCGCCAAGGAGGACGCGAGCGCCAGCATCCAGATTGCCAACGTCGAGCGCGTGGTCACGACTGAGGAGAAGCAGGCTCTCGACACGCTGCCGGTGAAGGAACAGATCCTGACGTTCCTCTCCGTGATCGGCTTTGAGGAGCAGGTAGACGCGGCGCTGGAGACGACCGGCGAGGCGCTTTCCGAGAGCGCGCAGGCGCTGAAGGCGCAGATTCAGGAGCGGATCGCGGCGATGAGCGAGGAAGAGTACGCGGCGTTTGAACAGGCGCTGCTCACGAGCTTCCCGCAGCAGACGGTGGAAGTGGACGGCGTGGAATACACATTCTTCGTCATCGAGCTGGAGGTGCGCGTTGGCGACACTGTGCGCATCGAGCGCTACGGCTTCCGTCAGGAGGACGAGGCGTGGATCTTCACCCGTCTGGAGATTGCCGAATAAACAGAAGATAAAATACGGGCCCCCGTCTCTTGCGAGGCGGGGGCTCACGCCTGATTAAAAACGTTTTTAAAGCCTGACGGATTTTGCCCGGAGAAACGAAAACCACACAACCGTCGCTCCACACGCCGCCGGGGACGGTGAAAGCGTAAAGGACTTCGGCCTTCCCGGGCGCCCACGGAGATTTCGGCAACCTGCGCGAGGCGGGATCAGTCCGCCAATGAGGCGGGCAGGGTGCCGGACGTTGGGAGAAAGCGTGAGGCGGGGAAGAAAACCCGCAAACAAGGGGTTCGCATGGACATACGAAACCGCAGAGCCCAGGCACGTTGGACGCGGCGTGCAAAGGGCGATCCCTCGATCCAATCTTTTTGGAAACGATTTTCGCGTTTGACAGCGCTGATGGCGCTGTCGGCGATCAGAGGCTGCTTTGCAAGGAGCGAAGGCCGCGCATACGAGCGGGTATGCGCGTCAGCGCGTCACGACATATCCCGTCTTGCCGTCCTCGTCCTCGGCCAGCACGGCGGAGGCGTCCGGGGCGATGAGCAGGGAGATGGCGTAGGGGTAGCCGTCCGGGAGCAGGCGCTTGCCGTGCCAGTCGATCAGATACCATTGGCCGTCCGCGCCCTGCGCCTTCAAGAGCGTGCCGTCGCCGCCGGGGAGGGCGGCCAGGGCCACGTAGTCCACGCGCGTGCGCGTGCCGTCGGCGGCGATCAGCTCGATACGCCCGTCCGCGCCGGTGCGCGCCATGCACAGGCCGTAGCGCTCCACATCCGTGAAAAACTCCGCGTAGACAAGATGCCCGTCCGCGCCGACGAAGTTGTAGCCCCCGTCCCGCTCCACGCAGGCGCAGCCGCGCAGGCGGTAGACGTACTCCCCGGCCCAGGCAAAGCGCTCGATGCCGTCGTACTCGCAGGGCACGGCCAGCGCGCCGTCGCGCCCCACGAGGCCGAACCTGCCGTCCCGCTCCACGCGCACCTCGCCGATTGCGTCGGCGGCGTAGACGCGGTCGAATACGCAGTCCGTCAGCATGCGCCCCGTTTCCTCGCAGATGCCCAGTTTCTCGCCCCCGTCGCTCACCGAGAGCAGCCCCTCGCCCAGCTCCGCGCCGAAGAGATGGTCTTGCAGCACCACTTCGCCGCTGCCAAGGCTGACCACGTTTCCATCCACGGTCGCAAAGGCGGTGTAGGGGTCGGCTGCATCGTCGCGCACCAGCTGCAGGCGCTCGTCGTACACGCCGGTGCTGCCATTGTCGATCTGGGCGTAGAGATAGTCGCCATGGGCGCGGATGACCTCGCAGCGGTAGGAGAAGTAGCCCACGCAGGCGCGCGCGCGCAGGTCGTATACGTCGTAGGAAATGGCGTTGTAGTTCTTGCCGTCTATGTAGTCCTCATAGTCGCAGGGGCGGATGCTGGTCTCCTCCAGCATTACGCCCAGCGCCCAGCGCTCGGAGAGAAAGCGTATGTCGCCGTACTGAAAGGGGATGACCACGTTGCCCGCCGCGTCCAGCGCGCCGCGCACGTTGACGCCCTCCTCCCTTTGCGCCACGTAGTATCCCGTCGCGCCATAGCCGCTGAGTGCCTCGTACGCGCAGGGGATGATGGCGTTGCCCGCGATGTCGAACAGCCCCTCGCGGTAGTCCTCGTCGGCGTCGATGACGCGGGCGGAGTCGTCCACGAAAAAGGCGTAGTCGCTGAATGTCCCTGCGGGCGCGAGGGCGATCTCCGCCGAGGACGCGCCAAAGCACAGGGCCAGCGCCAGAAGCGCGCACAGGGCCTTTCGCATCGCGATTCCTCCAAAATCAGGCGCGCACGGACGCTTTCGCGCCCGTCAGAGCGCTGACAAAGCCTACAACCGCAAAAATCGCTCTGATTAAATTAAAATCAGAAGCGATTTTTGCTTCCTGCGTCAGACAACTTGCATCCTGCGGTCACTTACGTCCATGTAAGCTCCCTTGTATGCAAGTTGTCTTCCTTGGCTTGCAGGCTTTCTCAACGCTCTGTCAGTCTGTTGACTTTGTCAACATCCTGACGGACGCTTTCGCGTCCGTGCGGTGCCGAAGTTCCGTCTGTCTGTCAGCCCTCGACCGTCGCGGCGGGGGCGGCGGTGGTGGTGGCCGGCGTGCCGGAGATGGCGTAGCCGGTCATGCCGTCCTCGCCCTCCACCAGCAGCGCCGCGCCGTCCGCGGAGATGGTGATGTAGTAGCTGCTGTCAAAGGTGAAGTCCAGCAGCACGTTGCCGTGCCAGTCCACCAGGCCCCAGAGGCCTTCGGCGTTCTGCGCCATCAGCAGCGAGCCGTCGCCGTCGGTGTACTCGTAAATCTCCGCATAGTCGGTGGGGGTGGTGGTGCCGTCAGCGGCGATGATGTAGAGCTCGCCGGTGATGTCCGGGGCCACCATGCTCAGGCCGACGATGGTGGGGTCCACGTAGTTGATGGGGCAGGTGGCCTCGCCCGTCTCCAGCGAGACGTAGCCGAACTTGCCGCCCTTTTCCACGCAGGCGTAGCCGCCCAGACCGTACACATAGTCGCCGGCGAAGGCCAGACGCTCGATCTCATCGTACTCGCAGGGCACGACGCACGCGCCATTCAGGTCGATCAGGCCGTAGAGGCCGTCCTTCTCCACGCGGGCGTAGCCGTTTATGTCGAACTCGGTGAAGTACTCGTATTCGTCAAAGGGCACGACGATGTTGCCCTCCAGATCGACCACGCCGTAGTTGTAATCCTCGTCGGCCACGCAGAGCAGGCCGAAGCCCAGATCGCTGTTGTAGCGGTAGCCGGGCAGAACGACTTCGCCCGTGGGCAGGTAGACCACGCCCTCGTCGGAGGAAGCGTAGGCGTCGTAGAGGGAATCGGCGCTGCCCACGGCGGTGAAGGCCGCGTCGTAGATGGTCACGTTGTCCGCGTGGTCCATGACGAAGATGTAGTCGCCATAGGCCTTGGCAGAGTGCAGATCGTCGCGCGAAAGCGTGCCGACCATCGTGCCGGCGGCGAGGTCGTAGAAGTCGTAGGCGGTGACGATGTAGTTTTCGTCGCCGAAGAGGGCTTCATAGTCGTAGTCCGCGCCGTCGGTCACTTCCAGCTTCACGGCCATGGCCCAGCGGTCGGAGAGGAAGTCGATGTCGCTGTACTCCATGGGCACCACCAGCGTGCCCTCGGCGTTGAGCGCGCCGACCATGTTGACGCCGCTTTCGTTCTGCACGGTGTAGTAGTCGCACACGCCGTAGTCGTCCACCACGCCGTATTCGCAGGGGATGATGTTGTTGCCCTGAATGTCGAACACGCCCTCAAAGCCCTCGTCGCTGGTGTCGACGACGCGGGCGCAGTCGTCCTCGAAACCGGCGTAGCGGCTGAAGCTGCCCGCCGGGGTCAGGGTGATGGCGGCGTCGCCCTCGGCCAGCGCCGGAACGACCAGCATAAGGGCAAGCAGGCAAAGAAGCAGTTTTTTCATGGGGGGTACCTCCCTTGGATGAAAGATTCCGTGGATATTATACAGCCTCCGCGTAAACGTCTTTCGCGCGGGGCATATATATGGCGTTAAACTTTCAGCCCATCTCCTCGCCCACCACCATGCACAGGTAGGCCGCGGCGGCGTCAAAGCGGGCGTCATGGTAGTGGTCGCCGCCGCCGAACCACTTGCGGCACTTGCGGGTGACCAGCTCCGGGGTGATGCCGAAGTGCTTCATCAGTTCTTCCAGGCGCGGGGGCTTTAGCTTGCTGGGATCCTGCTTGAGGGGAATGTTGGCCTCCCGGGTATAGTGCTGCAAAGTGCAGAAGCGGGGGATGTCGGGAAACTTCACGCCCACGCGGGCGAACTCGTCGCGCAGATAGCGCATGTCCCCGGCCACGTCGTGGCCGATGACCATGCCGCATTTTTCAAAATCGCGGTAGATCTCGTCGGCGTGGTGGGCAAACAGGTCGCCCCCGGAGAGGCGGCGCAATTGGCCCACGCCCAGCCCGTGTACCTTGCGGGCGTGGCGGTTGATGGCGTCCACGGAAAAGTAGAAGTTCTTCCCCCGGATGCGGCGGCCGTCGATGATGAGGTAGGAAAGTTGGATGATGCGGCTGGGGCGCATGCCGTCCAGTTCCGCGTCGAGCGCGATCATGCGCTTTTTCTCGTGCTTGTGTCCGAACAAGGGTCTGGCCTCCTAAGTCTTGGAACGCCCGGGCGGGAAAACTCCGCCCCGCCCGGGAAACCTGTGTCAGGAGCGCAGGGCGCGCTCGATGCCCTCCAGCCCCGCCTGCACATTTTGGCGCTGCGTGGCCAGATTGAGGCGGAAGAAGCCCCGGCCCTGCTCGCCGAAGAACAGGCCCGTGTTGAGGCCGACGCCGCCCACGTCGATGAGGCGGCGGAAGAGCGCCTCGTGTTCCATGCCCGTTTTGCGCATGTCCAGCCACATAAGGTACGTGCCCTCCAGCGGCGGCATGGACACCTCCGGCAGTCTCTCGGCCATAAAGGCGCAGACCAGATCGCGGTTTTCGCGGATGTAGTCCACGCAGCCGTCCAGCCACTCGTCGCCGGTCTCGTAGGCGGCGCGCTGGGCCACCATGGCAAAGAGGTTGGGGTGGTCGGCGTTGACAGAGTGCATCTCCTTTTTCAGTGCCTCACGGGCTTCTTCATCGGAGACGATGATGGAGGACTGGCGCACGCCGGCGATGTTGAAGGCCTTGGTGGCCGAGGTGAGCATGATGGCGTCCGGCAAGAGCGTGCGCAGCGGGGTGTGTACGTGGGGCGCGAAGGTGAAGGAAGCGTGGATCTCGTCGGCGATGACGCGCACCCTGTAGGCCTTGACCAGCGAAGCAAGCTGTTCAAGCTCCGCGCGCGTCCACACGCGGCCCACGGGGTTGTGCGGGCTGCACAGGAACATGCACTTTATGCCGCTTTTAAAGGCCGCCTCGAGGGAGGCAAAGTCCATCTTCCAGCCCTCCGCCGTTTCCAGGAGCGGGCTTTCGGCCACGGCGCGGCCGGAGCGCAATATGGTCTCGCGGAAGGGGCCGTACACCGGCGGCTGGATAAGCACGCGCTCGCCCGGCGCGGTCAGCGCGTAGAGGGAAAAGAGCATGCTGTCCACCACGCTGGGGCTGGAAAGGATCCACTCCGGCTCCACCGTCAGATCAAAGCGGCGCTTGAGGAAGTTTACCTCCGCCAGACGGTTTTCCGCCACATCGTCCGTATAGCCGTAGATGGGGTGGGCGGCGCGCGCCTTGAGCGCCTCGACGATGCCCGGGGCGCAGGCAAAGTCCATGTCCGCCACCCAGAGGGGGATGACGTCCTTGCGGCCAAAGACGGTCTCGCGGCCGTCCCATTTTTCGCAGGCCGTGCCGGCGCGGTCGATGAAGGCGTCGAAATAAGCGCGATCGATCATGTTGCGTTCTCCTCCGTATCTGTGTTGGGGCCGTATACGCTTCCTATTATACTTCCGAACGCGAAAATATGCAACATAACATTTTTGCAATTATTTTTCATAAAATTGCAACAAGATGGTCTTGCACGTGCCACAAAAATGCGCTAAAATAAGTTGTCAACGGTGGATCATCCCTCATCCCATTCCCCAACCCCTCCACCGTCGATCGGCGGAGCCTCATATGAGGCTCCGTTTGTTCGTTTCCGGGGCGCTTTTTGTGTCGAATTTTGAAGACAACGATAACCTTGCCCCGCTTGACACCCCGCAAAGCGCGTGCCTATAATGGAAGCGAAGTTTAAGGAGGTCCTGCCGATGTTCCGCAAAGCAAAGGCCGAACAGGGCGCGCAGACAGTGCCGTGGCATCAGACGTTCGCCGTGGGCATCATCATGTCCATGCTGGGGGGCTATCTGGAAGCCTATACCTACACGCTGCGCGGCAATGTGTTCTGCAACGGGCAGACGTCGAACATCGCCCTGATGATGATCAACTTCTTCCGCGGCAACACGGCCAAGGCGCTGTATTACCCGATCCCCATCCTCGCCTTCTTCTTTGGCACGGTCTTTGCCACGCTTTTGCGCCGCCACCGCTTCAAATTGCGCTGGGCGCGCGTGGAGATGCTCATTTTCTCCCTTGAGTTCGCGCTTTTGTTCATCGTCGGCTTCATCCCGCAGGGCGCGGGCGACACGGTGGTCAACATTCTGGTCACCTTCACCACCGCCGTGCAGTACGAGGTCTTCCGCGAGGCGCGCGGCCTTTCCTACGCCAGCATCTTCTGCACCGGCAATTTGCGCACGGCGGCGGAGTACTTTGCCGCCTTCGTCGGCGAGCGCGACCGCAAGGCCGGCGCCACCTGCGCGCGCTATTTGATGATCATCGGCGCCTTTGCCGTGGGCGCGTTCGCCAGCGCCTGGCTTTCGACGATCTGGAACGTCCGCTCCGCCTGGGTCGGCTGCGTTATGCTCATCGCCATCATTCCGCTGATGCTGCGCTCCCGCAGGGCGTGACCCATCGCCCCGGTCTCACCACACAAAAAAGCCGCCCGACACACGTCGGACGGCTTCAGACCGTTGACAAACCCCGTCAACGGTCTAATTTTTTAAAGGAACCCGAAAAACCAAAAGGAAAAGGCAGCCCTCACGTCGAATATAAATACATCAACACAACCAGAAAGAAACCAGGCGGTGAAGGGA
>DVOU01000008.1:0-97645 GCA_018713365.1 Candidatus Pullichristensenella excrementipullorum
GTGCCCGCGCCCACGGGCGACGTGGACGCGCCCTTGCAGGCGCTGATCTTCGATTCCTATTACGACAACTACCGCGGCGCCATCTCCTCCGTGCGCGTCAAGGCGGGCAGCGTCAAAGTGGGCGACCGCATCCGCATGATGGCGGGCGGGCGCGAGTTTGAAGTGACGGAGGTGGGGGCGTTTTTGCCGGCGGGCTATCTGCCCACGGAGTCGCTCTCGGCGGGCGAGGTGGGCTACATCGCCGCCTCCATCAAGGACATCGCCGACATCCGCGTGGGCGACACCATCACCAACGCGGACAGGCCGGCGAAGGAGCCTTTGCCGGGCTACAAGCCGGTATTGCCGATGGTCTACTGCGGCATCTACCCCGCCGACGGCGCGGACTACGAGACTTTGCGCGACGCGCTGGCCAAATTGCGCTTGAACGACGCCGCCCTCTCCTTCGAGCCGGAGACTTCCGTGGCCCTCGGCTATGGCTTCCGCTGCGGCTTTCTGGGGCTTTTGCACATGGAGATCATTCAGGAGCGGTTGGAGCGCGAGTTCGACCTTGACCTCGTGACCACCGCGCCGAGCGTCGTTTACAAGGTGGTCAGGACCAATGGCGAGGTAGAGATGATCGACAACCCCACCAATCTTCCCCCCGTGCAGGAGATCGACTGGATGGAGGAGCCGTTTGTGGACGCGCAGGTCATCACCCCGCAGGACTACGTGGGCGCGATCATGGAACTGTGTCAGGACAAGCGCGGCGTGTTCCGCGACATGAAGTACATCGAGGGCGGCCGCGTGCTGCTCAACTATGACCTGCCGCTCAACGAGGTCATCTACGACTTTTTCGACCAGCTCAAGAGCCGCACGCGGGGCTACGCCTCGTTCGACTATGAACTCAAGGGCTACCAGAAGAGCGACCTTGTCAAGCTGGACATGCTCTTAAACGGCGAACAGTGCGACGCGCTCTCCATCATCGTCCACCGCGACCGCGCCTACGCCCGCGGGCGCTCCATCGCTGAAAAACTCAAGGACGCCATCCCCCGCCAGCTGTTTGAAATTCCCATTCAGGCGGCCATCGGCGGCAAGGTCATCGCCCGCGAGACGGTCAAGGCGCTGCGCAAGGACGTGCTGGCCAAGTGCTACGGCGGCGACATCACCCGCAAGAAGAAGCTCTTGGAAAAGCAGAAGGAGGGCAAGAAGCGCATGCGCCAGGTGGGCAGCGTGTCCGTGCCCAGCGAGGCATTCATGGCCGTTTTGAAGATGGACTGACGGGAGGGACAGACATGGAGGCAAGGTTCACCGCCAAACAGGTGTGGGACGCGCGCGCGGCGCGGGCGCTTTTGCACATCGTCCAGAAGCCCTCGGCGCGGAGGGTGGGGCTCGCCATGCTCTGCGCGGCGGCGCTCTGCTGGGGGCTTTCCTACGCGCCGGGCATGCGTTCGACCGGTCAAACGCTGGCCCTGGCGCTGGCGGCCGTCGGCGTGCTGGCGCTGCTGTTTCTGGAACGGGTCTGGGCAAGGCCCATCGAGCGCGACCGCCGCACGCGCGGGACGGAGCTGGCGCTCGCCTTTGGCGAAGAAGCCGTGGAGGCGCGCAACGAGTACGGCTCGACGCGCTGTGCCTACGGGGCTTTCCGCCGCTTTGCGCGCTGTCAGGGGCGCTACCTGCTCTTTTACCGCGCGCAGCAGGCGCTCATCTTCACGCCGGAGAGCATCGCCGGCGGCGACGCGGCGGCCTTTTGCGCCTTCATCCGCGAAAAGACCGGCCTGACGCTGGAAAACGTGCGCTGAGGAGGGGACGACATGGAATTTGCCTTTCACACGCGGCTGGACGACCTCGACACCTGCCGGGCGCTGAGCCGCACTTCTGCCGGCGTGGCCCGCAACGCCCGCAAGACGCAGCTCTGCTCTCTGCTGTGCGCGCTGTTGTGCGCGGCCTGGCTGGCCTACTATGTCTGCACTGCCGTGCGCGATGAAGCGCCCATCTTCCGCGACCCTTTGGGCGTGATCTTTCTGTTGGGGCTGGGATATTTCATCGTCCGCTGGGCGAAGGTGCGCGGCGGGAACTACGCGGAGCTGGTGGCGCGGATCACGCGCAGGAACTGCCCGCTGGGCCTTGCGCAGGATGTGCGCTGCACGGAGGAGGGCATCTGCCTTACGGAGCCGGACATCGAGACGCATGCCCTCTACACGGCGCTGACGCGGCTGGTGGACGCGGGCAGCCACTACATGCTCTTCACCGCCCCCTCCGCGGGCACGCCGCTGGACAAGGCGAGTCTCACCGGGGGCGACGCGGGCGAATTTGAGCAGTTCATGCAGAAAAAGACCGGCCTGACGTGGGAGCGGCTGGACGCATGAGCTCTCGCAAGCCCCTTTCCCTCTACATCCACATACCGTTCTGCAAGTCCAAGTGCGCCTACTGCGACTTTGCTTCCTTCCCGGGGAGGGAGGCGATGTGGGAGGCGTATTTTGCCGCGCTTTGCGGGGAGATACGCGCCGCGGGCGACGATATACACCGCGTGGAGACGGTGTTTTTCGGCGGCGGCACGCCCTCGCTGGTGCCGGAAGCGTACATCGCCGGGGCGCTGGCGGCGGCGCGGGAGGCGTTTCCCTTCGCGCCGGGGGCGGAGGTGTCTCTGGAGGCCAATCCCGGCACGCTGACGATGGAGAAATTGCGCGCCTACCGGGAGATGGGCGTGAACCGGCTGTCCATCGGCGTGCAGAGCTTCGACGCGGGGTTGCTCCGGGACATCGGCCGCGTCCACACGCCGGGGGAGGCCGTGGAGGCCGTGCGCATGGCGAGGGCGGCGGGGTTTGCAAACATCGGCATCGACCTGATGTACGGCCTGCCGGGGCAGACGATGGGCGCGTGGGAGGCGACGCTGGAAACGGCCCTTTCCCTGCCGCTTGCACACATCTCCGCCTACGCCCTCATCGTCGAGGAGGGCACGCCCATGGCGGCGCGCGAGGGGGAACTGCCGGGCGAGGAAGAGGTGCTTGCCATGCAGCGGCGGTGTACGCGCGCGCTGGCGGCGGCGGGGTTTGACCGCTACGAAATTTCCAACTACGCCAAAGCCGGCTTTGCCTGCCGCCACAACCGCGTCTACTGGCGGCGGGGGGAATATCTGGGCTTTGGCTGCGCGGCGCACTCGTTCTTTGGCGGCGAGCGCTTCCGCAACGCCTCCGATCTGGAGGGCTACCTGCGCGGGGCGCGGGGGCTGGAGCGCGAGCGCGTGGACGGCAAAGCGGCGCGCGAGGAGACGGTGATGCTCGCAACGCGCACGGGCGAAGGGCTGTCGCTGGAAAACTGGCGGGAAGACTTTGGCGAGGACTTCGCTTCCGGGCGCGAAAAGGTTTTGGAAGAACTGCGCCGGGCGGGGCTGCTGGAGATCGCGGACGGCCGTGTGTTTCTGACGGAAAAGGGCATGGAGGTCCACAACGCCGTGGTGCTGGCGCTTCTGTGAGGAACGGGCGCTGTCGCCCCCGCTAAACCGTAAAAAATCGCCGCGCGCCTTGACAGGGAGGCGCGGTTTGGCTATAATGGAACTGCGTCCGTTAGTTATGTCTAACAAAGTGCGTCCACCGTGCGGGGAAGGTGGAGGCGCGGGGCGCGGCGGATGTTCGTCCGCACTGTGTTCTCACCACCGCGTGGGGCGACCGCGCTTTGCCACGAGCGCAGGCCCGCCCCGCGCCATGGGGGCATTTTTTCGGCGCGTGAGTTAGTTTTGGCTAACGTCGATAAGGGAGGAGCCGTCATGCTGGAAACCGCGCTGGTAAAGCACTGCGCGCCGACGCTGGCGCGCTTAAAGGCCGGGAACATGTTCGTCCTTGCCGGGCTGGATGGGCGCAATACGGCGCGGGAGATGCGCGAACTCAACCGCCTGCTCGCGCCCAAGGGCGTGGCGCTGACGGTGCTGCGCCGTTGCGGCGGGAAGACGCTGTTTTACCTCTACCGCCCGGACGAACTTGCCGCCATCCTCGGCGCGGAGGCGGCGCGCGCCTTTCTGCGGCGCTGCGGCTACGGGGAGTTCGGCAGCGAGGCGGCGCTGCGCGTGCTGCGCCAACGGCTGCGCGCGGGGGAGGAGTTTCCCCACGAGGTGGGCGTGTTTCTCGGCTATCCGCTTAAGGACGTGCTGGGCTTCATCCGCCACGGCGGGCGCGACTGCCTGCTGTGCGGCGACTGGAAGGTCTATGCCGACGCCGACAGCGCCGCGCGCACATTCGCGCGCTTTCGCAAATGCAAAGAGGTGTACGCGCGCCTCTTTCAGTCCGGCTGTCCGCTCGCGCGCCTGACGGTGGCGGCGCGGCCGGCATAAGAAAGGAAGGATACGATGAACAAGGTAGCGGTGGTATACTGGAGCGGCACGGGCAACACGCAGGCCATGGCCGAGGCCGTGGCAAATGCGGCGGGCGCGGAGCTGTTCACGGCGGACGCCTTTTCCGGCGAGAAGCTGGACGCCTACGACGCCATTGGCTTCGGCTGCCCCTCCATGGGTTCCGAGCAGTTGGAGGAAGGCGAGTTCGAGCCGATGTTCGAGGGCTGCAAGAGCCATCTCAACGGCAAGAAGGTCGCCCTGTTCGGCTCCTACGGCTGGGGCGACGGCGAGTGGATGCGCAACTGGGAGGCCGAGTGCCTTTCCCTGGGCGCGAACATGGTCTGCGAATGCGTCATCTGTCAGGAAGCGCCGGACGAGGAGGCGCTCGCCGCCTGCGAAGCGCTGGGCAAGGCGCTGGCGGAAGGGTAGGCGCGAAAACGGCATGGGCGGCTGCTTTGAAGAGGCAGCCGCCGTTTGCTTGCTATTCAGTTCTTCCCTGCTCCGGGAAGCTCCACCGTGCGCGTGGCCACGCGGCGGACGAAGGCCATGTCGTGTTCGACGAACAGAAGCGTCGGCTGGCAGCGGAGGATGAGGTCCTCGATCTGCACGCGGGAGAGGGCGTCGATGTAGTTGAGCGGCTCGTCCCAAATGTAGAGGTGGGCGCTCTCGCACAGGCTCAGGGCCAGCAGCGCCTTTTTCTTCTGCCCGTCGCTGAGTTCTTTGGCGTCGGCCTCCAGATGGGCGCGGGAGAAGCCCAGCTTGCGCAGGATGGTGAAAAACTGCGTCACGTCCGCGCCGCGCTCCCAGGCCAGCGCGCGCAGATCGCCGCGCAGGAAGGAGGCATCCTGGGGGACGACGGAAATGCGCAGGCCGCCGCCGCGCCAGACGCGGCCCGCGTCTGCCGTCAGTTCGCCCGTCAAGAGCCGCAGCGCCGTGGTCTTGCCGCAGCCGTTGCCGCCCAGCAGCGCCACGCGCTCGCCGCGCAGAACGGTCAGGCTGACGCCTCGCAGCGCCGCGCGGCCATCAAAGCGCACGAAAACATCTTCCAGACCGCAGAGGCGCTCGGCATGGCAGGGCGCGGGGCGCAGGCGCACTTCGCCGGCCTCGTCCACGTGGCGCAAAAGCTGGCTCTTCTGTTCGACGGCCTCCTCGCGGCGGCGCTCGATGCCCTTGGCGCGCTTGACCAATTTGGCCGCCTTGTGGCCCTGATAGCCGCGCTCGGGGCGGCCGTCGCTGTCGGAGGTGCGGTGCTTGGCCTTTTCCGCCCGGCCCGCCCACTCCCCGGCGCGGCGGGCGGCCTCGCCGAGGCGGCGGATCTCCCCGCGCAGGCGCTCTTCCTCGGCGCGCTCCGTGGCCTCGCGGCGCTCGCGCTCGCGCAGATAGTCGGAAAAGCCGCCGCGCAACAGCATCGCGCCGCCGTCCTCCAGCGCCAGCACGTGGTCGCAGCAGGCGTCGAGCAGGTCGCGGTCGTGCGAGGAGAGGATGAAGCCGCGCTTGCCGGCGAGATAGCGGCCCAGAGCGCGGCGGCCCTCCGCGTCCAGATGGTTGGTCGGCTCGTCGATGAGGAGCACGCAGCCCTCGATGAGGAACAGCGCCGAGAGCAGCGCCTTCATGCGCTCGCCGCCGCTGAGGGTGTCAAGCGGGCGGTCGAGCGCGCCCTCGTCAAGGCCGATGCGCCCCGCCTCGCGCTCGATGCGCCAGTCCTCCGCGCCGCAGACGGCGGCCATGGCCGCGCGCGCGGGCAGCGAGGCGTCTTCCACGGCAAAGGGAAAGCGGGCAAAGCGCGCGGCGGCGTGGATGCGCCCGCGCGCGTCCAGTTCGCCGGAAAGCAGCTTCAACAGCGTGGTCTTGCCGCGGCCGTTGCGGCCGGTGAGCGCCAATTTCCAGGTATCGTCCAGTTCCAGCGTCAGGCCGCGGAACACCGGTTCCGGCGCGCCCTCGTAGGCAAACGTCAGATCGTCTATGCGGATGATGGACATAAAAAGTCCCCCTTTCGCGTCCAGAGCCGCGGGGAGCGGCGCAGGCGCGCAGGGAGACCCCTTCGCGTACAGAAAAAGATGCGCCCTCCCGCTGAATGGGCACGCCAAAACAGCGCTCTGCGCGCCGGTGGCCTGCCGTCTTCCGCGAGTTACTTGCGCATCTTTTCATCCCTTTCTGTATCTATGTGTACGTTATAGCACATTCCCGCCCGTCTGTCAAGGCGGATGCGCAAAATCGACCTTGTGCGCGGGGCGGCGGCGTGGTATAATGGGTCCAGACCTTTCAGGGAGGAGAGATACCATGAAGAAACTGTTTTGCCTGCTGCTGGCCCTGATGCTCCTGTGCGGCGGGGCGCTGGCGGAGAACAGCGGCCTGCGCGAGCGCCGCGCGCCTGCCGAAGATGCCGCGACCGCGGACGAGCCGACCACGTTCAGCGGCCTGTTCGGAGACCTTGAAAGCGCCGTGACGGAGGCGGACGGCGCGACGGCGGGCATGGTCACCGACCCCAAGCTGGTGGACATCGCCAACATGGACGATGTGCAGCTCAGTGAGCTGGGCTCGCGCATCTCCCGCGAACTGGACCGCCGCGCCATGGAGGCCGCCGGCGTGTCGCTGGGCGAGGGCACCGTGGTGGTCGATACGAACGATGTGCGCATGACCCTCTACGAGGACACCGTGCAGTATGCCGACGGCGCGCTGCGCATCGACGCCACGGTGGAGAACGGCAGCGACCGCGATCTGTCGCTGGACGTGGTGCTGGCCGAGATCAACGGCATGAGCGTGCTGGGCTACGGCGTATACAACGTCTACGCCGGGGAGACCGTGACCGACTACATCATCTTCGACGCCGAGGGCGACGAGGAAGTGGCGGCGGCGCTGGCTGCGCCCGAATCCCTGCGCTTCACCATCTGGGCCTACGACAACGACACGCAGGAGACGTACTTCACCGCCGACGTTACGCTGTAATGGCAGCGCTCCGCTGTCCGCGCTTTTGACGGCGGGCGCGCGGAGCGGCGTTTCATCGCCGGTGTTGCGCTGTAACGGCAAAAAGATAACGGACGTTCCCTTATGCGGGACGTCCGCTGTTTTTTGCCTCACGCGCCCTGCAGGCGGCGGGCGATGGTCTGCGCGCCCTCTTCCAGCACACGCGCCGTGCGCTCGTAGGCCTCCATGCCCCGGCCAAAGGGGTCCGGTACCTCCTCGTCGCCCAAAAAGAGTTCCACCTTCGCCTCCGGGCAGAGGGCGCGCAGGGCGCGGGCCTGGCTGCGGGTCATGGCCAGCAGCAGCGCCCCCTCCCCCATCTCGGGCCGGAAGCGGCGCGCCATGTGGCCGGAGATGTCCACGCCCATATCGTCCATGGCCAGAAGCGCGTGGTAGCTGGCGGGCGCGCCATCCTCGGCGTAAAGCCCGGCGGACGTGACCTCAGCCCCCGGCAGCAGCCGGCTGAGCAGCGCCGCCGCCATGGGGCTGCGGCAGGTGTTGCCCGTACAGACGCAGACGATCTTCACGATACCGCCTCTCCTCTCAGAAAAACTGTACTGACAGCATAACACGCCGCGCGCCGCGCGTCAAGGGGCGAAACGCGGCAAAAAGCGGCGCTCCCGGAAAGCCCGGAAGCGCCGGTCCCATACTGGATCAGCCGCGCTTTTGTGTCTCGCCCACGAAGGCTTCGTAGATGGCGCGCACGGCGTCCTCGAACTCCTCGCCGTCCACGCCGACGATGATGTTCAATTCGCTGGAGCCCTGGTCGATCATGCGCACGTTGACGCCGGCCGCATAGAGGGCGCCGAACAGCTTCGCCGCCGTGCCGCGCGTGCGCACCATGCCCTGGCCCACGGTGGCGATGAGGGCGAGGCCGGAGGAAATTTCGATGTGGTCCGGCTGGCAAAGCTCGTTGATGCGGTTGATGAGCTTGTCGCGGTAGCGGTTCAGTTCCACATCGGAGACGACCACGCACATGGTGTCGATGCCGGTGGGCAAATGCTCAAAGGAGATGCCAAATTCCTCCACCGCCTGCAACACGCGGCGGCCAAAGCCCAGTTCCGCGTTCATCATCGCCTTTTCGATGGAGATGAGGGAGAAGTTCTTGTGGCCGGCGATGCCGGTGATGGGGTAGCGGTAGCGCACGTCCTGCGCCTTGTCGACGATCATGGTGCCGGGGTGATCCGGGTCGTTGGTGTTGCGGATGTTGGTGGGGATGCCGGCCTTGTGTACGGGGAAGATGGCGTCCTCGTGCAAAACGGTCGCGCCCATGTAGGAAAGCTCGCGCAGTTCGCGGTAGGTGAGGCGCTCGATGCCGGCGGGGTTTTGCACCACGCGCGGGTCGGCCATGAGAAAGCCGGAGACGTCCGTCCAGTTTTCGTACAGCTCAGCCCCGGCGGCGCGGGCCACCAGCGCGCCGGAGATGTCGCTGCCGCCGCGCGAAAAGGTGCGCACGCTGCCATCGGGGAAAGCGCCGTAAAAGCCGGGGATGACGGCGCGCTCGTGCTTTTTCAGTTCCTCGGTAAGCACGCGGTTGGTCCACTCGGCGGCGAAAACGCCCTGCTTGTCAAAGCGCACCACATCCGCCGCGTCGATAAAATCCCAGCCCAGATAGTTCGCCAGCAGCACGCCGTTCAGGTATTCGCCGCGGCTGGCGGCAAAGTCCGGCGTGCGCACGCGCTCGATGGCGGCGCGGGTGTCCTCAAGCAGCGCCACGACGTCCATCGTCAGGCCCAGCTCGCGGGCGATGCCCAGATAGCGTTCGGTAATTTTGGCGAACGTCTCCGCGCAGTCCTCGCCCTTTTCCACCTGCTGGTAGCAGCGGTAGAGAAGGTCTGTCACCTTGTCGTCGCCGTCGAAGCGCCGCCCCGGGGCGCTGGGCACGGCGAAGCGCCGCTTTTCGTCCGCCAGAAGGATGTTTTTCGCCTTTTGAAAGCCGCTCGCGTCCGCAAGCGACGAACCGCCGAATTTGCAAACGATGGTGCCGTTCATGTGCTTGTCGTCCTCCAACTGTGTTCCTGGGATATTATTATAGCGGGGGACGGGGCCGCGCGTCAACAAAGCGCAGGTTAAACGTGTGGGGCGGACAGTTGTTTTTCTGCAAAAGACACGCGCATTGACAGCGGGGCGGCGGCGTGATACCATAGAGGCGCAAGGAGGGAAACGCGATGCGTCTGTATGGCACAGAGGGCGGCTTTGCCCGCCGCGAGGGCGCGCCGGCGTGGCGCGGAGAAGTGTGTCTGTTCGCGCCCGCGGAACTGGAGGCCGCCCATCTGCCCGCGTGCGTGCGCCTGCTTTTGCCGGCGCAGGCGCGCTACTGCCGCGCCGGCACGGAGGGCGCGGCGCTGGTCGGGGCGGTGAAGCGAAGCGCGGGCAACTTCACCTTCGCCCTCTGGGAAGGGAATCTCGCCGTTTGCGACGAGGGCGACTTCGTGCAGGGCGTGTTGGACGGCCTTGTCGGGCGGCCGCTGACGGCGGGCGGAGCGCTGTGCGCGGCGCTGGCGGCGCTGTTGCCCCCAGAGACGGAGGCCGTGGAGGCGCTGGAAGCGCTCGCGGAAGCACTGGAGACGGAGGCGCTGACCGAAGCGGCGCTGACCTCCAACCGCTTTGGCGGCAAGCTGCTGGGCGTGCGCAAGCAGGTATCGGCGCTGGCGCGCTATTGCGCGCAGCTGGAGGACATGTTTGAAGACCTCGGCGACGCGGCGCAGGAAGCCGCCCTCTCCCCCGCCGAGGCGCGCTCCCTCGCCCTCAGCGGCGAGCGCGCCCACCGCCTGCGCGAGGACGCGCTCGGTCTGCGCGAATATCTGCTGCAGATCCGGGAATTGTATCAGGCGCAGATCGGCATCCGGCAAAACGAGATCATGAAGTTCCTCACTGTGGTGACGACCATCTTCCTGCCGCTGACGCTGCTGGCGGGCTGGTACGGCATGAACTTTACCGGCATGCCGGAGCTTGCCTGGCCGTGGGGGTATCCGCTCATCATTTTCATCAGTCTGGTCATCGTGGCGCTGTGCATCTGGTATTTCCGGCGCAAGAAGTTTTTGTGAAGCGGCGCGCAAAGGCCCGCCGGGGAAGTGCATTCCCGGGCGGGCCTTGTCTTTTTGGGGGCGTCAGCCGCCCAGATAGGCGGCGCGCACGCTGTCGTTGACGAGCAGTTTGTCGGCGTCGTCGGCGAGGGTGATGCGGCCCGTTTCCAGCACGTAGCCGCGCGAGGCCACCTGCAGGGCCATCAGCGCGTTCTGCTCCACCAGAAGGATGGTCGTGCCGGCGGCGTGCAGTTCGGCGATGATGTCGAAGATCTGGTCGACCAGCTTGGGCGCGAGGCCCATGGACGGCTCGTCCAGCATGAGCAGTTTCGGGCGGCCCATCAAAGCGCGGCCCATGGCCAGCATCTGCTGTTCGCCGCCGGAGAGCGTGCCGGCGACCTGCTTTTCGCGCTCCTTGAGGCGCGGGAAGAGCTTATATACGTGGTCCAGCGACCCGGCCAGTTCCCCGGCGGGGCGGGTGAAGCCGCCCATTTCCAGATTTTCGCGCACGGTCATCTGCTGAAACACGCGCCGGCCCTCGGGGCAGAGCGCCATGCCCAGCGAGACCACCTTGCTGGCCGGCATGCCCACGACGTTGTGGCCGTTAAAGACCACCTGACCGCTGCGCGGCTTGAGCAGCCCGGCGATGGTGTTGAGCGTGGTGGACTTGCCCGCGCCGTTGGCGCCGATGAGGGTGACGATCTCGCCCTCGTTGACCTCGAAGGAAACGCCCTTGATGGCGTGGATGTTGCCGTAGTAGACGTGCATGTCCTCAACTTTGAGCAGGCTCACTGGGCGTCCTCCTTTCTGCGGCCAAGATAGGCTTCGATGACGGTGGGGTCGTTCTGGATCTCCTCGGCGGTGCCCTTGGCGATGATGCGGCCATAGTTCAGCACGCAAATGCCCTCGCAAATGCCCATGACCAGCTTCATATCGTGTTCGATGAGCATCACGGCGATCTGGAACTTGTCGCGGATGGCGATGATGCTGTCCATCAGTTCTTCCGTCTCGTGGGGGTTCATGCCGGCGGCGGGCTCGTCGAGCAGAAGCAGCGAGGGGTCCGTGGCCAGGGCGCGGACGATCTCCAGCCGCCGCTGCGCGCCGTAGGGCAGGGAGCCTGCCTTGGCGGAGGCCATGTCCTGCATGCCGAAGATGGAGAGAAGCTCCAGCGCGCGCTCGTGCTGCTTTTTCTCCTGCTTCCAGTAGCGCGGCAGGCGGAAGATGCCGGAGAACATGCCGTAGGGCACCTGGTTGTGAAGGCCGATGCGCACATTGTCCTCCACGCTCATGTTGCCAAAGAGGCGGATGTTCTGGAAGGTACGGGCCACGCCCAGTTTGTTGGCCTGCACGGTGTTCATGCCGGCGGTATCCTTGCCGTTGATCATGATGGTGCCGGAGGTGGGCTGGTAGACCTTGGTCAGCAGGTTGAACACCGTGGTCTTGCCCGCGCCGTTGGGGCCGATGAGGCCGGCGATCTCGGTCTTGCCGATGGTGAGGTTGAAGTCCTCCACGGCCTTGAGGCCGCCGAACTCGATGCCCAGATGCCGCGCTTCCAGCACGGGCAGCTTGTTCACATCGCGCTCGGGCACGATGCTGTGGCTGGGGAAGGGCACCATTTTGGTGGTCGATCTGCGCTGCGTCATGCCGCCTCGCCTCCTTTCCCGTCTTCGCCGCGCTTATGCGGCAGTATGCGCGCAAAGAGGGCGCGCGTCATCGGGCTGTTGCTCACCAGCATGACGAGGATGAGTACCACGGCGTAGACGAGCATGCGGTAATCGCTGAAGCCGCGCAAAAGCTCGGGCAGCACCGTCAGAAGCGCCGCGGCGATGATCGAGCCCCAGATGTTGCCGATGCCGCCCAGCACCACGAACACCAGGACGAGGATGGAGGTGTTGAAATCGAACTTCGCGGCCGTGACCGTGGAGTAGTTGAGGCCGTAGAGCGCGCCCGCCATGCCGGCCAGCACCGCGGAGGTGACGAAGGCCATCATGCGGTACTTGGTGACATTGATGCCCACGGACTCGGCGGCGATGCGGCTGTCGCGGCAGGCCATGATCGCCCGGCCGGAGCGGCTGTTTATCAGGTTGAGTACCACAAAGAGCGTGAAGAGGATGAGCGCAAAGCCGATCACGAACGTGGAGATGCGGCTCACGCCCGTAGCCCCGGCGGGGCCGCCCAGCACCTTTTCGCCGAAATCGGCCGGGAAGGCGGTGTTGAAGGCGACGTGGATGCGCCGGGATTCGACGTTGACGTACAGGCAGTTCAGCACATTGCGGATGATCTCGCCAAAGGCGAGAGTGACGATGGCCAGATAGTCGCCGCGCAGCCTCAGCACCGGCACGCCGATGATGACGCCGGCGATGCCGGCAAAGACGCCGCCCACCACCATGGCAAGCAGCAGGCGCACCGTGTCGTTGGCGAGCAGGGATGCCGCCTCCGCGCCCTCGGGGATGAGGCTTTCCAGCCACGCCGCCGCGACGATGCCGGAGAACGCGCCCACGCTCATAAAGCCGGCGTGGCCAAGGCTCAATTCGCCGGAGATGCCCACCGTCAGGTTCAAAGACACGGCCATGACGATGTAGACGCAGATGGGCACCAGCTGGCCGCGCAGGGAGCGCGACATGGCTCCGGCGCTGACCATGCTCTGGCAGACGATGAACGCCACGATGACGATGCCGTAGGCGATGAGGTTGTTGACTGTGGAGCGTTTCAATTTCATGCGTCTCACCTCACACTTTCTCGCTGACCTTCTTGCCCAGCAGGCCCGTGGGCTTGACCAGCAGCACCACGATCAGCACGGCGAAGACGAAGGCGTCGCCCAGCTCCGTGGAGACATAGGCGCGGCCAAGAATTTCGATGACGCCCAGCAGAATGCCGCCGAGCATTGCCCCGGGGATGGAGCCGATGCCGCCGAACACCGCCGCCGTGAAGGCCTTGATGCCGGGCATGGAGCCGGTGGTGGGCTGCAGCGTGGGGTAGGTCGAGCAAAGCAGCACGCCGGCGATGGCCGCCAGCGCCGAGCCGATGGCGAAGGTCAGGGTGATGGTGTGGTTGACGCTGATGCCCATCAGCTCCGCCGCGCCCCGGTCTTCAGACACGGCGCGCATGGCCTTGCCGCGCTTGGTGTGGCCGGTGAAGAGCGTCAGGCCGACCATGATGAGTATGTTGGCCAGTATGGTGACGATGGTGGTGCCGGAGATGCGCAGGTTCTCCGCGATGACGATGTCGCCGAAATTCGGCGTCATGGCGATCTTCTCCGGCGTGGTCAGACCCAGAGCGACGGCGGCGTTTTCAATGAGCGTTTCCACCAGCATGGGGAAGCTCTTGGGGTTGGCCGTCCAGATCAGCTGCGCCACGTTTTGCAGAAGGTAGCTGATGCCAATGGCGGTGATCAGCACCGCCAGCGAGGCCGCCTGCCTCAGCGGCCGGTAGGCAAGGCGCTCGATGGTCATGCCCAGCACGGTGCAGACCACCATCGCCAGCAGCACGCCCAGAAGCGGCGACAGGCCCATGCTGCTCACGGCGATGAAGCAGATGTAGGCGCCGATCATGATGACGTCGCCATGGGCAAAGTTGAGCATGCGGGCGATGCCGTATACCATGGTGTAGCCCAGAGCGATGATGGCATAGATACTGCCAAGGTTGATGCCGTTGATCAGGTAGGAAAGGAACAAGGTCACTGGCTTTCACCCCTCTTGCGGCGGCGCGCGCCGCCTCGTTTCAGAACCCGTTCAAGCGACCAACGGCGACCAGTCTCGCGCGCGGCTGATCGCCGTTGATCGCCCGGAAGGGCGCGATACGCCTCCCCCGCCCGGCCCCGCAAGCGGAGATGGGCGGGGGAGCATGCGCTTATTCCGCGGCGGCCTCCTCAGCGGGAGCTTCCCCGGAAGACACGTCGAAGCCGACGTAGACGCCGTTCTCGATGCGCACGGCGGTCGGGTTCTTGGTGACGGCGCCGGTGGCGTCCCAGGTCATGGTGCCGGTCACGCCCTGGATCTCAAGGCCCTGCATGGCGGAAATGAGCATCTCGCAGCAGTCCTCGGGCGTGGTCTCGGCGGTGATGCCGGCGGCGTTGATGGCCGCGTAGAGGGTGTACACCGCGTCGTAGGCGTCGGCGGCGAACTGGTCCGGGGTGGCGCCGTAGGCGGCCTCGTAGGCGGTGACGAAGTTGACGGTCAGTTCATCGGTGGCGTCGGCGGAGAAGGGGGTGAGCAGCATCACGCCCTCGGCCAGAGAGGTGTCGAAGCCCTCGATGTTGAGGATGCCGTCCATGCCGTCCACGCCGAAGAAGATGGGCTTGTACTCCATGTTCGCGGCCTGCTGGAGGATCATCGAAGCGGGGGTGTAGTAGATGGGCAGGAACACCAGCTCCGCGCCGGCCTCGCGCGCCTCGGTCAGCTGCACGGAGAAGTCGGTGGTGTCGTCGGTGAAGGTGGTCACGGAGACGACCTCCAGGCCCAGATTGGTGGCCTCGGCCTCAAAGGTCTGGTAGATGCCGGTGGAGTAGGTGTCGGCATTGTTGTAGATGACGGCGACCTTGGTGGCAAGGCCATGCTCGGCGATGTACTGCGCCGAAGCGGAGCCCTGCGCCGGGTCGGTGAAGCAGATCTGGTAGACATTGTCCTTGTCGGCGATGACATCCGTGGACGAGGCCGACGGGGTGAGCATGAACATGCGGTCGTTGAAGGCCTCGGCGGCCACGGCGATGCACGGGGCGGTGGTAACGGTGCCGATGATCATCTGCGCGCCCTCGTCCCAGAGGGTGTTGTAGGCGTTGACGGACATCTCGGGATCATGCTCGTCATCCTGCACGTTGAGCTCCAGCTGCACGCCGCCCAGGGCGTTGACTTCGCTCACGGCCAGCTCCGCGCCCTGCGCGACAGACACGCCATAGCTGGCGGCCGCGCCGGTCATCGGGCCGATGAGGCCGATCTTGATCGCCGCCGCGTCCTCGGCGAAAGCGCCGCCCACCATGGTCAGCGCCATGACGACGGCCAGAAACATTGCCACAAACGTCTTTTTCATGGGTCTTTCCTCCTGCAATGTACTAACGAAACGCGCGCCGCGGCGCGCGCATACGCAGTCGCGGAAACGGGAAACAGCGAGCGGCCTCATTGCCTGCTCGCGTCCTTGCTGCATAGCCCCCGTTAGATTTTCCTTATCGTATCACCGCCCGCGCAGCGCGTCAATGGCGTTTCTGTTAAATCAATGCGATAATATGCGTTTTATACCTTTCCCCCTGCCGGGCGCGGCGACAGTGTCAACGCTTCACCTTGCAGAAAGCGCATATTTTTTCCGTAGTTTCGCAGTTTTCTGCATTTTTACGTCGGACATGATTCTCTTTTTCGCCTCCGCGCGGCGCGTTCTTGCCGTAAAATGGGCATGGGACGGCTGGAAGGCGCGGCTATATTGCATAAATATTCCAGCTATGTGCATAAATATGGGACGCGAACACGCGGTCCGCGTCCCGTTTCGTTCTTTTCCCGCTCAGGCGGCGGGGTCGGCCTGCGCATCTTCCCCGCTCGCGAGCAGCGCATTAAGGTGGGCGTCCATGTCCGCGCTCAACTCGTCGCGGGCGCTTTCAAAGGCGATGGCGTAGCTCTCCACGCCGGAATCCTCCCAGGAAAGTTCCTGCTTGAAGAGCAGTTCCACCGCCGTGCGCATGGCGCTGCACAGGCGCACGACCGGGCTGTCTATGGCGATGCTGACGTTTTCGCAGAGCTTTTCCAGATAGGTGACGGCCTGCGCGGCGGCCACGGCCTCCTCGTCGGTCCATTCCGCTTCGCCGGCAAACAGCGCCTCGCCGTGCTCGAGCAGGTATTCGACGGCGCGGCGCGCGTCCTCCTGCGCAGCCTCTCCGCCCCCGTCGAACCACTGAAGCACTTCCTCCTCGGCGGCGGCGATCTTTTCCGGCAGCGTCATATCCTCGGCCAGCGCCACGGCGCCCATCAGCAGCGCCAGCGCAAGGGCCAGGGCCCGCTTCCATATCTTCATCGTGCATGACCTCCTTTTTGAGCGTCGGCCCGCGCGGGGCCATGTCCAGTATATCCGCCGCGCGGCGGGATGTCAACCGCCGCCGCGAAGCCGGCCCGGTTTTGCCGCCGAAGTTTTACATGGGCGTCTTTGCGGCGCGCGCCGCACATTTTTGCGTCGCCCGCCGGACATTTCGGCAATTTTTTGGTTGAATATTTTGCCAAACTGGGCTACAATAGTAAAAACGGGAGGGAGCGGCATGAAAAAGTACGTGATCGGCGTCGATACAGGCGCCTCGAAGACGCTTTGCGGCCTGTTCGACGAACAAATGCGGCTGGTGCGCGTCATCCAGCGCCCCACCGACGCGGAGGCCACCGCCGACGAGCTGCTCGACGCGCTGGACGCCCACGTGCGCGAACTGGCGCGCGGCGCGGGCGTGCCGCTGGAGGACGTGCGCGGGCTGGGCGCGGCCTTCCCTTCGCACGTGGACTTTGACGCCGGCGTGCTTTTGGAGACCGCCGACCTCTGCCAGCTCAACGACACCCCCGTGCGCGACATGCTCAGGGAGCGGCTGGGGCTTCCCGTGGTGGTGGACAACGAGTCCAACGCCGCGGCGCTGGCCGAACACCGGCTGGGCGCGGGGCGCGGCGTTCGGGACATGATCTACGTGTCCGTGGCCACGGGCGTGGGCGGCGGGCTGATCCTCGGCGGCGACCTCTACCGCGGCATCCACGGCTGCGCCGGCGAGATCGGCCACATGTTCGTCTCCGATTCCACGGGCTATCCCTGCGGCTGCGGGGTGAGCGGGTGCGTGGAGTCCATCGCTTCTGGGCTGAACATGGCCAAATACGCCATGGAGCGCATCCAGGAGGGCGCGGAGAGCCGCATCCTCGACCACGCCGGCACCGTGTCGCGCATCGACATGGTGGCCGTGGGCAAGGCGCTGAATGAAAACGACCCGCTGGCCATCGAGGTGGTGGAGCGCGGGGCCGAGTATCTGGGGCGGATGTTCCAGTCCCTGTACCAGATCTTCGACATCAACGTCTTCGTCTACGGCGGGGGCGTGATGAAGCTGGGCGAGCCCTTTGTCTCCCGCATCATCGCCGCCTACCGGCGCTATTCGCAGATGGAGTACCGCTATCCGGCGAAGTTTTTGCCCGCGGAGCTGGGCGACAACGCCAGCATGATCGGCGCGGCGCTGCTGGTGAAGTAATGGGCCGTTGGTTCACCGCGCCGCGTTGGTTTTTTTCCATCACGCCCGGCAAGGGCGTGGAGACGGTGCAGCACGCCTTCCCCTGCCCCGCGCTCGCGGGCATGAAACTGGCCTTTTTCAGCGACATACACGCCTCGCCGCGCTTTTCGGACGCGGCCATGGAGGCGCTGCTTGCGCGCGTGGCGGCGCTTGGGGCGGACATCGTCTGCATCGGCGGTGATTTTGCCGAGGACGAAGAGAGCCTTGCGCGGCTGCTGCGCTTTTTTCCGCTGCTTTCGCCCCCGCTGGGGGTGTACGCCTGTCTGGGCAACAACGACCGCGAGCTTCCCGGCTTTGCGCGGATGCTGGAGGGCCACGCGCACCTGCTCGTCAACGGGAGCGTGCTTCTGGAGGGGCTGCGGCTGGGCGGCGTGGACGAGCGCAAGCACGGCCATCCCCGCGCGGAGGCCATCTTCCCCCACGACGGGGCGAGCGCGCGGGTGCTGCTTTCCCACTACCCCGTCGCCTGCGACTTTGGCGCGGGCGCGCGGCCCGACCTGCAGCTTTCCGGCCACACGCACGGCGGGCAATTCAATGCGCTGGGCATAACGCCCTACACATTCTTCTTCGAGCCGCGCCGCCACGCCTGGGTGAGCGGCGAATGCACGCTGGGCGGGGTGCGGACCATCGTCTCAAACGGCATCGGCATGAGCCGGGTGACGCTGCGCGTGGGCGCGCCGCCGCAGGTGCATCTGGTGCGGTTCACAAAGTGA
The DNA here is from genome assembly GCA_018713365.1 of Candidatus Pullichristensenella excrementipullorum. Classification (GTDB taxonomy): domain Bacteria; phylum Bacillota; class Clostridia; order Christensenellales; family Aristaeellaceae; genus Pullichristensenella; species Pullichristensenella excrementipullorum. The sequence continues at coordinate 18,229 of DVOU01000008.1, forward strand.
GCGCTCGGGATATTCGCGCCGGAAAGTACGCAAGCCCATGAATGCGAAAACCGCCACCGATTTTTCTCGGGGCGGTTTTCGCGTTCATGGGCTTTGTCAGCGCTCTGAGCACCCCGTTCGGCACATCATTCCGTGCCGGAAGGGGCGCTTTCGTTTTGCAGCGCCGTATCGATGATGAAAACCTCGATGTCGAAGGGGAGCGGCTGCATCTCGACCTTCTCTCCCCACAGAAGCGCGACCACCGCGCCGGTTTCAGCGTCCGCGCGGGCGAGGGTGATGGTGGCCGTGCCCTCGGCCTCGCCGCGCCAGAAGCCGAGGATCTGCCCGGACGGGGCGGCAGTGCCGCGCCACGTGCCGAGGACTTCCCGGCGCGGGGCGGGGGCGTCCGGCGGCAGCTCCAGCATGGCGCGCAGGGCGGCGTCCTCGATGAAGAACGCGGCCTCTTTGGCATCCTCGCGCGCGCCGAGAAAGCCGTCCAGCCGCGCGGCCAGCCGCGCGCAGGCTTCGTCCGCGGCGGCGGGATCGTCGGGAAAGGAAAGGTAGATGTCATTGCGGTCGTTGTAGACCGCCGCCGCGCCATAGGGCGGCGTCTTTGTCTCCAAGCGGTAGAAGATATAATCCTCGCCCCGCAGGGTGGGAAAGCTGTCCGGGTGCATGCCCTCGCTCAAGTCAAAGAGCATACCATGGCCGACGAAGTTGAGAAGGTTTCCCTCGTCGATGGCGTAATGGGCCGGGCCGGAGAACAGCGTCAGCGAAACGAGCATCACGCACACGGGCACGGCGAGCGCCAGAAGGCGGCGCAGCGCCTTTTGCCACCAGCGCAGCGCCGGCTCCGCGCGAAAGAGCGCCTCCACGCGGCGGCGCAGCGTCGCCTCGCCGCAGGCCATGTTCGCCGTGCCAAAGGCCTCGCGCCGCCGGGGCGCGGCCAGGGAAGCCATGGCGGCGGCGTAGGCGCGGCGCTCCTCCATCGTGCGGCCAAGGTTAGCCTCGCGGTCGCAGGTATATTCCTCGCGCACGCGCGCCTCGCGGCGCAGCAGCCACATCGGCGGCACGAACCAGAAAAGCGCCCCCAGCGCGAACCACGACAAGCGCCGCATGGAGGTATTTCGGCCGTAGACGTGTACCAGCTCGTGGCGGAGGATGGCGTCGAGCGTTTCATCGTCGTAGTCCTCGCGGTCGAGCAGCAGCAGGCGCACGCCGAGTACCAGACTCACCGGCCCGGAAAGGCTGGGCATCACCACCACCTCGCGCGCGCCGTCTTCGTAGGCCTTTTCGCTGAGTACGCCGTCCTCGAGGGCACGGCTGACATCCATCAGCGCCCGCTGGACGCGCTCCGACGCCGGGTGGCTCTCCTTGTCCACGCGCCGCCAGAAGCGCAGCAGGCTCGCCACTTGCCCGAGCAGGCAGAGGACGAAGCCGATCAGCCAGACCCATCCGAACACCTCCAGCGGCCCCGGCCGCCACCCCGCCGCCAGTTCCCGCAGGCACGGACGGGGGTTGACGGGAAATCCCACGTGGATGAGACCGTAGGAGGGGTCGCCATGGCCAAAGAGCAGGTCCGGAAACACATGAAAGGCCACGTAGAGGAGCAATTCCCAGACAGAGAAGCCGAATATCCAGCTCCACGCGCCGGAATCGAGCCAGCGCTCGCACTTGCGGTAAAAAAGCAGCAGCAGGCCGAGGCTCAGGCACGCGCCCAGCGAGACGGCGATAAAGTTGCTCACGGCGTTTCTCCTTTCTGCGCGGCGCTCACGCCGCCTCCGGCCACCATTCGTCCCACACGAGGGCCACCAGCGCGCCGCCCTCTGTCTCCGGGGCGCGCGAGGCCGCGCCCGGCAGGACGCGCAGCGTGATGGTGGCCGTGCCCTCGTCGGTCGAGCCGCGCCACGTGCCGCGTTCTTCGCCGGATGCGCCCAACAACAGCAGCAGCGGCGGGGGCACGGACGGCGCGCCATAGATGCTTCCCGTCTGCCGCGCATACACCTGCCGCAGCTGGTCGTCCAGCACCGCCAGCTTCCATTCGGCCATGTTCACATCATCCAACCATTCGAGCGCCTGCGTTTCCAGCCGCGCCCACATGGCCTCCAGCGCGCCTTCTTCCAGCGGTCCCCCCAGCGCGCCGGTGAGTTGGGTCTCCAGGCGGGCGATGCCCGCTTCGACCTCCTCTTCCGGCATGTCGGCGGGGAATTGCAGATAGAGGCCGCCGATGCCGTCGCTCAGCACCGCCTCGGCGCCGTAGGGGCTGCCGGCGACGCGCAGGCGGTAGAAGCCGTTGCCCGCGTAGGTAACGGCGCTCTCATGCACCGCCGTTGGGGAAAGCTCGCCCAGATCCATGCCCAGGCAGGAGAGGAAGTTGCCCTCGTCGATGCGGAAGCTCCCCGCCCCGCCCAGCAGCAGCGCGCCGCAGGCGACGGCCAGCAGGGTGACGAGGCCCAGCAGCGTGCGCAGGAGCCACGGCTTTACGCCGTATTGCTCCGGCTCGCCGCGCAGGATGGCCGCCACGCGGCGGCGCAGCGTCTTTGCGCCGCAGGCCATGCCCGCCGTGCCCGGCACTTCGCGGCGCGGCCCGGAGGCGAGGCCCACCATGGCGCGGGCGTAGGCGCGGCGGTGTTCCAGGGAGCGCCAGCCCGCCGCCGCCATGTCGCAGGCGAGTTCCTCATTGCGGCGCTGTTCGGAGCGCATCCACCACGCCGCCGGGTTCAGCCATTGCACAGCCAACGAAAACAGCGTAGAGAGCCGGCCAAGGCTGACTTCCCTGTTGCTGGTGTGCATCAATTCGTGGCGGAAGATGGCGTCCAGCGTTTCCTCGTCGTAGTTCTCGCGGTCGAGCAGCAGGCATTTGGGCCAGAGGACGATGCTCATCGGCCCCGGCAGGCCCGGCAGCACGCGCACGTACTTCTGCCAGTTCTCCGTGGTATCCACGGCGACGCCGCCGAGCAGGCGGTCGAAGGCGCGCTGCGTCTCCGCGCTCGCCGGGCGGCTCTCTCGGCGCACGCGCAGGCGGAAGCAGACGTAGGGGACGATGCGCGAAAGCAGATAGGCTCCGACGCCGGCCAGCCAGACCCACGCGGCCACCTCCAGCCAGCCCGGCCCCGCGGCGGGCGCTTCCCGCAGCGCCGCTTCCGGGGCGTAGGCGGGGCCGAAGGGGAGAAGGCCCGACGCGTCCAGCCAGACGCACTTTGCGCACCAGAAGACCCAGAGGGCAACATACGCCATGCCGAACAGATCGTTCGCGTACTTTGGGGCGAGGCGCTTTTCGCAGGCGCGGTAGAGGAGATACAGCGGGAACAGGACCAGCGCGATGCCCAGAGAGGTGGTGAAAAGGGCGCGGAAACAGTGTTCCATGGCGCTCCTCCTTTCCATGTGCGATGAAGTTTCCCCGCGGCGGGCGGCTCCCCGGCGGCGTTTCCCTCCCCCGCCGCCTTCCCCGGCCGTCCGCCGCGATGGTATGTACACGCCGCGCGGGCGGCGCTATTGGAGAGTCAATGTCTTTTCGTCCTGTCGGGACAGGGTGACGGTGGTCTGGTCGCCGTCCACGTCCTCCGTCTGCCAAACGGTCGCCCACGCGTCCTGGCGTTGCGGCGCGCCGAGGCGGGCGGTGAGGGCGGTTTCGAGTTGGGCGCGGCCGGAGGCGAGGGCGGCTGCGTCGGCGTAGGTCAGGCTCAATTCGCCCTGCCATCCCCCTTCCACGTCCCGCGCGCCGTAGACCGCGCCCGCCGCGCCGAAGTTGAACGCCTCGGGCCGGTCGTCGCCGGAGGCGGCGAGGTAGCTGAAGATGTTTTGTTCCGTGAGCAGCGCCGTGTCCCGCTGCGGCGGCTGGCAGAAAAAGAGACAGGCGAAGACGAGGAGGAGCAGCAGCGCCCCGGCGAAAAACGAGCGGCGGGGCGAGGGTGGCTCCATCACCGCCTGTACGCGGCGGCGCAGCAGGCCCTTTTCGCAGGCCATCTGCGCCGTGCCGGGCAGAAAGGCGCGTTTGCGCGCGGCGAGCGCGGTGAGGGCGCGGGCGTAGGCGGCGCGACCGGCGCGGGAGCGGTCGCGGTTGGCCTGATCGTCGCAGCAAAGCTCGTTTTCCGCGCGCAGGTGGCGGCGCAGCAGCCACGCGCCGGGGTCCCACCAGCCAAGGGCCGCCAGCACGTCTTCGTTGCCCCAGAGATACAGGCCGTTTTGCGTGAGATGAGAAAGTTCGTGGCGGAGGATGGCGTCGAGCGTCTCATCGTCGTAATCCTCGCGGTCGAGCAGCAGGCAGGGGCCGCCGGCGAGGCGGCTGGTGACGCACATCGGCCCCGGCAGGCCGTCCACCACGCAGATGTCCTTGTCGGAAAGGTGGGGCTCGAAGGTGCGGTCGCGATCAAGGTCGTCGAGGCCATTCAGTTCCCGCCACAGCCTGCGCGCCACGCGGCGCACGCGCGGCCCCGCCATGCGCCGTTGGCGTTTCAAGAAGCGGCGCAGGCGCAGGCGCGGCACAGCGCGGACGATAAAGCAGATAAGCGCGCCCAGCAGCCACACCGCGCCCGCCAGCGCCGCCCAGTTCGTAGTGCGCAGGGCGGGCAGGGGCGTCTGCCCTGCGGCGGGGATGCGCAGATACAGCGACAGCGGGCCGGGGAGGGACGCGGGGAGCAGGCCGTAAAGGTCGAACAAGCGCGGCCAGACCAGCGACACATAGAGGATGAGCGCATAAGCCGCGCAGCGCAGGCGCGGCGAGGTGTTGCGCTGCCAGAAGCGCCCGGTGAAGCGGAACGCGAGCGCGAGAAGCAGCACGGCGGCGTTCCAGGCCAGCATGCGGTCGCAGAAGCGGGCAAAGAAGCCCTCCCAGAAGGCGTTCACGGCATGTCACCTCTTTTCAGCGCGGTCGGGGGCGGCTGGCGCTATTCGAGCCTCAGCGTTCGTTCGTCGTAGCGCAAAAGCACCACGGTGGTGTCGTTGCCGTCCACGTCCTCCGTCTGCCAGACAGTCTCCCGCCCGGTCCGGCTCCGCGGCGCGCCGAGGCGGGCGGTGAGGGCGGTCTCGAGCTGGGCGCGGCCGGAGGCGAGGGCGGATGTGTCGGCGTAGGTCAGATAGAGCTGTGCGCCGCGCGCTTGTCCGTCGCGCCAGCTCCTCAGGCGTTCCACTCTCTCCGCGCCATAGAGACCGTCTGCGGCGAGAAAGCCATCGGACGACCGCAGGTAGCTGAGGAGGGTCTCCTCCGTGACTGGCGCATGGCCGCTCTGCATTGGGTGGAAGCAGAGCGTGCAGAGCGTGGCGAGCAGCAAAAAGAGCGCGCCGACAAGGATGGAACGGCGGCGGGGCGGCGGCTGCATCACCGCCCGCACGCGGCGGCGCAGCAGGCCGTCGTTCCTGCTGGCCATCTGCGCCGTGCCGGGCAGGTAGGCGCGCTCGCGCGCGGCCAGCGCGGTGAGGGCGCGGGCGTAAGCGGCGCGCTGTTCCGGCGTGCGGCTGCGGTTGGCCAGTTCGTCGCAGCAAAGCTCGTTTTCCGCGCGCAGGCAGCGGCGCAACAGCCAGGCGGCGGGGTTCCACCAACCGAAGATGGCAAGCAGGTCCTCGTAGCCCCAGAGGCGTTGTCCGCTGGGGGCCAGGTGGGAAAGTTCATGGCGGAAGATGGCGTCCAGCGTCTCCGCGTCGTAATCCTCGCGGTCGAGCAGCAGGCAGGGGCCGCCGGCGAGGAGGCCTTTCACGCACATCGGCCCGGGGATGCCTTCCACCACAAAGGCATCGTGGACAGGATGCGGATGGGGCGAAAGGCCGCGCCGCGCCACGAGCCTTTCTTCCGGGCTCAGCTCCTCTACCGCGCGCTGCTGTTCCTCCGCCCTTTGCAGTATGCCGGCGGCTCTTCTGCCGAGGGGCCGGCCGTTGGCCCGCAGCCACTTGCCAAAGCGCCGGCGCGGCAGGATGCGGGCGACGGCGCAGATAAGCGCGCCCAGCAGCCACACCGCGCCCGCCAGCGCCGCCCAGTTCGTAGTGCGCAGGGCGGGCAGGGGCGTCTGCCCGGCGGCGGGAATGCGCAGATACAGCGACAGCGGGCCGGGGAGGGACGCGGGGAGCAGGCCGTAAAGGTCGAACAAGCGCGGCCAGACCAGCGACACATAGAGTATGAGCGCATAGGCCGCGCAGCGCAGGCGCGGCGAGGTGTTGCGCTGCCAGAAGCGCCCGGTGAAGCGGAACGCGAGCGCGAGAAGCAGCACGGCGGCGTTCCATGCCAGCATGCGGTCGCAGAAGCGGGCAAAGAAGCCCTCCCAGAAGGCGTTCACGGCATGTCACCTCTTTTCAGCGCGGTCGGGGGCGGCTTGAAGGCTTTCTTCCCCGCGGCGCGCTCATTTCCCCGCCACCTCGTCGATATAGCGGCGCAGATCTTCCAGTTCCTCCGGGGAGATGCGCTCGCCATCGTACATGGCGCGGACAAATTCGCGGATGGAGTGGTTGCAGAGGCGGTCGAGCAGGCTCTCGCCCTCGGTCTCCAGATAGGCTTCGCGCGCGACGGCGGCGCGGTAGCGGTTGACGCGGCCTTCGCGCGCGGCGGTGACGAAGCCGCGCGATTCGAGGCGCTTTAAGAGGGTCAGAAGCGTGGTGCGGCTCCACGGCTCGTCCACGGCGCAGAGCAGTTCCTCGCTGCCGGCCTCGCCGCCCGCGTCCCACAGCGCCGCCATCACCTTCAGTTCCGCTTCCGGCAGTTTGCGCATGCGGACGCCTCCTTTCTATATTTGTAGAATCTACGATTGTAGAATAACACGGAACGGGCGCTTTGTCAAGCAGAAATGAAAAATGGATGATGCGTGGATGGGAAACGCCCTTATCGGGCGTGTATAAAGGCAAATGTGGATGTCTGTCCCTGAAACAGCCGTGCGCGCGGCGATATTGCCGTCTTTCGTCCGCCCGCACAGGGGACTTGCCGCCTGAATAGACCATAGAAGAACGGTCAATGCTCGCGGTGGGAGGTGAAAGGATGACGTGTGGATTCTGCCGCAGGCGCTTTGGCGCGGGCGAGGCGCGCTTCTGCCTTTGCCCGGCCTGCACGGCGCAGCTTGCGGCCCTGTCGCCCCAGCGCAGGGAATACCCGTGGTTCGTCGCCGCCGTGCGGCGGGCGCTGTTTGGGGAGTGAGGGCGCGCCTCCCGCAAAGCCGCCGCGCCAAAAATATCCGCGCCCCCGGCTCTTGCGTCCGGGGGCGCGGATATGTCTTTCGTTCACCCTTCCAACAGCGCCCGTAGCCCTTCGGCCGCTTCGCTCGCGTCCTTGCCCTCGGCAATGACGGTCAGCGGCAGGCCACGGCGCAGCTCCATCGAAAGCACGCTGATCAGCGATTCGATGCGGATCGCCCGACCCGCGCTTTCGATGGACACATGCGAATCATACCTCGAAGCGCACTCGGCAATGCGCGCCGCCAGCACCGGCGTCAGGCCGTCGGCCATGCCGAAGCGCGTTTCGAGCCGGACCGTGTCCATTGGCAATACCTCCGTTTCCCTGTCAGATGTCTTCTTCTCCTTCGCGGAGGCTGGCGGCGATCTGCTTCAGCCGCCGCAGGCGCGAATTGACCCCCGATTTGCCGATCGGCGGGTCGCAGAACTCTCCCAGCGCGGCCAACGGGTCCTCCGCGTGTTCCGCACGCACGCGCGCCATCTCCCGCAGCGAGGCGGGAAGACGGTCCAGCCCGATCTTTCGCCGGATGAGTTCTATGTCCGCAAGCTGCGCCTGCGCGTTTTCGATCTGCCTCGCCATGTTGCGTTCGTCACAGTTGAGCTGGCGGTTGATGCGGTTGCGCACATCCTTCTTCACCCGCACGTTTTCCAGCGTCATCATCGCGTTTTTGGCGCCTATGAGCGTCAGCGCGTCGGCGATCTGCTCTCCACCTTTTAAGTATACCACAAACTTTGACTTTCTGCACGTCTTTTTTGCGGAAATTTCAAAATAATTCAGCAGCATGATAACATGGTCAGCCAGTTCCTCGCTGGGGGCGGCAAACTCCAGGTGATAGGCGCGCTCCGGGTCGCTCACCGCCCCGGAGAGCAAAAACGCGCCGCGCAAAAACGCCTTGCGGCAGCAGGCGTAGGCGAGCGCCGACTCTTTGGGCACGGCGCGCACGCCGAACAGCGCTTCCGCGTCGAGCAGGCCGCAGGCTTCGAGAATGGCGGCGCTGTCCTCGTCCGGCGGGGCCACCTGATAGCGCGTCTGGCGGAGCTGGTCGGTCTTTGTCGTACTCAATTCCGCGGTGATGCCGAAAAAGTTTTTGAGCAGCACGAAGAAGTGCCGCGCCACAAAGGCGTCGGGCGAGGCGATGCGCAGGCGGTACTTCTCCCGCCCGATGTAGGCCACGCCGCCGCCAAAGAGCAGCGCGGCGGCCACCTCCGCGCGGGCGCAGCAGGGCTGTTCGACCTTTTCCCGCGCCAGTTCCCCGCGCGCGTCGGACGCAAAGGACATTTTTCTCCCTCCACGATGTCGTTCAGCGCGCCTCCTCGCCGACGACGCGCACTTCCATTTCCAGACGCACGCCCGCGTGGGCATATACGCGCCTTTGCACCTCGGCGATGAGGGACAGCACGTCGCCCGCCGTGGCCCCGCCGCGGTTGACGACGAACCCGGCGTGCTTTTCGCTGACCTGCGCGCCGCCGATGGTCAGCCCCTTCAGCCCCGCCGCCTCGATCAGCGCCCCGGCAAAGTGGCCCTCGGGCCGCTTGAACGTCGAACCGGCGCTGGGGAAGGAAAGCGGCTGTTTCTCCCGCCGCCGGGCGTTCAATTCCTTCATGCGCGCGAGGATGGCCGCGGGGTCGTCCCGCGTGAGGCGGAAGCGCGCCCACAGCACGGGCAGGCCGCGTTTGAGCGGCAGGGTTACGCGGTAACCCATCTCCAGCGCCTCACGGCTGAGGATAACTTCCTCGCCGTCCAGCAGCACACACGCCTCGATGAGTACATCCGAGAGCTGTCCGCCGTAGGCTCCGGCGTTCATGGCCACGCCGCCCCCGAGCGTGCCGGGGATGCCGCCGGCGAACTCCAGCCCGGCAAGCCCCGCCTCCTGCGCCATGGAGGCAACGCGCGCCAGCGTCGCCCCCGCCTGCGCGGTCAGCACCTCGCCGTCGATGTCCACGCGGGCAAAGCGCTCGCCCAGACAAATGACCAGCGCGCGCACGCCGCCATCGCGGACGATGAGGTTGGAGCCGTTGCCCATCAGCAGGGCGGGCAAGCCCAGTTCGCGGGCGATCTCCAGCGCCTGTTTGACCTGCGCGGCGCAGTCCGGCAGAAAGAACACGTCCGCCGGGCCGCCCACGCGCATGGTGGTGTGGGCGGCGAGGGGCTCGTTTTGCAGGATCTGTTCATCTCTGGCGATGGCGCGCAGGCGGCGCAGCAATTCCTCGGTCAAGGGGCAACTCTCCCATCTCCCCCGCGCCGGGGGCAAATTCAGCGGGCGGACAAAGCGCCGCCCCGGCGGGGAACGGCGCGAAAGCGTTTTTCCGGCCTAGACGCCCGCAGCGGGCGGGCGCTTCTGCTTGCGGATATAGCGGTGGGCGCGCGGCGCTTCCTTGATGGAGGCGTCCGGCGGCTGGCTGAGCGCCGCCTTGAGGATAAGCACCAGCACCGGGCCGACCAGCATGCCGAGGAAGCCCATCACGCGCAGACCTGCGTACATCGCCGCCATGGTCACCAGCGGGTACAGCCCCAGCTGCACGCTGACCACGCGCGGCTCGACGATCTGCCGGGTGACGATGGTGAGGATGTACAAAACCGCCACGCCCACGCCCAGGCCGATGTCGCCAGTGATGAAGCCAAAGGCGGACATGGGGATCAGAAACAGCCCCGCGCCGATGATGGGCAGCGCGTCCATGATGCCGATGAGCAGCGCCAGCAGCACCGAATACGGCACGCGCAGGATGACGAAGCCCACGGACAGTTCCACGGCGATCAGCGCCATCATGATCAGCGCAGACTTGATCTGCCCGGCGATGCCGCGAAACACCGTGTCCTTGAGCAGTTTCAATTTGCCCGAGGCGCGCTGCGGTATCCAGCGCTCAAAAAAGGCGAAGATGCGCTTGCGGTCGGCCACCATGTAGAACGTGCCCATGATGGTCAGAACGATAAAGAGGATGATCTGCGGCAGGTTCATCACCGTGGAGATCGTCCAATTGCTCACCGTGCCCACCATGCTCAGGGAGAAGTTTTTGACAAACTCCAGCCCCTCGTTGACCACGGCGTTGATAAAGTCCGTGATCTCCGGCGGCACGTCGAACACCTGCCAGCCGAACATCTCCACGCCGAAGGTCTGGAAGCCGCCCTCCGCCGTCCATTGCTGAATGAACTCGCTGGCCTGACTGACCCAGCCGGGCAGGGCGGCAATCAGCGAGCGCATCTCCTCCACCACCCGCGCGCCGATCCAGAAGAGGATGAAGGAAACGATGCCGTACATGACGATGACGGCGATGAGGCTGGCCAGCTTGGCCGGCAGTTTGATTTTGCGAAAGACGCTTTCCAGCCGCTTGGCCACCGGGTGGATGACCCACGCCAGCACCATGGCAATCACCGAGGGGGCGATGTAGGAAAACAGACCGGCAAACGCCAAAAGCGCCAGCAGCACCATCAGCACGATGGCCCCGCGGCGCGGCAGGTCGTTCCAGCGCTCGTTGAACTGCTTGACGTTTTCCCAGAAACCCATGGCCCCTCCTGTGCCGGGAAGCGTTCGCGCCTCCCGTCCCATGTATCTATTATACGGGAAAGCGGAGCGTTTGTAAAGCGAGCGCGTCCATCTTTAATGCGATTCCAATTTGGCAAAAATATTTTGGACAAAATCGCCCCGCCGCGCGTCTAATCGTTGAAAAGGGGGGGAGCGCAATGGAGCGAAGCGAACGCGACCGCTGGCTGGAGGGAGCCATGGCCCGCTGGGAGCAGAGCCTTTTGCGCACCTGCTTTGCCTATCTGGGCGACCTGTCTCTGGCCGAAGACGCGGTGCAGGAAACCTTTCTGAAGGCGTGGAAGAACCTCGACCGCTTTCGGGGCGAGGCCTCGGAAAAGACATGGCTGCTGCGCATCGCCATCAACACCTGCAAGGACGTGCGCCGCAGCGCGTGGTTCCGCCGCGTAAACCGCGCCGTGTCGCTGGATAGTCTGCCCGAAGCGCCCGCGCCCTTTGCGTCGCGCGACCACGAGCTTACGCGCGCCGTACTCTCCCTCAGACCGCAGCTGCGCGAGGCGGTATTGCTCTGCTGGTACCAGGAGCTTTCCGCCAGCGAAGCGGCGCGGGCGCTGGGCGTGTCCCGATCGACCGTTTACAACCGCCTGAACAAAGCGCGCAGGCGCCTGCGCGGGGAATTGGAGGCGTGGCATGAGGAAAAATGACGCGCAAATCGTCCGGGACGCGCTGGACAGGCGCCTTGCGGCGCTTGGGCCCTCCGCAGCGCGCCGGGCGCGCATCCGGGAAAGGATCGCAGAGGAGGAACCGGCGATGAAGAAAAAACTGACCGCAAGTTTGACCGCGGCGCTCATCGCGGCGCTGTTGCTGGCAGGCGCGGCGCTGGCCGTGGGCCTGAACCTGTTTGACGTGTTTGGCAAAAACGACGAAAGGCTCTCCCAGCTCGCGGACGAGGCGGCGCTGCCCACCGTGGACGCGCAGAGCGTGGAGAGCGAGGCTCTGGGCGCGAGCGAAGCAGCCATTGAAAACGCCTACTACGACGGACGATCGCTGATCGTGGCCTACCGCTTGAAGAACGACGCGCGCGTGGAGGAGTTTGTGCCGACGCAGGCGGAATTGGCGCAGGCGGAGGCGCTGGAAGGCCCCGTGCATATCGCTGTGGGGCGCGAGGCGGATCGGGCGATCGTGGAGCGCTTCCATCAAGCGCAGGAGGATGGCGAGCCCTTCGGCATCGTCCAGTACGCGCTGCACCCAAGCGACCACACGCTGACAGACGACGGCATCGACCTGCCGCCTTCGGGCGAACGGACGCTGCAGGGCGAGGATGGCGCGCTTCTCAGCCTGCGCGAATACGAATTTCCCCTGCCGGAGGCGGCGCAAGAGCGCGAGACATTGAACATAAGTATCCGGCTGATCGAGAGCGCAAGCTACCTGTATTTCGACGGAGACACCTGCTATTCCCTGCCCGGCACGCGGCGCGAAGCGGGGGAGATGACCGCCAGCGTGCGCCGCACGCCGGGAGGAACGCGGCGCTATGCAGGCGAAGGCGAATGGGCGGGAACGCCCCTGCAGATCGAGGCGCAGTTCTCCCGCGCCTATGGCCGGGTAACGCTGACGGTGGATGGCGCGCCCTCGGCGCTGTGGGCGGACGCGCGGCTCGAAGCGTGCGACGAGACGAACGCGCCGATGCGCTGTCTGGGCATGGATCCCCAGACCGACGGCGTGACCTACCTCTTCAACGGCACGGGCGCGCTGCCCGAGCGCATCGCCGTGCGACTTATCCTATCCGAGGAGGAGGGACAGAGCGTCCCCATCGAGCTTTCCATCGTCGAATGAGCGACAAAAAAGCGCCCGGAGGCTGGTGCATTCCAGCTCCGGGCGCTTTTCGGCGGAGGGCAAGGGAAGCTCATGCCCGCGCCTTCTGCGCGCGCTTGCAGGCAAACAGGATGACCGCCAGCAGCAGGAGGGCGGCGGCGGCGACGGGATAGACCGTTGCGGCGATGCCGGACGTCCACGCGCGGTCGGGAAGTTCCTGCGCGATGAAGGGCTGGAAGAAGCGCAGCTCGTAAAGCAGCGCCGCGCCCGCCGACAAAAACAGCAAAACGGGCTTTTTGGCGAGGCTGAAGAGGAACGCCAGCAGCGCCAGCGCGCCGCCCGCGACCATGACGGCGGTCACGAGCGCCGCAGAAAAGTCGTCCTCCACCCGAAAAGCGTCCTGCGTATACCACGCGCACAGTTCAAAGGCGGAGAGGCTATCATCGTCCAAGCGCGAGAGAGGGAAGTTTTCCTCTTTTGCGGCGCGTTCCAGTTCCGCGCCGGAATACATGGCGCGCAGAAGTTCCAGCGCGGCCTTTCCCTCCTCGTTGAGGGCGCGGTACGGCAAAAAGAAAGCGGCGATCAGTACGAGAGATACGATGATGGCGAGCGCTTTGACAAGGCCCATGCTATCCCCTCCAGACGTTTGTAGGCGCCGCGATTTGTGCGGCGGACAGCTCATTTTACCATGGATGGGCGCGAAGGCTGTCTACCAGCGTAGACAGCCTTCGTTGTCAAATGTCCAATGCCTTGAGTGCCTTCTCCGCGCCCTTGCCCACCAGCGCCACGGACGGCTCGGCGGAGAGAAGTTCCTTCGCCAGCTCGTTCACGCCCTCGAAGGTCAGGCTGTCGATGGCCTGGATGACCTCCTCCTCGCTGCGCGTCCTGTTCAGCAAAAGCAGCCTGCGCCCGGCGGCGTTCATGCGCGCGGAGGTGGATTCCTGCCCGAGGATGTAGCCGGCCTTGAGCTGCTGGCGCGCCATGGCAAATTCGGCGCGCGTCATGCCCTTTTGTGCCAGCGCGCGCACCTCCTTGAGCGTCATATCCACCACCTGCCCAAGCGATTCCGGCCGCGCGGCGGCGTAGATGGTGGTCAGCCCGCAGTCCGTGTAGGAATTGGGGTAGCTGTAAATGGAGTAGGCAAGGCCGCTCTCCTCGCGGATCTTCTGAAACAGCCGCGAGGACATGCTGCCGCCCAGCACGCTGTTGACCACGGAAAATTCATAGCTGCGCTCGTCCCCTGTCTGCACGCCGGGAAAGCCGAGGCAGAGGTTCATCTGCTCCACGTCCTTTTCCCGCCAAAGGCGCGCGGGGCGCACGGCGTGGGTCTGCGTGTCGCGCGCGTAGCGCTCGCCCGCGTTCCAGGCAAGCAGGTGCTTTTCCGCCAGCGCCGCCACCTGTTCCCAGTCGTAATGCCCGGCGATGGCCAGCACCGCGTTCCTGGGGGCGTACATGTGATGCCAGTAGGCGTGGAGGTCTTCGCGGGTGAAGGCGGAAACGCGCTCCTCGCTGCCGAGGATGGGGCGCGCCACGGGCTGGTCGCCGAAGTGGGCGAGCATAATCAGCTCGTGTACCACGTCCTCGGGCGTATCCTCGGCCATGGCGATCTCCTCCAGCACCACGCCCTTTTCCTTTTCCAGTTCCACGGGGTCGAACTTCGGCGCGGTGACGAGGTCAGAAAGCACGTCGATGGCCAGAGGCAGGTCTTCATCCACCACCTTGGCGTAAAAGCAGGTGCATTCCTTGGAGGTAAAGGCGTTGAGCTGCCCGCCCACGGCGTCCATTTCCTCGGCGATCTGGCGGGCGGAGCGCTTTTGCGTGCCCTTGAAGGCCATGTGTTCGAGGAAGTGGCTGACGCCGGCCTCCGGGGGGATCTCGTGCTGCGAGCCCGCGCCCAGCCACAGGCCCACGGACACGGAGCGCACATGGTCGAGCCTTTCGCCGATGAGGCGCAGGCCGTTGGAAAGCGTGACCTGATCAAACAAAAGAGGATACCTCCCGGAAAGATATGTCTTAGGTTTCCCCCGCGCGGGGAAGACCATGCGCAAGCGGCCCCCGGGCCGGAACGCTCCGGCGCGCGGGGGCCGCCATGAACTTATCGCTTACCGCCTCGGGGGACGGCCGCCGCGGTCGCGCCCGCCGCGGTCGCCATCGCGGCGCGGGGGACGGCGCACGGGCATGGATTCGTCGTCGTACTGGATGTCGTTGCGGATGAGGTTGATGCGGCCCTGCGAGTCGATCTCTGCCACCTTGCACTCCAGTTCGTCGCCGATCTTGACGACGTCTTCCACCTTGTCCACGCGGCCGTTGGCCAGCTTGGAGATGTGGATCATGCCGTCCTTGCCGGGGGCGTATTCCACGAAGGCGCCGAAGGACATGATGCGGGCCACCTTGCCGGTGAACACATCGCCCACCTTCAGTTCGCGCACGATGCCCTCGATGATGGACCTGGCCTTCTGCGCCGCCGCGTCGTCCGTGGTGGCGATGAAGACGCTGCCGTCGTCCTCGATGTCGATCTTCACGCCGGTTTCCTCGATGATCTTGTTGATCATCTTGCCGCGCGGGCCGACGACCTCGCCGATCTTCTCGGGGTTGATGAAGAAGTGGATGATCTTCGGCGCGTACCTGGACAGGTGCGGGCGCGGCGCGGGCAGCGCGTCGAGCATCTTGTCGAGTATGTGCATGCGGCCATCGTGGGCCTGC
Source organism: Candidatus Pullichristensenella excrementipullorum (assembly GCA_018713365.1). Classification (GTDB taxonomy): domain Bacteria; phylum Bacillota; class Clostridia; order Christensenellales; family Aristaeellaceae; genus Pullichristensenella; species Pullichristensenella excrementipullorum. The sequence continues at coordinate 33,351 of DVOU01000008.1, forward strand.
GCCAGCGCCTGACGGAGGATGGCTTCGTCGATGCCCTTGATCTTGATGTCCATCTGGATGGCGGTGATGCCCTGCGCGGTGCCGGCCACCTTGAAGTCCATGTCGCCGAGGAAGTCCTCAAGGCCCTGGATGTCGGTAAGCACAGCCACCTTGCCGGTGTTCTCCACATCCTTGATAAGGCCCATGGCCACGCCGGCCACGGGGCGCTTGATCGGCACGCCCGCGTCCATCAAAGCCAAGGTGGAGCCGCAGACGCTCGCCTGCGAAGTGGAGCCGTTGGAGGACATGACCTCGCTGACCAGCCGCAGGCAGTAAGGGAACTCCTCCACCGGCGGGATCATCGGCAGAAGCGCGCGCTCGGCCAGAGCGCCGTGGCCAATCTCGCGGCGGCCCGGGCTGCGGATGGGCTTGGCTTCGCCGGTGGAATAGCCGGGGAAGTTGTAGTGGTGCATATAGCGCTTGGAATCCTCGGTGCCAATGCCGTCAATGATCTGCTTTTCAGACACGGGCGCGAGGGTGGCCACGGTCATCACCTGCGTCTGGCCGCGGGTGAACACGGCGCTGCCGTGCGGACGGGGCAGAACGCCCACTTCGCACCAGATGGGGCGCACTTCGGTGAGTTTGCGGCCGTCGGGGCGCACGCCCTCGTCGATGATGTGGCGGCGCATGACTTCCTTCTGCAGGCCGTAGAGCGCGTCGCCGACCTCGACTTCGCGGCCCTCGAACTGCTCGGCAAAGTGTTCGGCGACCTCGGCCTTGACCTGCTCTTCGCGGGCGTTGCGCTCGGAGCGGTCGAAGGTCTCAAACATCCACTTCACTTTGTCCATGGCGTATTCGCGCACGGCGGCCTTGACGTCCTCGCCGGGCAGAACGAGCGGGAATTCCTTTTTCTCCTTGCCGATCTCAGCAACGATGGTGTTGATGAGCGCAACGATCTTCTTGATCTCCTCGTGGGCGAAGAGTATGCCGCCGAGCATGACTTCCTCGGAGACTTCCTTCGCGCCGGCCTCGACCATCAGAACGGCCTCGGAGGTGCCGGCCACGGTGAGGTTGAGCAGCGATTCTTCGCGCTGTTCATCGTTGGGGTTGACGATGTACTCGCCGTCCACATAGCCGATGTTCACCGCGCCGATGGGGCCGGCCCACGGGATCTCGCTGACGGCCAGAGAGGCGGAAGCGCCGATCATCGCCGGGATGTCGGGGATGTTGTTGGTGTCCACGGACATGACGGTGGCCACCACGGACACGTCGTGGCGCATGCCCTTGGGGAAGAGCGGGCGCAGCGGGCGGTCGATGAGGCGGGAGGTGAGGATGGCCTTCTCGGCGGGACGGCCCTCGCGGCGGTTCCAGCTGCCGGGGATGTGGCCCACGGAGTAGAGCTTTTCTTCAAAATCCACGCTCAGGGGGAAGAAGTCGATGCCCGGGCGCGGGGTCTTGGCCACGGTGCAGGTGGTCAGCACGCAGGTGTCGCCATAGCGGACGAAGCACGAGCCGGAGGCCTGTTCGGCGTACTTGCCGAACTCGAGCGTGAGCGTGCGGCCGCCCAGCTCCATGGAGTAGGATTTGAACATGCGGATATCCTCCTTGTTTTCGTCGGTGCATCCGCACATGGACGCACGCCTGCGAGATAAACTCGCACCCTAGCGTCCATGTGCGAATCACAGGGGATGAGTGCCTTTGCAAACCGCGCCGCCGCCCGGAAACAGGCGACGGCGCGGGTGATGCCGTGAAAAACGTTTCCGCCGCCCGTTACTTGCGCAGGCCCAGCTTGGCGATGAGGGCGCGGTAGGCTTCGATGTCCGTACTCTTGAGGTAGTCCAGCAGGCCGCGGCGCTGGCCGACCATCAGAAGCAGGCCGCGACGGCTGTGGTGGTCCTTCTTATGCACCTTGAGATGCTCGTTGAGGTGGTTGATGCGGGCGGTGAGCAGCGCGATCTGCACCTCGGGGGAGCCGGTGTCGCCCTCGTGGCGGGCGTAGGTCTCCATGATCTCTTTCTTGTTGATGACCATTGTTGTTTCCTCCTGTTTTGTATTCCCGCGCGCCCCGTATGCCGTCGGAGTCGTCGGCAAACCGAGCCTGCGGTTCCCGGGCTTTGAAAAAGCCCCATGTGGCCCGTTCATTCTGCCACAAATATCATTTTAGCATACCCCGCCCCCGGTTGTAAAGCGGTTTCCCAATCTTTTACCATAAGAACGCATCCGCTTCAAAACCGTAACGGACAAAGCGTTGACAAGCCCCGCCGCCCGCCTTATAATCGGTACGGCAAATACGAAAGGAAGTCGCAGGTATGAGCATGAAGCGCACACGCATACACGTCGCCCTGCCCCACAGCGCCCACGCGCACCATCACCCATCGCGCGAGCATTTTGCCCACATCCCCGCCCCCAGCTTCAAGCTGACGCCCATCAAGCGCTACCGTCTGGCAAAAAAGCCCGACAAGGGCGAGGAACATCTGCTCCTCATCCGCAACATCTGCGTGGCGGTGGCGGCGGTGCTGTTTTTGCTGGCCATGGTGCCGCACCTGTTTGAGCATCACGTAAAGTACATACTGCGCGGCGTGGCCTACGTGTTCGGCGCGGGCGCGTACGCAAGCGAGATGCTCATGCTCACCGACAATTTCAAGCACATGCACCCCTTCCGCGAGATGTTCATGCCCTACGCCTTCGGCGTTTTGTACGTTTTGATGGCCATTTCCTATTTCCTCGAAGCGTAGGGGCTGCGGAGCGCGCCCAAATATAGGGGAACGACCAGAGCGTCGAGAAAGCCCGCAAGCAAGGAAATTTTGCCAACGGCAAAATTTGTCGCCGAGGCGTTTTTGCCGATCTTTGATCGTCAAAAACGGTCGCCAACGGCGACTTGCAAGCCTTTGGGCTTGCAACCTTGCGACTGGATTTGACGATCCCGAAGGGTTCGGCAAATCCACCCAAGGAAGCAACCCTGCCGCCAAGGGAGCTTACATAGACGTAAGTGACCGCAGGCGGCAGGGTTGCTGACGCCGGAAGCAAAAATTGCTACTGTTTTTTTAATCAGGGCAATTTTTGCGTTTGTGGGTTTTATCGGCGCTCTGGCGCGTTTTTTGCGCCCGCATACGCCCCCTTCCGCAGCGCATAGCATGCCGTGGAGGGGATGCGGGTGAAGCGGGAGATCTATCTGCGCGTGACCGGGGCCGCCCGGCACATACTGGCCACCGGAGCCACCGTGCGCCAGTGCGCCGAGCGCTTCGGCGTGAGCAAGACCACCATCCACAAGGACATGCGCTGCCGCCTCAGGGACATAGACCCCGGCCTCTTTGCCGAGGTCAGCGCCGTGTTGGAGAAGAACCGCCGCGAGCGGCACCTGCGCGGCGGCATGGCCACGCGGCGCAAGTACGCGCGCGAGCGGGAAAACGCCCTCAGCAGTTGAGCAGATACGCGCCCACGGCGTTGAAGATCAGCGCCAGCGCAAACACCGCCACCTCCCACGCGCGCGGCGCGCGGCGGGGGGAGAAGTGGAGCATGGCCACGGCGTAGGGGATCAGTTCCAGCGTGTAGCGCGCCCCGAACTGGAAGCCGCCGAAGCTCTTGTGGAGAAGCAGGCAGAACAGGTGCAGAAGCATCAGAAGCCACGCAAGCAGCATCTGCGGCCTGAATTGGCGGCGGACGGCGGCCTCCGCGAGCCACGCCGCCGCCATCCACAGAACGGGGTTGCAGAGGAACATGGAAAAGCCGAATTTGTTCAGCGTCCACGCGCCGTTCTGCACGGAGAACGGCAGGCCGAAGAGGAACGTTTTCACATTGCCGGCCACGTAGGCAAGCGAGAACTGCCCCGTCTCCACGCGGGTGAATTCGGGCAGGTAGTTGTGGCCAAACTCGAACATATTCCCAAAGCGCGCGTAGTTGTAGGCGGCGTAGCAGGCGGCCACGCACAGCCCCACCGCCAGCCCCGGCCACAGCCGCGGGCGCTTTTTCTGTTTCAGATACATCATCAGAAGCACCGGGCCGAACAGCACCGTAAACGGCCGGCAGCCCACCGCCAGCGCGTAGAAAAGGCAGGAAAGCGTGGGCCGTTTGCGCGCCATGGCGGCGAAGGCGCTCACCAATAAGAGGAAATTCAGCGTCTGCGCCTGATACCACACGCCGCCATCCAGCGAAACGGACACCATGTCCGAGGCGAACACGAGAAACAGCGCCCAGAGGCTCGCCGCCCACGGGCGCAACCTGCGCGTGCGGCGGAAGTAATCGTACAGCACGAAGAAGGCGGCGAATACGTAGAGCTTCACCAGCAGGCCGTCCGGCGTCTCGCGGCCAAAGAGGAAGGTCAGGGGCAGCTGCACGAGCGTCGGCACCGGGGGAAAGCTCACGTACCAGTCGCCCTCGTAGACAGCCAGTTCCAGATGCGGATAGTCCTGCCCCAGCGAGACGCGCCCCTCGCGCCACGCCAGCGCCTGCAGGGTATAGGAATCGTAATTGGAATGGGCAAACGGCTGCGTGCCCAGCGCCAGATGCACGGCGGCATAGATGAAAACGATCGCGCAGAACGCCAGAAACGGCGGCAGCGCCCGCCGGGCCAACTTCCTCATGCGCTCGCCTCCCTTGTGTGTTTGCCGATATTATACCCCAAAATGGGCTTGCGCACAAGAAAAGAATGGCGGGGGAACGCGTCCCCCGCCGCTTCCATCAGCAGATGCCCAGCGAAAGCACCTGTCCTATGTAGATGCGGTCGGTATTGCGGATGTTGTTGAGGCTGGCCAGCCGCGCCACGGTGGTGCCGAAGCGCTGGGCGATCTCCGAAAGCGTGTCGCCGCGCTGGACGATGTAGTTGTCCACGCACCCGCCCACGGGGATGATCAGCACCTGACCGGGATAGATGCGATCGCGGTCGGCGATGTTGTTGGCCAGCACCAGCGCGCTGACGGTGGTGCCATAGCGGGCGGCGATCTCCGAGAGCGTGTCGCCGCGCCGCACGGTGTAGGTGGTCGTGCCGCTGGGCGGGGTCACACTGCCGCTTTCGCGGATGATAAGCACCTGTCCGGGGTAGATGAGGTTCGGGTTCGAGATGTTGTTGAGCCGCACCAGTTCCGCGACCGTGGTTCCAAAGCGCGCGGCAATTTCCGTCAGGTTGTCGTTGCGCTGGACGGTGTAGGTGGTCGTGCCGCTGGGCGGGGTGGAGCCGCCGCTTTCGCGGATGATAAGCACCTGTCCGGGGTAGATGAGGTTCGGGTTCGAGATGTTGTTGAGCCGCACAAGCTCCGCGACCGTGGTGCCAAAGCGCGCGGCAATTTCCGTCAGGTTGTCGTTGCGCTGGACGGTGTAGGTCACCGCGCCGCTGGGCGGGGTCACAGAGCCGTTCTCGCGGAGGATAAGCACCTGGCCGGGGTAGATGAGGTCGCGGTCGGCGATGTTGTTGAGGCGAACAAGCTCGTTGACGGTGGTTCCAAATCTTGCGGCGATCTCCGAGAGCGTGTCGCCGCGCTGCACGGTGTAGGTATTCCCGTCGCCCGTGCCGGCGCGGATGATGAGGCGGTCGCCCTCGTAGATGCGGTCCGGGTCGGCGATGTTGTTGAGCCGCACCAGTTCGTTGACCGTGGTGCCAAAGCGCGCGGCGATCTCCGAGAGCGTATCCCCGCGCCGCACGGTGTAGGTCTGGGCGGCGCTCGCCAGCGCGGCGGACGAGGCCAGCGTGGGCACGGCGGCGTCGTTCGCGGGTACGGCGGCCGCGCCCGCGAGCATGCCGTCGGTGAAGCCGTCGAGACCGGCGGGGCCGGAAACGCCCTCCACGCGGGCATTGGCGGCGTACTGCCTGCCGCTCCAGTCCGCCCAGTTGCCGCCCACGGCGGCGTCGCAGCCCGTCAGCCAGAGGGGGAAGCGGCTGGCGATGGCCGCGCTCCACAGGCTCTGCGCCGTCTGCGCGTCGGCGCGGATGGCCGCGCTGCCCAGCTCCGCCTCCACCGTCTCCAAAAAGGCCAAAGCGATGGCGTTGGCGCTGGCGGCGGTCAGGCCGGCGAGGCAGTCGAACACCAGCGCCGGGCGCAGTTGCAGTTCCCTGCCCGCCACGGTCTGGGCGAAAAAGCGCGCCTGCGCACGGGCCTGTTCCGGCGTGCGGGCGGTCAGCACGTGGTAAGCGCCCGCCAGCAGGCCGTTTTCGCGGGCGGATATGTAATTGGCCTCGAAGTTGGGGTCGGCGTAGTCCTCGGCGACGCTGGCGCGGATGTACACCGCAGAGCGGCCGCTTGCGCGCACGGCGGCAAAGTCGATCTCCCCGGAAAGGGCGCTGACGTCCAGCCCCAAATAGCGGACGCCGCCCAGCGGTTCAAGGGTCTTGTTGGTCATAAAGATCACGCTCCTTCGCTGCATGGTATGGCGGGGCCGCCCCGCGCGTGCATCGCCCCCGGGAACCGCGCGCGGAAAAAATACGTCCAAGATAACAAATGGTAAAATTTGGGGAGGGATGCGCATGCGCGGCAAGGAAGTCTGCCGTACCTTAAAGGAGATCCGCGCCGAGATCGCCCGGCAAAACGACATACCGTGGGAGACGGAGGAATGCGGCTTCAAGGGCGAATGCCGCGGCACCTGCCCGCGCTGCGAGGCCGAGGTGCGCCGGTTGGAGGAAGCGCTTGCAAAGCGCCGCCGCCTGTGCAAAGCGGTGGCGTTGGCGGGCATCGCCGCCGGCATGGTGACGGCGCTGAGCGGCTGCAGCGCCGTGGAGGCGCTCATCGACGATGCGCGCCCCGTCGCCACGCCCGCGCCGGGGCTGGAAGCCCTGATGGGACAGATCGCCCCGGCGGACGATCCCATTGACGCCGCCCTGCCCGTGCCGGACGCGGGCGAAGTGCTGCTGGGCGAGGTCGCGCCCGAGGGCGGCGAAGCGTGAGCGCCGCGCCGCTGTTTCCGCTCTTCGCCCTCTGCCGCCACCGCATGGGCAGCGACGGCGCGGGCGTGACCACGCTGGCGGCGGCGCGCGGCTGCCCGCTGCGTTGCAGGTACTGCCTCAACCCGCAGGCTTTGAAGGAAGAAACGCCCGCGCGCATGGTCGCGCCGGAGGAGCTTTACGAAATGACGCGCGTGGACGACCTCTACTTTCAGGCCACGCTCGGCGGCGTGACCTTTGGCGGCGGCGAGCCGCTTCTGTACGCGCCCTTCATCGCCGCCTTTCGCCAATGCTGCGGCAAGGCGTGGCGGCTGACCGCCGAGACGAGCCTGAACGTTCCCGAAGACCTCGCCCGCGCGGCGCTCCCGGCGCTCGACGAAGTCATCTTTGACGTCAAGGACGCAGACCCGGCCATCTACCGCGCCTACACCGGCGGGGACAACGCCCGCGCGCTTTTGAACCTGCGTCTGGCGCTTGAAACGCTGGGCACGCAGCGCGTGTTGGCGCGCGTGCCGCGCATCCCCGGCTACAATACGGAAAGGGACGTGCAAAAAAGCGTCGCCGCCCTGCGGAAGATGGGCGTGACGCGCTTTGACGTATTCTCCTATCGCCTGCCGGGCGGTGGAAAAGCGGGCGCGACTGTGGTATAATGTCTTCAAACCGCATGGGAGAAAGGGGAATGGGATCATGAAACGCGTCCTTTGTCTGCTGCTTCTTTTGCTGCTTCTCTGCCCCGCCGCCAGCGCGCGGGAGGACTACGACGACCTCTATGTCCGCATCCTCGGCCTCAGCGCCGGCGGCCCGACCTACGACGAGGGCTTTGACGCCCTGCCCGAGGCGGCGCGGGCGCTCTACGTGGCCGCCATCTTCGATATGGAGATGCTCTGCGGCGGCCTTTGCACCTTTTTCTGCAACGAAGGCCCCGCCATGGCTGTGCGCGTATCAGGCAGCCTGCGCCTGCTGGGGCTTGACCCCATCGCCGACGCCTACGAGGCCTTTGCGGCGGAAAACGGCATAGACCTTGCGACGCTGGACGGCTTTCCCCTCTACCCCACGCCGGATACAGCGTGGAAGGAAGAATACGCCGCCATCTGCGAGGCCTATCCCTTCGACGAGGTTGATACTGCCTATGTGCAGCTGCGGGAAGAACTGGGCTTTGAAGAAGCCATGCTCGACTTTGCCGCCGCCCACCCGGAGGCGTTTGAACGCTGAAGGCCCCGCTGAAACGGCGAAAGCGCCCTCCCATGCCGGGAAGGCGCCTTATTTTGCCGTTCTTTAGAAATCGCAGTTGCGCGTGGTGCGCGGGAAGGGCAGCACGTCGCGGATGTTGGCGATGCCGGTCAGGTACATGATGAGGCGCTCAAAGCCCATGCCGAAACCGGCGTGCTTGCAGGTGCCGTACTTGCGCAGTTCGAGGTACCACCAGTAGTCCTCCGGCTTCATGTGGAGTTCCTCGATGCGCGCGGTGAGTACGTCCAGCCGCTCCTCGCGCTGGCTGCCGCCGCACAGTTCGCCCACGCCCGGCACCAAGAGGTCGGCGGCGGCCACGGTCTTGCCGTCGTCGTTCATGCGCATGTAGAAGGCCTTGATCTCCTTGGGATAGTCGGTGACGAACACCGGGCGGCCAAAGTGCTTTTCCGTCAGGTAGCGCTCATGCTCGGTCTGCAGATCGCAGCCCCAGAACACGGGATACTCGAACTGCTGGCCGCTCTTTGTGAGGATGTCCACGGCCTCGGTGTAGCTGACGCGGGCAAAGTCGGCGTCGCGCACGCTCTCCAGGCGGGCGATGAGGCCCTTGTCCACGAAGTTGTTCAAGAACTCCAGTTCCGGCTTCGCCTCTTCCAGCACGGCGGCGAGGATGTACTTGATCATCTCCTCCTGCAGGTCCATGTCCTCCTTGAGGGTGGCGAAGGCGATCTCCGGCTCAATCATCCAGAACTCGGCGGCGTGGCGCGGGGTGTAGCTGTTTTCGGCGCGGAAGGTGGGGCCAAAGGTGTACACATCGCGGAAGGCCAGCGCCATGCACTCGCAGTTGAGCTGGCCGGAAACGGTCAGGCTCACGGGCTTGGCGAAAAAGTCCTTGTCAAAATCCACGCTGCCGTCCGGCAGGCGCGGCGGCTCGCCCGCGTCCAGCGTGGTGACGCGGAACATCTCGCCCGCGCCCTCGCAATCGCTGCCGGTGAGGATGGGGGTGTGGACGTAGACAAAGCCGCGATCGTGGAAGAAGCGGTGGATGGCCTGCGCCGCCAGCGAGCGCACGCGGAAGGCGCACTGGAAGAGGTTGGCGCGCGGACGCAAATGCTGTATGGTGCGCAGATATTCCAGCGTGTGGCGCTTTTTCTGCAGGGGGTAATCGCTGGGGCTCTCGCCCAGCACGGTGAGGGCCGTGGCCTTCAATTCAAAGGGCTGCTTCATCTCCGGGGTGGGGACCAGTTCGCCCTCGGCCTCGATGGCCGCGCCCACGCCGATCTTTTTCGTCAGTTCGTGGTAGTTTTCCAGCTTGTCCGCCTCGAGGACGATCTGCAGGTTCTTAAAATAGCTGCCGTCGTTGAGTTCCACAAAGGCAAACGCCTTCGATTCGCGCATGGTGCGCACCCAGCCCGACACCTTCACGCCCGCGCGCGCTTCGGCGGGCGGGGCGGCAAACAGTTCCCGTACCAACGTGGTCATATGGGTATCCCCTTTCCAACAAGTCAGTCTCTATTATACCCGCGCGGGGGCGAAACGTCAATCATTCAAAGATGTTGACAGCATGGGCGGGCTTTCTCAGCGCTCTGGCCGTCAATCCGTGAGGTCGATGTTCTCCCGGCCAAAGACGTCGTAGCTCTGCTCGATGACGCGGCGGGCCTGCGTGGCGGCGGCGCCCTGCGGCGCGGCCTCGCCCTCCAGACGCATCACCAGCTTGGTCGGCGCGGCAAACGCCTCGGTGAAGGCGGCCTCCATGGCCTCGCGCTTGCGCTCCAGCATCTTCATGAACATCATCTGCGGGCGCGCGAACTCCGCCGTCACCACGCCGTTTTCATAGCCCGCGAACTTCATGCCCCCCAGCGCCGCGCGCATCGAGGGATTGTCTTTGGAAAGCGCCTCCACTGCCTGCAAATACTGCGGCGGGGCTTCGGCGGCGCTCTTTGGCGGCGGCGCGGCCTTGGGGGCGCGCTCCCTGGCGGGCGCGGGGGCTTTGGCGGCCTTGGGCGCTTCCCTGGCTGGGGCGGCGACTGCGCCGCGCTCGATGACTGCTTCCAGATGCCCGACGCGCTCGGCGAGGGAGGTGTCCTTCTCCCCCTCCGGGCAGCAGGCGCGCACGGCGGTCAGTTCCAGCAGCGCGCGCGGGTCGGCGGCCCACTTCATGTCCGGCTCCACGCGCATGAACAGCTCCATGAGACGGAAAAGCTGCTCCCGCACGGCGGCAGCCGCCTGTTCGCGGTAGCGCTGCGCGTCCTCGGGCGTGCATTCCAGAAGCTCCTCCGCCGCCTCGCCCACGGTTTGCGCCAGCAGCAGCGCGCGCAAATGCTCCGCCACCTCGCGGGCGAACACCTGGGGGTCCAGCCCCCTGCGCAGCAGTTCGTCGATCTGCAAAAGCGCGCCGCGGGCGTCGCCCGAAAGCAGCGCGGCGGCGAAATCAAAGAGGAACTCGCGCCCCGCCGTGCCCAGTACGTCGCGCGCGAGGGCGAGGTCCACCTCCCCGTCCGTGTAGGAAAGGCAGACGTCGAGGATGCTGAGGGCGTCGCGCATCGCGCCCTCGGCGGCGCGGGCGATCTCGTGCAGGGCCTCTTCCGAGGCGGTGCGGCCGATGCCGCCCAGCACCACCATCATGCGCTCGACCATCGTTTCCACGCTCAAACGCCGAAAATCGAAGCGCTGGCAGCGGGAGAGGATGGTGGCGGGGAGCCTTTGCGGCTCGGTGGTGGCGAGGATGAACACGGCGTGGGCCGGCGGCTCCTCCAGCGTTTTCAAAAGCGCGTTGAACGCGCCGGTGGAGAGCATGTGTACCTCGTCGATGATGTAGACCTTGTATTTGGCCACCGCCGGGGGGTACTTGACCTTTTCGCGCAGATCGCGTATCTCGTCCACGCCGTTGTTGGAGGCGGCGTCGATCTCGATGACGTCCATGCTGTTTTCCTGCTTGAGTTGCAGGCACACGTCGCACTGGCCGCAGGGGTCGCCGTCCACGGGATGCAGGCAGTTGATGGCGCGGGAAAGCACCTTGGCCGCGGTGGTCTTGCCCGTGCCGCGCGTGCCGCAGAACAGATAGGCGTGGGCCACGCGCCCGGTCTCCACCTGATGGCGCAGCGTTTTTACCACGGCGTCCTGCCCGACGATCTGCGAAAACGTCTCCGGCCGCCATGCGCGGTACAATGCCTGATAGCTCATATCGACCTCCGCAAAAATGGACTTCCCTGCTAATATAATAGCGCAGGCACGCGCAAAAGAAAAGAAGTTTTACAGAGACCTAAAAACTTTTTCCGCATTGACGTGCTATAATGCTTCCAGAACGCTGGAAGGATGGCCTGTACGCAGGAATGATGTCAAAACAACGCAGTCCTGCAGGAAACAATGCAAAGCGGCCCCGCGAGGGCGCGTTTTGCAGGCGCGAGGGCATCTTGCGGCACGAGCAACGGACGTATCCGGCATCGGGAGGGATTTGATGAAGCGGATCGTACTGACCGGGGGCGGCACGGCAGGCCACGTCACGCCGAACCTGGCGCTTATCCCCCGTCTTCTCGAGGACGGTTGGGAGGTACACTACATCGGCGAGGCGGAGGGCGTGGAAAAGCGCCTCGTGGCCGCTTTTCCCGAGGTGACGTACCACAGCGTGTCCACGGGCAAGCTGCGGCGCTACTTTGACCCGAAAAACTTCACCGACCCCTTCAAGGTGTTGAAGGGCGTGGGGCAGGCCTCCAAACTGATGAAGCAGCTAAAGCCCGACGTGGTCTTTTCCAAGGGCGGCTTCGTCTCCGTGCCCGTGGTCTACGGCGCGCGGCTGCACAAGGTGCGCGTGCTTCTGCACGAATCGGACATGACGCCGGGGCTGGCCAACAAGCTCTGCGCGCCCTTTGCCAGCAAGATCCTCTGCACCTTCCCGGAGGCGGCGCGCGGCTTTGGCGAAAAGGGCGTCTATACCGGCACGCCCATCCGCCCGGAGATCTTGAACGGCGACCGCGAAAAGGGCCTTGCCACCTTCGGCTTCACCGACGGACGGCCCGTGCTGATGGTCACGGGCGGCTCCTCCGGGGCGCAGGCCATCAACGCCGCCGTGCGCGAGGCGCTGCCCAGGCTGCTGGAATCGTTCCAGGTGCTGCACCTGTGCGGCCCGAGCAATACCGACGAGGCGCTTCTGGGCACGGCGGGCTACGTCCAGTGCGAATATCTGGACAGCGAGATGGCCGACGCCTATGCCTGCGCCAACATCCTCATCTCCCGCGCCGGGTCCAACACCCTGTGCGAGATACTGGCCCTGCGCAAGCCGGCGCTGCTCATCCCCTACCCCATGGGCGCCAGCCGGGGCGACCAGATCGTCAACGCCCGCTCGTTTGAGGCCCGGGGCCTCAGCCGCGTGCTGATGCAGGAGGACATGACCGCCGACCGCCTGGTCTCCGAGGTCATCAGCCTCTACCGCGAGCGCGGCTCGCTGTACGAAAAGATGGACAAGGAGCCCTCCGCCAACGGGGTGGAGAACGTGCTGAAGGAAATATACGCCGTGGCCGGTTGCTGACGGGCGTGGCGCGAAAACGCCTCCGCGATGAAATCTCGTGGAGGCGTTTTTTGTCGCGCGGGGGCGGGCCGCAGACGCGATTTTTGCCTTATGGCTTACGGGCTTTTTGCGCTCTGTCCTGCCGGTCTGCTTTTCAGCGGCCGTTCAGGGCGCGCCCGCCGCGTCGGTCGGCTTGCAGGCAAAGAGCAGCACTTCGCGGCCGTCGCTCCAGCGCATCGGCGTGGGCGCGGCGCGCAGCCATTCGGCGCACAGCGCCTCGGCCTCGTCCGACCCGCCGCCCTGCGCCTGATGGAGCAGCTTTGCCATGTCGCAGCCCTCGCAGGGGGCGTCCGCGCCGGCCATCAGCGCGCGGTAGCACTTCTCGCCCGGCCGCAGCGTGGGGAAGCGGGCGCACATCTTGGCGTTGGCAAACAGCAGTTCGCGCGTTTCGGGGTCGATGGCGTAGGCGGCGTAGTCCACATGTTCGAGCATCTGCGGGGTGATAAAGCGCCCGTCGCCGCCGGAATAGACGCTGAAGCGGCCCTTTCCGGCGCGCTTGGCCTCGTACAGAGCCACGTCGGAGCTTTTGTAGAGGGCGTCGAAGCAGTCCCCGCCCTCGGGGAAGAGTACCGCCCCGGCGCTGCAGCCCACGCGCACTTCGCCGGCGTGCAGGCGGGAAAGCCCCTGCCGGAGGCGCGAGAGCGCCTGCGTGAGCTTTTCGCGGCTGTCCACGCCCTCCATCAGGGCCATGAACTCGTCGCCGCCCAAGCGGCCGACGATGTCCGTGCCGCGGAAGTGGCCGCGCAAAAAGTCCGCCAGCGTGCGCAGCACGTCGTCGCCCACGTCGTGGCCGTAAAAATCGTTGATGTCCTTGAAATCGTCGATGTCCAGCAGGACGACGGCACAGGGCCTGTCCGGCGCGCCCTCCAGCCGCAGGCGAATGGCCTCCTCCAGCCCGGCGCGGTTGAGCAGCCCCGTCAGCGCGTCTGTGCGCACCTGCTGTTCCAGACGCTCGGCAAGCATGCGCTCCTGCGAGATGTCCGTCAATTTGCCGATGACCCAGCGCCGGCGGCAACGGCTGTCAAACAGCACGCTCATGTGGGCGCGGCACCAGGTGTAGCGTTCGCTCTCGCCGCCCCGGCGCACGCGGAAGTCCACCGTTGCGTGCGTCTCGGCGCTCATGCCACCCGAAAGAACGCCAAAGACGCGCTCCAGCCGCTCCCGCTCCTCCGGGTGGGCAAGGGCGAGAAATTCGCCGATGTTGTGCGAGCCCTCGCGCCCGAACATGCGCTGGAAATTCTCGCCCAGACGCAGGCGGTCGTTTATTACATCGTATTCCCAGAAGACTTCGTTGCTGCCCTCGGCGAGGATGCGGTATCGTTCCTCGCTCCATTCCAGGCGCAGCTTTTCCGCGCGCAGGCGGCGGTTTCCGGCCCAAGCCACCCAGATCACCAGCGCCACCAGCGCCAGCGCGCAGGCGCCCAGACGCACGGCCAGCAGCAGCGCGGCGTCGTTCATAAAGGAGAATTGGCTCATGGCCTCGTCGCGCGGCGCCAGCGAAAGTATGCGCCAGCCGTCGCCCACGCTCAACTGCGCCCAGGCGGTCAGCATCGTACCCCGGCTGGTGTACACGAGCCTTCCGCCGCTCTCGCCTTGCAGCAGGGCTTCCCGCGCATCTTCACGCATGTCCAGCGCGGCAAAGAGGTCCTCCCCCATGAGCGCTTCCAGAAAGCTGTCCGGCGCGGCGGCGACAACGTGACCCCGCGCGTTGAGCAGGCAGACCGAGCCATTGGAGACCAGCTCCGCGCCCAGCGCTTCCGCGTCAAGGCAGCCAACCAGCGCGCCGCCATCGCCCGCACCCGTTGCCAGAAGGATGCAGGGCGCGCCATCGCTCTCTCCGTCGCAGAGCAGGGTTTCGCCCTCCAGCGCCGCCGACGCGCCGGGAAAGTCCGCCAGCGTCACCGCCGCGCCGTCGTCGCGCACGCCCAAGCCGTCTTCATCCACATAGCAGAGCCAGGCAAAGCCCAGCGTTTCCTGCGCCGCGTTCAGGCGCGCGGGCAGGTCTTCCCCGTTCGCATCGAACGTGCGCGCCGCGCTTTCCAGCGCCCCCAGCTGCTTTTGCAAAAACAGCGAGACCTGCGCGCCGCGGCTGCGCACCCGCGTTTCCAGATTGTAGAGTACCCGCGTCTGCACGTCCGCGCTCGTCGCCCGGTCGTAAGCCACGATGGAGAGGACGACCATGACCACGATCACCGCCAGCAGCAGCGCCATCAGCGTGTACATGCTCACTTTGCGCACCGTGCGCGCCATTGCGCCGCCACCTCCTCGCGTGTGTCTTTTCCTTATCTATATTATAGCGCGTCCGGCCGGGCATGAGAATGTCGCAAGTGAAGAAAATCGCCGGAAATGTGACAAAAAAGACATAATCTTGTGTAAATTTTTCATTAAATTACAAGTTCGTTACATTATTTGGCACACAGCAATCTTCTCCTGCGTCTTGCCCGCCGCGCGGCGATGTGTTATGATAAGGGCAGGAACGCAAGGAAGGGACGGATGATCATGAAGACCGCTTTACGCTGCCTGTGCCTGCTTCTGACGCTGCTGCTCGCCCTGCCCCTGGCCTGCGCCGAGGGCGTAGAGAAGGGCTCGCGGGAGGACCCCTACCGACTGGGCGACGTGTGCGCCTTCACCGCCGAGGTGCTTAAAGACGGCTCCCCGCGCCGGAGCGCCAGCGAGGAGGCCTATACCGCCGTGCCGATGACGCTGCGGCTGGACAACTACCTGACCCCGGCCTACTTCGCCGGCAACTACCGCCAGCTGTACAAATTCGACGGCACCGAGGCCGGCGCGCAGATCACACTGACCAACGGCGGCGACGCGGCCATCGTGCCGCAGAACGCCTTCTGGCTGACGCTGGAGACGGCGGACGGCGCGCAGGCCACGGGCTTTCAGCTCATGGACGCGGCGCTGGGCGGCAACTACGGCGTTTCCCTGCAGCCGGGCGAGGAAAAGACGCTCTACAAGCGCTTCGTGCAGACGAGCGGAGAGGAAGCTATCTATCTGGTGCTGACGTGGTGCGAGGGCGGCGGGCGCGAAAGCCGCTACTTCCTCCTCGAGGAGCGCGCCATCTACCCCGAACTCAAGGACGGCAGCCGCGGCGACGACGTGGTCGCCCTGCAAACGCGGCTGATCGAACTGGGCTATCTGGACGACGACGACGACGCCGACGGCATCTTCGGCCCCAACACCGAGGCCGCTGTGCGCGCCGCGCGCGTGGCGGCACGCCTTGAAGAAAGCGGCGTCGCCGACGATGAGATGCAGTTCCGTCTCTTCCGCGAGGATTTCCCCGCCGCGCCGCAGGAGTAGGCGCTCTGAGACCCGGTCCATAGGGGGCCGGGTCTTTACATATCCTCTTGACAGGGCCGCGTCATCCACGCGCGCCATTCCACGTCCGCAAAGCCGTTCTTTTGGTAAAAGCCGTGGGCGGGCGCGTCGCGGCGGGTGAGCAGCGCCACCTCGCAAAAACCACGCGCGCGGGCGCATTCCCATATGTGTCTGAGCAGCGCCGAGCCCACGCCGCGGCCCTGCCAGGCGGGATGCACGCAAAAATCGTCGATGTCGTATTCCACGCCGCGCGGCCAGTGCTTGAGCCGCCCCAGCGCCAGCGCCGCCAGTTGTCCGCCCTCGAAAAGGCCGAAGCCGAGGGAATTTTCGTTGCCGAGGATGTCCCGCAGATAGCGGTGAAAGTCCGCCCGCTCCCACGTCTCGTTCCACGGCGGGGCGGCAAAAGCGGCGCGCACGGCGGCGAAGATGTCGCCCTCGTCGGCCATCGTCAGTTCCCGAAACAGCATGTGCGTTCCTCCCCGGGGCGCGCGGATAAAAACAGCCGGGCATACGCCCGACCTACGCACCCGTTTTTGTCATGATACCAACTTTGCCGCGCCCTGTCAAGCCCGGCGGCGAAGCGCTTGACATCTTTTGCCGCCGGGCGTATAATTGTACATACTGACGCCCCCGGAAAGGAACTTCTATGTACAGATACAACACCCATGGCACCTGTTCCCGGCAGATCGAGATCGAGCTGGATGGCGACATTATCCGCCGCGTGCGCTTCATCGGCGGCTGCACGGGCAACACGCAGGGCCTTTCGCGCCTGGTGGAGGGCATGCGGGTGGACGAAGTCATCCACCGCCTCAAGGGCATCCAGTGCCGCGCCGGCACCAGCTGCCCGGATCAGCTCGCCCGCGCCCTCGAGCGCATGCGCGCAAACGCTTAGGAAAACGGAGGAGACCACGTGCAGACAAGCGATGGCGGCCGCTACGGCGGCTCCCCCAGCAGCGCCTATTCGCCCAACCTCAAGCGGCCGGGCAGGGCCAGCCGCAAGCGCACGGCGCTGAAGATAGCGCTGTGCCTGCTCCTGCCGCCGCTGGGGCTTTTGTGGATCTGGCGGACGGGTTCGTTCGCGCTGCGCGGACGCATCCTCACCTCCGTTCTCGCCTGCGCCTCGCTGTGCCTGATGTGCCTGCCCCTCTTTCAGCCGGGCAACGCGCCCACCACGCTGCCGCAGCCGGTCGCGCCCGTGGCCGCCACCCGCGCCCCGGAGGAGGTCACCTCCACCGCCCTGGGCAACATCGAAGAGCTGCTCGCCCAGCAGGAGGCCGGCGTGACCGAGGCCGCCCCGGCCCAGCCGCAGCTGACCGACGAGCAGATCTACAACACCATCGTATACAGCGTATTCAACAACGCCGAGAACTACCACGCCGGCCCCACCTGCGGGGATCAGCAGAACGGCCGCACCCTGACCGTGCGGCAGGCGCTCGACCTCGGCCTCACCCCATGCCCCAACTGCAACCCCGTCGTGCCCTCCACCTACGCGCAGGACAGCGGCGCGCAGGAGGAAACGGCGCCGGAGGAAACGCAGGAAGCGCAGCAGTGACGCCCGCCGGGCGGGCCGTCCTTGCCCCGCTGACAAAAACGTCCCTTCGCGGGGGCGTTTTTTATGTTCCCAAAAAGGGTGAAGCCCCCGGGTCGGCATTCCCGAGGGCTTCCAAGAGGGGGGAAGGGTGACGCCTTTCGGCGCTATCTGCATTATAACGGGCGTGTGTGGAAAAAGTGTGTCAAAGCGTTGGAATTATGGGAACGTTTTGCGGTAGATACCGGCTCGTTCCAGCCCATCCATCTCCTCCTTGGTCAGTTCCCGCCACTGGCCGGGGCGCAAATCGCCCAGGCGGATGTGCATGATGCGCACGCGGCGCAGGCGCGTCACGCGGTAGCCCAGGGCCTCGCACATGCGGCGTATCTGCCGGTTCAGCCCCTGCACCAGCACGATATTGAACGATCTTTCGCCCGTTCTGCGCACGCGGCAGGGCAGCGTCACCGTATCCAGAATGGCCACGCCCGCTTGCATTTTTTCCACGAACTCGCGGGTGACGGGGCGGTCCACGGTCACTTCGTATTCGCGCTCGTGTCCGCCCGCGGCGCGCAGCAGGCGGTTGACGATCTCGCCGTCGCTGGTGAGCAAAAGCAGGCCCTCGCTCTCGCGGTCGAGCCGGCCCACGGGGAAGACGCGGATGGGGTAGTTAAGGTAGGAGACGACATTGTACTTTTCGCGCGGGTCGGCGGTGCAGACGATGCCCACCGGCTTGTTGAGCATCAGATACACGCGCTCGCCGCGCCCGGAGAGAGGCTTGCCGTCCACCTCCACGCGCATGCCGGGCTGCACCTGATCGCCCAGCGCGCCCACGCGCCCGTCCACGCGCACGCGGCCCTCGGCGATCAGCCGGTCGGCCTCGCGCCGCGAGCAGTAGCCGCTGTCGGCGATGAACTTGTTCAGACGCTTTGCTTCCATACATGCCTCCGCGCTTGACGGCGCGCGTCAACTGTGTTATAATGACAGCAGGAAGGGACTGCGAACAGGTGCTTGCACCCCCGACCCAAGTCAGAGATGAACCGCCGTGTAGTCGCGATACACGGCGGTTCGCTTACTTCTTATTGTTCACTGCGAACAACAAGGCGAGTATCGTCAGGATGACCATGAGCAGTTCATAATCCGTCATGACCATCACCCCCTTTGGTAAAACGCCGGGGGCGGCGAACACCGTGTTGCCTTCCTGCCGGGGGTATCCCCCGAAAATTATAGCACACCGCGCCTTCGCCCGTCAACGCGCAAAAGATTCGACAAGCGGCGGAAAATGTGGTATCATGGAAAAAGCTCTATATCAGGAGGCAGACTATGGCAAAGGCGATCCTTCGCAAGACCCGCGAAACGCGCGTGCGCGGCGGGCATCCGTGGATCTACGCATCGGAGATCGAGACCACCGAGGGCGAATGCGCCCCCGGCGACGTCATCGACGTACACAGCTGCAAGGGCACGTTTCTCGGCCGCGCGCTTTACAACCCCCGCTCGCAGATCACCCTGCGCATGCTCACCACGCAGGACGAGGCGGTGGACGAAGATTTCTTCCGCCGCCGCCTTGAAGTGGCGTGGGCGTACAGAAAGCGCCTTTGCGATGTGGACAGCTGCCGCGTGGTCTATTCAGAATCGGACTTCCTGCCCGGTCTGATCGTGGACAAGTTCGCAAACGTGCTTTCCATGCAGACGCTCTCTCTGGGCATGGACACGCGCAAGGAGATGCTCGCGCGCCTTTTGTGCGAGATCACCGGGGCAAAGGGCGTCTATGAGCGCAACGACGTGCCCGTGCGCCGCCACGAGGGGCTGGAAATGCGGACGGGGCTGCTCATGGGCGAGGTGCCTGAGCGCGTGGAGATGCGCGAAAACGGCATCCTCTATCTGGTGGACGTCATGCGCGGCCAGAAGACGGGCTTTTTCCTCGATCAGAAGCAGAACCGCGCCGCCATCGCGCCGCTGTGCCCCGGGGCGCGGGTGCTGGACTGTTTCTGTCACAACGGTTCGTTCGCGCTCAACGCCGCCAGGTACGGCGCGGCGGACGTGCTGGGCGTGGACATCTCCGAAGAGGCGCTGGAAGTGGCGCGGGAGAACGCCGCGCGCAACGGCCTGAACGCGCGCTTTGAGGCGCACAACTGCTTTGACCTTCTGCGCGAGCTGGCCGACGCGGGAGAAAAGTACGATCTGGTCATCCTCGACCCGCCGGCGTTCACCAAGTCCCGGCAGGCGGTGCAGAGCGCTTTGCGCGGCTACAAGGAGATCAACCTGCGCGGGTTGAAGCTGACAAAGCCGGGCGGGTTTTTGGTGACATGCTCATGCTCGCAGCACGTTTCCACGGAGATGTTTCAGGACATGGTCAACCAGGCGGCGCGGGACGCGAAAAAGCACGTGCGCATGGTGGAATACCGCACGCAGGCCTACGATCATCCCATCCTCCCCGCCGCGCCGGAGACGAAGTATTTGAAGTGCATGCTCCTGCAAGTGATGTAGGCCGGCAGTGCCGGCGGCCAGTGCCTTCGGCGCGTGGGTCACGCAAGTCCGCCCCATGAGCAGGGGGCGGACTTGCTTCGTTTCGTTCCGAATGGGGCGGTGGTGGGAGTAGACGGCGGCAAGCCCACGAGCAGGGGCTTGCCGCCTGCGGCGTTGGGGGACGGGGGTGCGGTGAAACGGCTGCCGCTCCCCAAAATGGGATTCTCAAGGGTCTGGACCCTTGAGCGGGTGCGGGCAGAGCCCGCCGTTCTCCCGGCGGGATGGTGGGGGGTGAAGCGGCGGCGGGAAGGGCGGAGAGATGGCCTTTTGCGGGCGTGGAACGCTGGGCTTGGGCGCGCGCTGGATGTTCGCCGCGAAATGCGGGAGGCGATGAGACGCGGCTTGTTACGGGCCGCGTTTGCCACGGATGGATAAATGTGGAAGGTTTTGTGGGAGGAAGGACGTGTTTTGACGGTGAGATGGCGCGTATCTCCGTTTCTTGCGGGGAGAGGCTCATTGTGAGAGCGTAGGGGTTACGGCGTGCGGGAAAAACTCCGCCCCTTGCGGGGAGAAGTCCGTTCCCCCGTCCCCCGGCGCGCCGGGAAAGTCCCCTGATGGGCGAAACGTTCCGAAACCCCGCTTTCTCCCGCGACACGACAAAATCCGGCGCGCCACTCTGCAGCGCCTTTGCCCGCAGGGCAAACAGCGTCGAACACGCACACCGGCAGCGCCCCTTGCCCACCGGGGCAAGGCAGCGTCGCCCAACGCGCCGCAGGTGGCAGGCCCCTGCTCGTGGGCCTGCCGCCGTCTGCTCCCACCGCCGCCCCATCCGAACCGAAACGCAGCGCGCCCGCCCCCTGCTCGTGGGGCGGGCGCGCGTCTCCATGGGGCCGAAGGCGCTGGCTGCCGGCACTGCCGGCTCCACGAAAAAACAGTCCGCGCACAGAGGCGCGAACTTTGACATTCGGGGCCAGCGAAACCCGCCCGGGCGCGGGTCCTTCCAGTCCCTTCACTTCCGCGCGGCGGGCTCCGGCAGGCGGCACTGGCTGCCATGGCCGGGGCAACATAGATAACCGGCGTAGCGCTCTGTGAGCAAAGCGCGGCACTCTCTCGCCCTGGCGGGATCGGAGTCCACGCCGGTCATCAGAAAGGGCGCGAGGCGGTTGAAGGCCTGCTGGTCAGGGGAATAGCCCTTGATGTTGACGTAGATGTCGCCGCTGAAGAGCAATTGCAATTTTTCGCAGACGATCACCGTCTCGCCCCGGACGTGGCCGCCGCTTCCCTGATAAAAATCGAACTTCCACGGCCCGAAAGAACGCGAGCCGATGCAGGAAAGCGGCGCGTCGTCGCGCTTTTCGCCCACCGCCACGCAGCGCTCCATATCCGGCGGCGCGTAGCCGGAGATGACCTTGCTCAGGGCGCAGTAGGGCGCGTGCAGCGGGTTCTGTTCGCGGAAATTCGCCTTTCCGCGCTGTTCGAGGGCGAAGTTTTCATAGCAATCCCGGCTCATGCAGGCGCGGTCGAACAGCGAAAGCAGCCCGGCGTGGTCCACGTCTGCGTGCGTGAGCCAGACCTCCTTGCCGCGCAGGGAAAAGCGCGGGAACAGCCCTTCGAACAGGCGCAGCATCTCCTCTTTATAACAGGCAAAGCCGCAATCCACGCACAAAAGTTCGCCGTGGTATTCCAGCACATAGGTGTTGCTGCCGCAGGGCGGCTCGATGGCGGTGAGCATCAGGCCGTCGGCGAGGCGCACGGTGCTGACCTGGGCGTTGAAGGCCGCGTCGCGGTGCTCGACCACGAACTGGGCGAAGCGGCGGATGTAGTCGAACGTCTGCAGCGCCGGCTTGTCCTGCTCGTCGAGCAGCTGCATGAGGCGGTTGGCCTGAATGAGTACGGCGTTGGTCTGCGCCTGCGAAAGCGAGAGGATCTCGCGCATCTCGTTGGCAAAGGTGATGTAGAACACCGTGCCGTCGAGCAGGCGATCGGTCACCTCGTAGTTGAGGATGCTGATCTCGCAAATTTGGGAGATCTCGTCGATGAGGCGCTTGATCTCGCCGGTGTTTTCGATGAGCAGGCCCATCTTGAAGTGCTGCACGCCGGTGCCGTTCTCCTGCGAGCTGATGTAGGAGATGTTGACCCGGTGGCGGTTCAATATCTCCAGCACGGGCGTGACCGCGCCTGGACGGTCGGGCAGGGTAAGCACGATCATCAGGATGCGCTTGCCGTCCTCAAGCTCGGTCAGATAGCCGCACTCGGAGAGCTGGCGGGCGATCTCCGCGTGTTGCGCGGCGGTGGCAGACACTTCGATGAACAGCGTGTGCGTGTCCACGGCGCGGTTGTAGTTGACGCGGGCGATGTTGCCCCCGCAGGCGGCGATGATGCGGCTGGCGAGCAAAAACGCGCCCGCCTTGTCCGGCATCCGCGTGACGTATGTCTTTCGCATGGCGTTTCCTCTATTCCGGGATGGAGAAGGCCCACTTGCAGCTGCAGGTATCGTCCGTGACCTCGGGGTAGCAGCTCAGGCACTCGCACTGTATGCGGCTGTCGATCTCGCGGGCGAAGCCGCTGTATTCGATGACGCCCACGCCCTTGCAGGGGTGGAAGGGCATGCCCTTGCGTTCGCGCGCCGCCTGCACGCGGCAGACCTCCATGGTGTAGATGAGTTTGCCGTCCACATGGTCGCAGCGCGAGCGGTTGAGGTGGCCGTAAAAGCGCAGCGCCAGCGCCTTTTCCAGCCCTTCAAGGCCGGGATGTTCGGGAAGCTGCAAAAACTGCCGGATGCGGCGCGCCTCGATGACGGTGAAGCGCTCCCAGGCCCGCGCGTCGTGGAACATGGCCGCGTCCATGCCCTCCTCTTTTTCCACGGACTGGAACCACACGCCGTCCATGGCCAGCCAGTTCCTGGCGTAGATGTCCAGAAGCTCGATGAGCTGTTCGCGGCTCAATGCCTCGAGCGCCCCGCGCGTATCCATAAAACCCGCCGCCTTTCCCGAAACGTATGCTCCATTATAGCACGCGCAGTTTAAGAAAAGAGGCGGCGGGCGAAAAAAGGCCCCGCCCGTTCAGCGACGCGGCGGGGGATACGGGGCGCGCACATTGGTGCGGCCGAGGAGGTAGTCCACGCTGGTATGGTGAAAGTCCGCGAGGGCGCTCAGCACCCACGGCGGGATCATGTGCGTGCCTGTTTCGTAATAGGAATACGAGCGCTGCGTGACGTTGATGGCCTGCGCGATCTGTGCCTGCGTCAGGTCGCTGTCTTCCCGCAGGTCGCGGATGCGGCGATAGTACAAGAAAAACACCCCCCGATGTGTGTATATCCTTGGGTCAGGCGCACTTTAAGCGCCCCCATCGGCTGACGGGGGCGCTCGTTTTATGGCTCCAATTCGTGTACATCGTAGCCGGGCTTGCTGGACAGGCCCTGCTGGCGGGCGATGTTCTCCCGGTTCTTGGCCTGGTAGCGCTCAAACAGCTCCTGCGCGTCCATGCCGGCGGCAAGGGCGACGCTGACGGCGAAGTGGAACACGTCCACGGCCTCTTCCTTTAAGTGTTCGCGGTCGATGGGCCGC
Organism: Candidatus Pullichristensenella excrementipullorum; assembly: GCA_018713365.1. Classification (GTDB taxonomy): domain Bacteria; phylum Bacillota; class Clostridia; order Christensenellales; family Aristaeellaceae; genus Pullichristensenella; species Pullichristensenella excrementipullorum. The sequence continues at coordinate 56,831 of DVOU01000008.1, forward strand.
GGGTTTTTCCACCACTGGAAGTGGGCGGCGTCCAGCAGTTCGCCGGCCTCGACGATGAGGGCGAGGGCGAACTTCTGCACCCATTCGTCGTCCGTCACATCCTCGAGATGGCGCGTTTTATTGATGGAGGCGTTGAACGCCGCCTGCTCGGCAAAGAGGGTCTCCAGCTTATCCATAGAGCGGGAAGGCCTTGCACAGTTCCAGAGCGCGCGCGCGCACGTCTTCCACGGCGGCCTCGCCCTTTTCGATGATGTCGGCGATCATGTCGGCGATCTTCACCATTTCCGGCTCCTTCATGCCGCGGGTGGTGACGGCGGGGGTGCCTACGCGCAGGCCGCTGGTGACGAAGGGCGAGCGCGTCTCGCGCGGCACGGTGTTCTTGTTGGCGGTGATGTTGGCCTCGCCCAGCAGGCGCTCCAGCTCCTTGCCGGTCATCTCGGTATCGACCAAGTCAATGAGCATCAGGTGGTTGTCCGTGCCGCCGGAGACGAGGCGCACGCCGCGCTTTACAAGCTGTTCGGCCATGGCGGCGGCGTTCAGGACGATCTGGTGCTGGTAGGCGGCGAAGTCCTCCCCCATGGCCTCCTTGAAGCAGATGGCCTTGGCGGCAATGACGTGTTCCAGCGGGCCGCCCTGCGTGCCGGGGAAGATGGCCTTGTCGATGGCCCTGGCGTACTGCTCGCGGCAGAGGATGAGGCCGCCGCGGGGGCCGCGCAGCGTCTTGTGGGTGGTGGTGGTGACCACGTCGGCATAGGGCACGGGGCTCATGTGTTCGCCCGCGGCCACGAGGCCGGCGATGTGGGCCATGTCCACCATCAGCATCGCGCCCACTTCATCGGCGATCTGGCGGAATTTGGCAAAGTCGATGGCGCGGGCGTAGGCGCTGGCGCCGGCGACGATCAATTTCGGCTTGTGTTCGAGGGCGAGGCGGCGCACCTCGTCGTAGTCGATGCGCTCAGTCTTCTCGTCGAGGTTGTAGGCCACGAAGTGGAAGTACTTGCCGGAGAGATTGACGGGGCTGCCGTGGGTGAGGTGGCCGCCGTTGGAAAGGCTCATGCCCAGCACGGTGTCGCCCGGCTCGAGCAGGGCAAAGTACACGGCGGTGTTGGCCTGCGCGCCGGAATGGGGCTGCACGTTGGCGTGGTCGGCGCCAAAGAGTTTCTTGGCGCGCTCGCGGGCAAGATCCTCGACCTCATCGACGAACTGACAGCCGCCATAGTAGCGCTTGCCGGGATAGCCCTCGGCGTACTTGTTCGTCAGGTGGGAACCCATCGCCTCCATGACGGCGGGGCTGACGAAGTTTTCCGAAGCGATCAGTTCGATGTGCGTCTGCTGACGCTCCAATTCGCGCTGCATGGCGGCATAAATTTCCGGGTCGGACTGCTTGACGGCAGGGTATTCCAGCATGGCTTGCGCCTCCTTGTGATTCGTTTTCTCCATATTACGCGATGGAGCGGGCACAAGACAAGCGCGACCGTGTTAAGTCGCGCCTGTTTTGCGGACATTTGTCGTTATCTCGCGGAAAATGTTCATTTTTGCCGCTTGTCAGTCGTCGCGGCGCACGCCGGCGATGGCCAGCAGACGCAAAAGCTGCATGATGGCCATGAAGGCGCTGGCCACGTAGGTCATGGCCGCGGCGGACAGCACCTTTTTCGCGCCGCGCATCTCCTCGCCGGGCTGGAGGTAGCCGTTGGCTTCCAGCGCCGCGAGGGCGCGTTTGGAGGCGTTGAACTCCACCGGCAGCGTGATGAGGGCGAAGAGCACTGCCAGCGCGAACAGGGCGATGCCCGCGTAGAGCAGCGGTTCCCAGGAGAAGATCAGGCCGACGAGGAACAGCGGCCAGGAGAGGTTGGAGCCGATGTTGACCACCGGCACCGCCGCCGTGCGCAGCATCAAGGGCGCGTAGCCGTCGCGGTGCTGGAGGACGTGGCCGGCCTCGTGCGCCGCCACGCCCAGCGCCGCCACGGAGGTGGAGTTGGCCGTGGAGTCCGAGAGGCGCAGCACCATGTTCTTCGGGTCGTAGTGGTCGGTGAGGTTGCCGCGCGTGCGCTCGACGGAGACGTCGTAGACGCCCTCGGCGTGCAGGAGCTGTTCGGCCATCTGCGTGGCGGTCATGCCCGAGGAGGCGCGCACCTTGCTGAAGCGGTTGAACGTGCTGGAAACGCGGAACTGCGCCCACAGCGAGAGCAGCAGCGCCGGGATCAGCAGCAGGTATGTCCAGTCATAGAAAAACGGAAAGTACATGGTCTTCCTCCTTGCGGGGCGTTTCCCCCATGTTCCTATTGTACCACACGCGGCGGGGTTTGGAAACAGCTCGCGGCCAAAAACCGCATTTGCGATGGCAAAATGTCGCCGCGCGGGCGCGAACGCCTTGACGGGAGGGGGCGAAGATGGTATGCTGGAAGCGGCGGGACACGTGGAATATGTGGCCCGGAAGGGGGAACGTTCATGCGCAAAGTGCTGATCGGGCTGGGCGCCATCGTGGGCGCGCTGCTGGTGCTGCTATTGGCTTACGCGGCCTATGTGCTTCTGAACATGCAGCGCATCGAGGACGATCTGCCGCTGGACGTTGCGCAGAACGCCGCGGAGACCGTGGAGGCGGGGCGGGAGTACACGCTGCTCACGTGGAACCTCGGCTTTGGCGCCTATTCCGACGATTTCAGCTTCTTCATGGACGGCGGCGAGCATGCCCGCGCCCTTTCCAGAGCGGCGGTGGAGGAAAACATCTCCGCCATGGCCGCGCGCGTGCGCGAACTGGACCCCGACTTCGCGCTTTTGCAGGAAGTGGACGTGGACGCCGACCGCAGTTGGCACGTCAATGAGCGCGCCATGCTGCTGGAGGCGTTCCCGGAGATGTCATCCAGCTTCGCCGTCAATTACGATTCGCCCTACCTCTTTTACCCGTTCAACGAGCCCATTGGCCGCTCCCTGTCCGGCATCCTCACGCTAACGGGGGCGCGCGTGGACGAAGCCGTGCGCCATAGTTTGCCGCTGGAAAGCGGGCTTACGCGGCTTACCGACCTCGACCGCTGCTACACCGTCAGCCGCCTGCCGCTTGCAAACGGGGCGACGCTGTGCCTGTACAACGTACACCTCTCCGCCTACACCAGCGACGGCAGCATTTCCACCGAACAGGCGCGGCTGCTGCTAAACGACATGGCGGCGGAGTACGCGCAGGGCAACTACGCGCTGGCTGGGGGCGATTTCAACAAGGACCTGCCCGGCGATTCCGGCGCGGACTACGCCTGGGCGCAGCCCTTCCCCACCGAGCTTCTGCCCGAGGGCATCACCCTTTACGCCCCGGAAAACGCCCGCACCAGCCGCTACGCCTGCGAGCCCTACGACCCCGCCACCGCCGTGACCATCACGCTGGACGGCTTCCTGGCCTCGGAAAACATCGAAGTGCTCTCCTGCGAGGCCATCGAGGAGGGCTTCGCCCACTCCGACAACGAGCCGGTGGTGCTGAGATTCAAGTTGGTGGAGGGGTAAGAAGGGAACGCCGAAAGGAGGCCGCCCGATGGAAAGATCGCGGAACTGTGCCGCGCGCATAAAGGTTGACAGTACCCTGCCTTGACGCTGTACTGCACGCAAAGATGAAAAAGGGCGAGTAAAAAGCAACTCGCCCGTAATAGCTTCTATTCGCCTAATGTTGAAAGTAAGAGTGTTTTTGCACTATTGCTTGAAGAAATTGACCGCTCAAGTTCATCAATAGAAGCAATAACTGCATTTCCGATTTGCTCAATAACAGCCCTGTCTTTCGGTACTGGAATGGGTATATCCGCTATAATATCCGGTTCCAAATGTTCCTGATTTGTGCCGTAGGCATTTTTTAACATAAGACTTTGTCCTAATTCGCTTTGCAGGAACTCGTATAGATAACCACGGAGCGGAATATCATCCACGACAATACGAATCAAGTTATTTGTTGCAACATGCCCATCATGTTGTGATAAAGCATATGTGACGCGTCCAAGTGTTCCAGAATCGGAAACGAGTATATAACCGCGATAAATGGTTAATGCGTCAAGCTGTTTTTTGACTTGCGGACTTGCTTTTGCACTATCTAAGTATTTCACATTATCACTATTCAGCTGTGTTAAAGCGGTTCCTGTAAAATACTTTCGGATAGTCGGCCCTGATGTAACGCCCAAATCAGCATAGGGACGCTTAAAGCGTGGCCCGTTGTAAACACGCGCCAAATCACCTAAACGATGGATTTCAAAATCATCGCGTTCGCTCAATGTAATCACTTTCCGGAAAGCTGCGTTATACTGTGGTAGATAATGAACAGGATTAAAAGAAAGAGTATCAGAATCTAAGTCTGAAAAAGCAATTGTATATCTGAATTCACTTTCTACCAAAGTTCCGTTTTTGAATTCCCGATAGCTTTCAGCAATTTCAGACAAATCTTCATCCAAAATATGCTGACCGTTACGAATAACCGGGTTTCCTTCGGAATCCTTTTTGAAAATTGCTTCTCCCCGACTTGTCTGTCCGACTTTATTAGAAATGGCCATAAAAATACGGTAATCCGGCGTAATATTTCTTAATTTTCGCAAGAAAATAACAGATGCTTTGGAACCGCAAAACGGTTCAAAAGTATCTTCATGCAGGTTTATCACAGCAAGGATTTGCGCCTGATTACATATTGTTTTTCTGATTGCAAAGGCTTCACGATTATCAAGCTGGCCTTTTGCCATTACAATACCGATGATACCGCCTTCCTTCACCCATAAAAGGCACTTTTCAAGGAATAATAGTTCTGGGGCTATGCCTTGTCTGTCGTTTAGTTTGTCTGAATAGACAACATCTCCATTGTTTGATATTTCCCATTGATGCCCGTTTTTGTATTGAGAAAGAATGTTTGGCTCCTTTATCCTTAAATCGTGGCCTGACCCAAACGGGGGATTTGTTAGAATGATATTCGGCTTTTCTATTCCGCATAGTTCATTAAACCGCGCTGACAGCTTTAATACAGAATCAAGGCTGTTTGCGTGTTCAATCCCGCCGTGTCCATCTTTGCCAAGCAACATATTTGCTTTAGCAATCTTTACGAGTTTAGGCGAAATATCAACACCGAAAAGCTGATGGACAACATTTCTTTTTAGAACTTCCTTTGAGTTTGACGAACGGGTGGATTTATCTATATTGTCAAAAATATAGTTCATTGCCGTTAATAAAAAACCACCGCTACCACAAGCCGGATCTAAAATAATGTCCCGTTCTGTTGGAGAAGCCATTTTAACCATCATGTTAACGACAAGTCTATTTGTAAAATACTGTCCGCGTTCTCCTTTAAGATGTGAAGCAACATATATTTCATAAGCAGTACCTATTACGTCATGTGGCGAATCCATAAAGGAATATTGTTGTAATTGCGAAATAACAACAGCCAACTGCTCGTTCGAAGCTGTTATAACTTCTGTCGGTGAAAAGACATCTGTATATCTATCACGAACAGAATTAAATAGGCGGCGTACACGCAAACAAGCAGCATTCCGCGCCGTTTCATCTGCAAACTCTTCGGGCGTGATATGGAAATCGCATTCATCTTTTGCACTTGCTTCATCTTCAATTTTCGAGAGAATAATGCGCACCATATCAAGCGCTATATCTTCGGAATCAATACCCGACCGATATATAGCGTTATGGCAACGCCGAAAAGCTAATTTCAAATCTACAGGTACAATCAAATCGCCTTTTTTATACTTACCTATACTATCCCATGCTTGTTCATACTTTGGAAGGCCAAGCCATGAAATGATATTGCCCGTTCTCGCTTCTTTGCGGTAAAAATCAATCTTGTTCCCATTTGTCCAAAACCCGCCCTGTGCAGATGAAGCACTCATATATGAAAGCAGTTGTCCATCTGAATCGAGGATGGTTGGCGCTTTTGTCTCTGCGACAAGATATATTTCACCTTGATTGTTACTTGCGCAAGCAGCGGCATTATTATACACAACAATATCCGCCCTCTTTACTTCTCGCCCGATGTTGATACTTCTTTCTAATCCTATGTTAGCAAGCGGATAGCCAAATTCACAATGAAGAATCTGTGCCATTTTCTGCCGAATACGTTCTTCTGGAGTGTTCGGACGGCGTGTGTCATTGTCGATATAGTCAATGATTTTCCCTTGCGCATCAAGGGTGATTTGAAATTCTTGCGCTTCAACCCAACTATCAATTTCAGCCATTGTAAAGTCCCCTTCGCTAAAGTATCGAGCAATCTCCTTAATTATAGCACAGTCTCTAAAATATCGCAATAGGAGCGAAGATATTTCAAGTTTCCTAAAATATCGTTCATAATATCGCCTACTAGTGTGGGGTATATGAAAGTAGATTTCAGCGACAGACAAGTGACATTTTGACAATGCAGAGCGTTAAAAGCCTTGATATTACAGGGTTTTCGGCGCTCTGCCTGTATTCTGTGGGGCAACGGAAAGGCGTTTTTCTACAAAGCCCGCCGCCGCGAACGTTCGCGACGGCGGGCTTTGTAGCGCTCCGTCCCGCGCGCCCTTGCGGGGCGCGCGGGGCGCTTGTGCGCGGCTTACTTGCCGGCCATGCGCTTGTAGGTCTCGAGGCGCTTGCGGGCCTCGGCCTCGGATTCCTCGAAGAGCGCGGGCGCGACGTCCGGGAACTGCCGCAGCAGCGAGGCGTAGCGGTTCTCGCCCTTGATGAAGTCCTGATAGCTCTCGGTCGGGTCCTTGGAATCCACGGTGAGCGGGTTCTCCAGATCCGGGTTGTAGCGGTACATGGTCCAGTAACCGGCGGCGACGGCCTTCTTGATCTCGGCCTGCGCCTGGTTCATCTTGATGCCGTGGTTGATGCACGGCGCGTAGGCGATGATGAGGGACGGGCCCTTGTAGGCCTCGGCCTCGGTCATGGCCTTGATGAGCTGGTTCATGTCCGCGCCCATGGCGACCTGCGCCACGTACACATAGCCGTAGGACATGGCCATCAGGCCCAGATCCTTCTTGCGGGTGCGCTTGCCGGCGGCCGCGAACTTGGCCACGGAGCCGGTCGGCGTGGACTTGGAAGCCTGTCCGCCGGTGTTGGAGTAGACCTCGGTATCCAGCACAAGCACGTTGACGTCCTCGCCCTGCGCCAGCACGTGGTCCAGTCCGCCGTAGCCGATGTCATAGGCCCAGCCGTCGCCGCCGAAGATCCAGATGGACTTCTTGGTCAGCATATCGGCGTCGGCGATGACCTCGCGCGCCAGCGTGCAGGCCTCGCAGGGGCAGACCTTGCCGTTGGCCAGCCAAGCGGCCTCGCTGGGCGTGCCGGTCAGATCGCGGGCGGGATCGGTGGCCTTCTTGCAGGCGGCCAGCAGCTTCGCGCCGGCGGCCTTGGAGGCCTCGGCGTCGTCCATGCCCTCGAGCCATTCCTTGCCCGCGGCCTGAATCTCCTCATCGCAGTAGGGGATGGCGATGAGCTTTGCGACGGTGTCGGCCAGCTTCTTGCGGCGCTGGGTGACGGCCAGGTTCATGCCGAAGCCGAACTCGGCGTTGTCCTCAAAGAGGCTGTTGGCCCAGGCGGGGCCGTGGCCTTCGTTGTTGGTGGTGTAGGGGCAGGTGGGGGCGGAGCCGCCGTAGATGGAGGAGCAGCCCGTGGCGTTGGCAACGATCATGCGGTCGCCGAACAGCTGGGTGACGAGCTTCACATACGGGGTCTCGCCGCAGCCCGCGCAGGCGCCGGAGAACTCGAAGAGCGGCTTCTTGAGCTGGGCGTCCTTGATGGTCTTGGGATGCGCCTCGCCCTTGAACTCAGGCAGCGTCTGGGCGTACTCCCAGTTCTTCTCCTCGGCGGTCTGGGTGGCCAGAGGCTTCATGACCAGCGCCTTGTTCTTGGCCGGGCAGACCTGCGCGCAGTTTTCGCAGCCGGTGCAATCCAGCGGGGAGACCTGCATGCGGAAGGTCAGGCCCTTGAACTTCGGGCCCAGCGCCGGCTTGGTGGCGAACGTCTCGGGCGCGTTGGCCTTGCCCTCGTCATCCACCATATAGGGGCGGATGCAGGCGTGCGGGCAGACCATGGCGCACTGGCAGCACTGGATGCAGTTGTCGATCTGCCACTCGGGCACCATGACGGCGATGCCGCGCTTTTCGTACTTGGTGGTGCCGGTGGGCACGACGCCGGCCGGATCCAGCTTGGACACGGGCAGCTTGTCGCCTTCCTGCGCGAGGATGGGCTGGATGACCTCGTCGAAGTACTCAGTGGCCTCGACCTTGACGGGCACCGCGCCGGTGGTGGCGTTGGCCCACTCGGCGGGCACGGGGATCTCGACCAGGCCGGAGATGGCGATGTCGATGGCGTCCCAGTTCTTCTTGACCACCTCGTCGCCCTTCTTGCCGTAGGCCTTCTTGGCGTAGGCCTTCATGTACTCATCCGCCTGCTCGTAGAGGATGACGTTGGCCAGCTTGAAGAACGCCGCCTGCATGATGGTGTTGATGCGGCCGCCCATGCCGACCTCGCGGGCCAGCTTGATGGCGTCCACGGTGTAGAACCTGGCGTGCTTCTTGGCCAGCGCCTGCTTCATGGAGGCGGGCAGCTGCTCTTCCATCTCCTCGGCCGTCCACGGGCTGTTGAGCAGGAAGACGCCGCCGTCCTTGAGGGCGGAGAGCATGTCGTACTTGGTGACGTAGGCGGGGTTGTGGCAGGCGATGAAGTCCGCGGAGTCGATCAGGTAGGTGGACATGATCGGGCTCTTGCCGAAGCGCAGGTGGCTGACGGTGATGCCGCCGGACTTCTTGGAATCGTAGCTGAAATACGCCTGCGCGTACATATCGGTGTGGTCGCCGATGATCTTGATGGAGTTCTTGTTCGCGCCCACGGTGCCGTCGGAGCCGAGGCCGTAGAACATGCAGGAGACCAGACCTTCGGGGCTGGCGTCGATCTTCTCGCCCAGTTCGAGGGAGGTGCCGGTCACATCATCGACGATGCCGACGGTGAAGTGGTTCTTGGGTTCGTCCTTGGCAAGGTTGTCATAGACGGCCTTGACCATGGTGGGGTTGAACTCCTTGGAGCCGAGGCCGTAGCGGCCGCCGACGACGAGGATGTCGTTCTTGCCCGCCTCGCGCAGCGCGGAGCAGACGTCCAGATACAGAGGCTCGCCCAGAGAGCCGGATTCCTTGGTGCGGTCCAGCACGGCGATCTTCTTGCAGGTTGCCGGGATGGCGGCCAGGAAGTGCTTCATGGAGAAGGGACGGTAGAGGTGGACCTTGACAAGGCCGACCTTCTCGCCGCGCTTGTTCAGGTAATTGACGGTCTCCTCGGCGGCGTCGCAGCCGGAGCCCATGGCGATGATGACGCGGTCGGCGTCCGGGGCGCCCACGTAGTCAAACAGCTTGTAGCGGCGGCCGGTCAGTTCGCCGACTTCGTTCATGACTTCCTCGACGATGTCCGGGGTGGCCAGATAGTACTTGTTGGCAGCCTCGCGGCCCTGGAAGTAGATGTCCGGGTTCTGCGCCGTGCCGCTCTGATGCGGATGCTCGGGGTTGAGCGCGCGCTCGCGGAAGGCCTTGACCTTGTCCCACGGCACGAGCTTTTTCATCTCGTCGTACTCGATGCCGTCGATCTTCTGGATCTCGTGGGAGGTGCGGAAGCCGTCGAAGAAGTGCAGGAAGGGCACGGAGGCCTTCAGCGCGGACACATGGGCGACCAGCGCCATGTCCATCGCTTCCTGCACGCTGTTGGAGGCCAGCATGGCAAAGCCGGTCTGGCGGCAGGCCATGACGTCGGAATGGTCGCCGAAGATCGACAGCGCGTGATAGGCCAGCGCGCGGGCGGAAACGTGGAACACGCCCGGCAGCAGCTCGCCGGAGATCTTGTACATGTTGGGGATCATCAGCAGCAGGCCCTGGGAAGCGGTGAAGGTGCTGGTCAGCGCGCCCGCGGCAAGGGAGCCATGCACAGCGCCGGCGGCGCCGCCTTCGGACTGCATCTCGGCGATGCGGACCTTCTGGCCAAAGAGGTTGTCGCGGCCCTGCGCAGCCCACTCATCGGCCACTTCGGCCATGGGGGAGGAAGGCGTGATGGGGTAGATCGCTGCCACATCGCTGAACGCGTATGCGACGTGGCTGACGGCGGTATTGCCGTCCACGGTCATCTTGATGCTCAAGTGGAGGACCTCCTTTATGGAATGGGTTTGAACCGAATGACCTGTACCATTATAATTATAAAGAAACACACGCACAAAGTCAAGGGAAAAGGCGTTAAAGGGCGCGGCGCGCTTCATGCCGAAAGCGCCTTTTCCGCGCGCCGCGATGGCCGGTGCGCCTTATGTCCGCGCCGCAGCGCGCAGGGCGGCAAAGCGCGGCTTTTCCCCTATGGCCGGGCGCGGCGCTCCTTGCGCATGAGCCTGCGGCGCTCGCCGTCGGCCCATTCGGCGCGCTCCTCCTCCGTCTCGAGGACCAGGCCCGGCACTTCGGTGGGCTCGCCGTTTTCGTCCAGCGCCACCATCACCAGATAGGCGCGGTTGACCGGGTCGCGCTGGCCGTTGAGGCGCTCGACGTAGGTATCCACGCGCACCTCCATGCTGGTGCGGCCCACGTAGGTGACGCGCGCCGCCAGGACCACCGTGTCGTCGATATTGGCGGCGTGGAGAAAGGAAAGTTCGTCCACGGAGGCCGTGGTCACGGGCCGCCCCGCGTGCCGCCGCGCCGCCACCGCCGCCGTTACGTCGATCCACGCCATCAATTGGCCGCCAAAGAGGCGGTGCGCGCCGTTGACGTGCTGCGGCATGATGATCTGCACCTGTTCGGTGTAGGAATCCCGCGCCCGGCGCAGGGGTCTGTCCATAGGTGTCACCTCGTTCGTTTATCGGCCCATGTAGGCGCAAATGCCCTCGACCATGCCCTGCACCAGAAGCTGCTGGTAGGCGGGGTCGTTGAGCTTGTAGTCCTCTTCCTCGTTGGTCATGAAGCCCATCTCCACCAGGATGCTGGGCACTTCCGACCAGTTGAGGCCGGTGTAGGTATCGCGGCGGAAGATGCCGTCGCTCTCCGCACCCGTGGCCTCGACCATGGCGGGCAAGAGCGCCTCGGCGGCGCGCATGCACTCGTCGGCGTTCGTCCCCGTCTTGCGGATGTAGAGGCCGATGCCCTGCGCGCTTTTGTTGGTGGAGCCGTTGCAGTGGATGCGCAGGACCAGATCCACGCCCAGTTCGTTCATCATGATGGCGCGCTCCTGGTTGGAGATGTCCACGTCGTTGGTCTCGCGCGTCATGTAGACCTCGCAGCCCAGCGCCTCCAGAGCGTCGCGCAGTTGCAGGGAGATGTCCAGATTGACTTCGTATTCCGGCACGCCGGTAAAGCGGCCGGAGGTGCCGGAGGCGACCTTGGCCTTCGTTTCGGAACTGCCGGGGGCAATGGCCTCCTGCGCGCTGTTGGCGTGCGCCTGATGGCCGGGGTCGATGCCGATCTTCACGCCGGTGAGGCGGCCCGGGTCGCGCGTGGGCTGCGGCGGCACGGTGGGCATCTGCGCCGGCAGCAGGGAGAAGATGTCTCCCGACGCGGACGCCTCGGGGGCCTGCGCGCTTTCCGGGGTCGGCGCGAAGAGCAGCCTGGCCGGCTGCGTGGGCGCAGCCGCGTCCTCCGGGGCGGTCGCGTCCGCCGCCGGGGCGGAAGTGGGCGCGGGCTGCATCTCCAGCGGACGGGGCGAGGCATGCGGCGCGGCATCCTCGGCGATGGCGGCGCAGGCAAGCGTCAGCATGAGGGCGATGAGCAGACAGAACAGGCGTTTCATTTTTCCTCCTTCGCCGCCTCGAGGTCGGGCAGCAGCGCGCGGCAGGTCCTGAGTACGCGGTCGATGTCGAAGAGGCGCACCGAGCCGTAGGGGGCGTTGAGCAACAGCTCCACGCTGTCGCGGTAGACGTTGAGGGCGTCGATGACGGAAACGACGCTCTCCGGCTTGCCCTCGCCGGCGATGAGCAAGCGCGCGGCCTCGTCCTCGACGTCGTGCGCCAGCATCAGAAGCAGCCGGCCGATGCCGCCAATTTGCCGGGTGTAGAACGTGCCTTCGCGCACGCCCTGCACGACGATCTCGTCCATCACCGGGCCGAGCTGGGCAAGCGTCACTTCGCGGATGGCGCGCAGAAGCGCCGCGTCGCCGCCGCGGAAGCAGACGTTCAGCACCATCTGCACAAATTCCGGCTGCTCGCGCTCGAAGATGTTCACCAGCGCGAAGAGGCGGTTGAGCTTTTCCAGCGCCCCCAGCGAGGAGGCGCGCAACTCCCGCGCCGCCTGGGTGAACTTCCGTTCCGCGCGGCGGGCGCTGACGGCCTCCAGCACGGCCATTTTCGATTCAAAGTGGTGGTAGAAGCCGCCCTTGGAAAGCCCCATGGCGTCCAGTATGTCCTGAACGGAGGTCTCCTCGTAGCCGCGCTCGAAAAACAGCGCCTCGGCGGTGTCGAGGATGGCCTGACGGCGCAGATCGCCTTTCTTCATTGGTACGCCCTCCTTGTCCTGTGTCTAATTATAGCAGAACAAACCGAAGTCCGTCAACGGCAAAGGCGGCGAAAAGCGGCGAAAGCGCGCCGGGAAAGCCCTGCGGGGCGGGGGCAGGGCCGCCGCCGCTTGCCTTTGCGGGGGAATTTTTCCGTCGCGGGCCTTGTCCGCGCTCCGCGCCTTGACTTTCGGCCCTCGGGCTGGTATCATAGCCGCGTGGAGGTGAGGCGCATGGAAAAGCGCTGCTGGATCGTGGGCGCGGGGGATTTCTGCGCGCGGGGCTGGTCGCCCAAGTCGGGCGATCTGGTGATCGCCGCCGACGGAGGGCAGGGGGCGCTTTCCCGCCTGCACGCGCGCGCGGACATCGTGGTGGGCGATTTCGACTCCCTGCGCGAAGCGCCCGACGGCGGCGAAGTGGTGCGCCTGCCCGCGGAAAAGGACGATACGGACATGGTGGCGGCGCTGCGCCTCGCCCTTGCGCGCGGCTGCCGCGATATACGCATCTACGGGGCCGCCGGGGGCCGCATCGACCACACCATCGCCAATCTGCAATCGCTCAACTTCCTCGCCCGGCAGGGGGCGCGCGGCGTGCTGGTGGAGGAGCATTACAGCGTAACCTCGATCCTCAACGGCGAAATTCGCTTTGCCGCCGCGAGCCGGGGCATGCTCTCGGTGTTCGCGCAGGGCGGCGAGGCGCGGGGGGTATATCTGGAGGGCCTGAAATACCCGCAGCACGGCTTCACGTTGCGCGACGACTACCCCATGGGCGTGAGCAACGAATTTACCGGCGTTCCCGCCCGCGTGGCGGTGACGGACGGCCTGCTGCTGGTGGCGTGGACGGGGGAGGCCGTGGTGGAAGGGATATGACGGGTGTGCGCAAAAGCAAAACGATCACAAGGAGGCCGCGGAATGTTTGACCATTCTCTGTTGTGCGATACGCTTGCAGCATATAAACAGGATCTTTCTTCCGCATGGTGGGACGCGGAGGCCTATAAATGGGAAGCCGTAAAATGGTTCCAGGATAATTGGGACATCAACGCGCCGGACTTTGCGGACATGCTGGAACGCAGCCTCGCAAAGACAAGCAATCTCCTGGTGTCTGCCAACAATTTTCCCAGGCAGATGATCATTGGTTTTGCAAAAGCCTCTCCAGAAGAAGTGCGCGCCATGTTTATTGCCTTGTTTGATGAGAGCAAGGATGTCGTGAAGCGCATAGAGGCGTTCAAATTTGGCGCCGCCGAGTTGTTGAAAAAGTATGGAGGCAATGCCATACAGCACTATCAGTATGAAAACCCCATCAGCATATATCTCTGGCTGCGCTATCCTGATAAGTATTACATCTACAAATTTGGCGAAATAAAAGCCGTCGCCAGCGAACTGGCTGCGGACTATCGCTTCAAAAAGGGCGCCTACGCCGACAACATCCGCAATTTCCTGCGTTTGTACGACGAACTCAACGCCGCTCTCAAAGAGGACGCGGAATTGGCGGCGCTGCTGAAGGCGCGTCTGACAGACGCCTGTTACCCCGACCCGGAACTGAAAACGCTGACCAGCGACTTCGGGTTTTACATCAGCCGTTCCCGCGCGCAGAAAGCTGCCGCCGAAGCGGGAGGATTCACCGCTGAAGAAGATATGCCGCAGGATGCCGCCTCCGGCGCGGAAGCATCCGACGCCGCGTCGGCCTGCGAAGCGTATACATATACAAAGGATGACTTCCTCCGCGACGTCTACCTGTCGGAAAAGCGCTATGAGAACCTCGTCGCCGTACTGCGCAACAAGAAGAACATCATTCTGCAAGGCGCGCCGGGCGTGGGCAAGACGTTCGCCGCGAAGCGTCTGGCCTGGTCGATGATGGGGATAGTGGATGACCGTCGTATCGAATTTGTGCAGTTCCATCAGAACTATTCCTACGAGGATTTCATGCTCGGCTACAAGCCCGTCGAGGACGGATTCGCGCTGAAATACGGCGTCTTTTACCGCTTCTGTCAGAAGGCGGCAAGCCAGCCGGATCAGGAGTTTTTTTTCATCATCGACGAAATCAACCGCGGCAACCTCAGCAAGATCTTCGGCGAACTGCTGATGCTCATCGAAAGGGATTATCGCGGCACGAAGGCGACGCTGGCTTACGATGGCCTTTCCTTCTGCGTGCCCAAAAATCTCTACATCATCGGCATGATGAACACAGCCGACCGCAGCCTTGCCATGATCGACTATGCGCTGCGCCGCCGCTTCAGTTTTTTTGAAATGGAGCCGGGCTTTGATTCCGAAGGCTTCCTGCGCTATCAGAGCAGTCTCAACGACGAGACGCTGAACGAACTTCTTGCCCGCGTCCGGGAACTGAATCGGGAGATCGCCCTGGACAAGTCTCTGGGCAAGGGCTTCTGCATCGGCCACAGCTACTTTTGCGGCAGGGACATCTGCACGGAAGAATGGCTGCACTCCATCGTGGACTACGACATACTGCCCATGCTGCGCGAATACTGGTTTGACGACGATGCCAAATTCCAGCGTTGGGAAAACATTTTGCAGGGCGTGTTTCAATGACGAAGGACAAGAGCATTCTCATCAAAAACATCTATTACATGCTCTCTTACGCCTTCACGGCGCTGGAGCAGGGCGGATATGAGGATGTCGCCGCCGAAGAATTTGAAAACCTGCACGACCTTTTCGCTGCCATACTCGCCAAGGGGATCAGCCGGTTGTTGAAACAGGGGCTGTATCGGGAGTATGTGCCGCGACGGGAGGAACTCGCCGCGCTTCGGGGCAAGCTGGAGATGCCAGGCACCATCCGTGACCGCCTCGCCCGCAAACGGCTGCTTGCCTGCGAATACGATGTGCTTTCCGAAAACTGCCAGCTCAACCGCATCCTCAAAACGACAGCCCTGCTCCTTCTCCGCCACGCGCGGGTAGCGCAGGCGCGCAAGGATGACCTGAAGCGGGTATTGCTCTTCTTTGCCGACGTGGAGACCATCGAACCCGGCAATATCCGCTGGTCATCCATCCGCTTCCAGCGCAACAACGCCACTTATCGCTTGCTCATCGGCCTGTGCCGTCTTATAGTCGAGGGGATGCTCCTGACCACGGACAGCGGGGACTACCGGCTGGCCTCCTTCCTCGACGCGCAGCGCATGGAGCGCCTGTACGAAAAATTCATCCTCGAATACTACATCCGGGAATGTCCCTGGCTCACGGCAAACGCCGCTCAGATCCCTTGGGCTTTGGACGATGGAGCGGACGCGATGTTGCCCGTCATGCGCAGCGACATCACGCTGAGGCGGGGCAGCGACGTACTCATCATTGACGCCAAGTATTACGCGCACACGACGCAGACGCGCTTCGACGCTCATACACTCCATTCCGCCAACCTCTATCAGATCTTCACCTACGTCAAAAACAGGGACGCGGCGTTCGGAAACGCGCCGCATCGCGTTTCCGGGCTGCTGCTCTACGCGGCGACGGACGAGGCCATACAACCAGACAGTCGCTATCAGATGTGCGGAAACACGATCAGCGTGCGCACGCTTGACCTGAACCGTGAATTTTCCCAAATCGCCGCGCAACTGAACGCCATTGCCGAAGAACACTTTGGCGGCGGACGCGGCTGAACGTGGTGTCGGCATGTTTCCCTGCACTCTGAAACAAAACCCCCGAGGCACATCGGGAAACGATGCCTCGGGGGTTTTTCTGCCCTTTTCAGAAGAACAGGCCGAAGAGGTTGTACTTGGAAAACACGGCTACGGCCACCAGAGAGACGGTGGACATGATCTTGATAAAGATGTCCAGGCAGGGGCCGACGGTGTCCTTGAGCGGGTCGCCCACGGTGTCGCCGACCACGGCGGCGGCGTGGACTTCGTCGCCCTTGGCCGCGCCTTCGACGCCGCCCTGTTCGATGTGCTTCTTGCCGTTGTCCCAAGCGCCGCCGGCGTTGCCGGTGAAGATGGCGATCATGATCGAGCAGAGCGTGGAGCCGATGATCAGGCCGCCCACAAACTCCGGCCCGGCGATGAAGCCGCACGCCACGGGCACGACGATGGCGAGCAGCGCCGGCACCTTCATTTCGCCGATGGCGCCCTTGGTGGAGATGGAGATGCAGGTCTTGTAATCCGGGCGGGCCTTGCCCTCGAGGATGCCGGGAATGGTCTTAAACTGGCGGCGCACTTCCTCGACCATCTTGCGCGCGGCCTTGGCCACGGCCTCGATGAGCATGCCGCTGAAGAGGAAGGGCAGCGCCGCGCCGATGATGGCGCCGGCCAGCGTCAGGGGGTTGATGATGTTCAGCACCAGATCGGTGGTCGGGTCGTTGTAGGCGTAGAGGTAGGAGATCATCAGCGCCAGCGCCGCCAGCGAGCCGGAGCCGATGGCGAAGCCCTTGCCGATGGCCGCCGTGGTGTTGCCCACGGAATCGAGCGTGTCGGTGATCTCGCGCACCTCGGGGTCGAGGGCGCTCATCTCGGCGATGCCGCCGGCGTTGTCGGAGATGGGGCCGTAGGTGTCCACGGAGACGGTGGCCGCCACGAAGGAGAGCATGCCCACCGCCGACATGGCCACGCCGTAGACGCCCGCCACGTAGTGGGCAAGGACGATGGCCAGGCCGAGGATGATGCAGGGGGCCATGCAGCTCTTCATGCCCAGCGCCAGGCCCTGCGTGATGGTCAGCGCCGGGCCTTCCTTGCTGGCCTGCGCCACGGCCTGCGTGGGCTTGTAATCGGCGGAAGTGTAGTATTCGGCGATCATGCCGATGACCACGCCGGCGATGAGGCCCAGCGCCGCGCCGACCCACGGGGAGAACCAGCCCAGCTTGAAGCCGACCACGGAGAGGTCCACGCCGCGGAACATGATGAAGGTGAGGATGAGGCCGAGCACCAGCGTCAGGCCGGCGGAGACGTAGGTCGCGCCGTTGAGTTCCTTGTGCGGGTGGTCGGAGACGTTCTTGCGCATCAGCAGCCAGCCGATTCCCAGCACGCAGGCGATCAGGCCCAGCGAGCAGAAGGCCACCGGGTAGACGAACATGGACTGGAGCATCGCCGTGGTGATGGAACCGGCGCTCAAAACATTGTTGGTGGTGAACAGCGAGAAGGCGAGGATGACCGCCGAGGAGATGGCGCCCATGTAGCTCTCCAGAAGGTCGCTGCCCAATCCGGCCACGTCGCCCACGTTGTCGCCCACGTTGTCGGCGATGGTGGCGGGGTTGCGGGGGTCGTCCTCGGGGATGTGCGCCTCGGTCTTGCCGACCAGATCCGCGCCCATGTCCGCCGCCTTGGTGTAGATACCGCCGCCCACGCGGTTGAACATGGCCACGATGGAGCAGCCCAGCGCGTAGCCGGACATGGTCATGGTAAACGGCACGAAGGAGACGCCCATCCAGTTCGTGGTGGAGACGAAGTTCTCCGCGTTGAGCTGGCCCATGCCGAAGCCGAAGATCAAAAAGACGATGGAAAGGCCCAGCAGGGCAAAGCCCGCCACGCACAGGCCCATGACGCTGCCGCCGCGGAAGGCGACCTGCAGCGTCTTGCCCAGTTTGCGGGTGACGCGCGCCTCGTTGGAGACGCGGACGTTGGCGTAGGTGGCGATGCGCATGCCCACAAAGCCCGCGCAGCCGGACATGATCGAGCCGATGACCAGCGCCACGGCGCTCTCCCAGCTCGTGACCACGGCCATGATGGCGGCGACCACAGCCACGACCAGATAGAGGACCTTGTACTCGTAGTTGATGAAGGCGTTCGCACCCTCGCGGATGGCCGCGGCAATTTCCTTCATCGCGCTTGTGCCTTCGTCCAGCTTCTTCACAAAGAAGAAGTTGTAGGCGGCGAAGCCGAGCGCGGCGAGCGCGGCGACGATCACCAGGATCAGATACATTTCCACCACATTCCTTTTTGCGATATTGCGGGGATGACCAAATCCCCTCCCTTATACCATTATAGAAAAATCATATTACAAAGGAATTGGCATATATGACTTTTTTATAAAGTTTCTATATAAAGATTCTATATAGAGGGATTTGCCCCGCAAGCGACGGCGAAAAACGCACAAAAAGCGGCCCACGGACAGAGGGCGAATCTTCTGTCCATGGGCCAGGGATAGTTCTTACCCGCGCCGCTTGCCGGTGGGCGAGGGCTTGGCGGGGCGCTTCTTTTTGGGCCTGGGCGCGGCGGGGCGCTCCGGCCTGCCGTTTCGCTGGGCGGACGGCTCCGGCCTGCCGCCCTTGCGGGGGGCGTCCTTGGGCTTTGCGCCCCTGCTTGGCGCGCTTTCCGCCCTGCTGCCCTTGCGGGGGCCGTCCTTGGGCTTGCCGGGCGCGGGGCGGGCGTCCTTCTCCCCCTTCCCCTCCCGGCGGATGAGGCGCGGGGGGACGAGGCATTCCCTGCCGAAGCCGATCAGGTCTTCCCGCCCGGCGCGGCGCAGGGCTTCCAGCACCAGCGCGTGGTTCTCGGGGCGGAAATACTGCATCAGCGCCCGCTGCATGGCCTTTTCGTGCGGGTCGCGCGGCACGTAGACGGGCGACATGTCGCGCGGATCGAGGCCGGTATAAAACATGGCCGTGGAGAGCGTGCCGGGGGTGGGGTAAAAATCCTGCACCTGCTCGGGGTGGCGGCCGGTATCGTGGATGTACTCAGCCAGCAGCACCGCGTCGGCAAGCTCGCAGCCGGGGTGGCTGGAGATGAAGTAGGGCACGAGGTACTGCTTCAGCCCCATCTCCTCGTTGAGCTGCTGAAAGCGGCGCGCGAAGCGCTCAAAGACCTCGGGCGCGGGCTTGCCCATGCAGCGCAGCACGCGGGGGCTGATGTGTTCCGGGGCCACCTTGAGTTGGCCGCTGACGTGGTGGGCGACAAGTTCGCGCAGAAACGTCCCGTCCTTATCCGCGAGGGCGTAGTCAAAGCGCACGCCGGAGCGCACGAACACCTTCTTCACCCCGGGAATTTCGCGCAGGGCGCGGAGGATATCCACATACTCGCGGTGGCTGACGTCGAGGTTTTTGCAGGGCTTGGGGAAGAGGCACTGTTTGCCCTTGCAGGCCCCGCGTTCGAGCTGGCCCTTGCAGGCGGGCTGGCGGAAGTTGGCCGTGGGGCCGCCGACATCGTGGATGTAGCCCTTGAAATCGCGCGAGCGCGCCAGCAATTTGGCCTCGCGGAGGACGGACACCTTGCTGCGCGAGGTGACGATACGCCCCTGATGGAAGGTGAGGGCGCAGAAGTTGCAGGCCCCAAAGCAGCCGCGCACGTGGGCGATGGAGAACTTGACCTCGGCAAGCGCGGGCACGCCGCCGTCCCTGTCGTACATGGGGTGCCAGGCGCGCTCGTAGGGCAGGGCGTAGACGTCGTCCAGCTCCTGCCGCGAAAGGGGCATGTCCGGCGGGTTTTGCAGAAGGCAGCGCTTGCCGTGCTTCTGGCAGAGCGCGTGGCCGCGCACGGGGTCCTGTTCGTCGTACTGCGTTTTGAAGGCGCGGGCGTAGGCGGCGCGGTCGGCGGCGACTTCCTCCATGGCGGGCAGCACGAGCGCCCCCGCGGGCGGCTCGGAGACCATCACGCAGGTGCCGGGAACGCGCATATCCGCGATGGGACGGCCCTCCTCCAGCCACCTGGCGACGCGGAGGATGGAGCGCTCGCCCATGCCGAACAGCAGCGCGTCCGCGCCCGCGTCCACGAGGCAGGAATTGCGCACGCGGTCGTCCCAGTAGTCGTAGTGGGCAAAGCGGCGCAGGGACGCCTCCACGCCGCCGAGCAGGATCGGCACATTGCCGTAGGCCTGACGGATGCGGTTGGCGTAGACGATGGTGGCGCGGTCCGGGCGCATGCCCGCCCTGCCGCCGGGGGAATAGACGTCGCGGTCGCGGGGCTTTTTCGCCACGGTGTAGTGGTTGACCATGGAGTCGATGACCCCGGCGGTGACGAGAAAGCCGAGGCGCGGGCGGCCAAAGCGCTGAAAGTCCTCGCAGGAATGCCAGTCCGGCTGCGGCAGCATGGCCACGCGGTAGCCGGCCTTTTCCAGCACGCGGGAGATGATGGCCAGCCCGAAGGAGGGGTGATCGACGTAGGCGTCGCCGGTGACGTAGACAAAGTCCGGCGTTTCCCAGCCGCGCGCGCGGCACTCTTGCAGGGTGACGGGCAGAAAGCTCACGCCTGCACCTCCTCTTTGCCCTCCATGCGGGCAAGTATGTCCTCCATGACGCGCACGGCCTCGGGCAGCAGTTCCTCGGCGGTTTTGCGCTTGACGTCAAAGAAGCGCAGGGCGGGCGGGTTGGTGCCCACCAGCCGCAAGCGCGCCTCGTGGGGCTTGACGGCCATGAGCAGCTTCATGGGATTGAGTTGCGCGGCGATGGAGAAGCGCAGCACCATCTCGCCGCCCTTCATGCTCACGTTGTCGATGCCCAGATTCGAACAGAGCGCCTTGAGGTGGGCGATCTCGATGAGGTTCATCACCGGGCGGTTGGGGTCGCCAAAGCGGTCGATCAGTTCCTCGATGAGGTCTTCGCGGCCGGCGCGGTCGCGGATGGAGGCGATCTTCTTGTACATCTCCACGCGCATGACGTCGCTGGGCACGTATTCCTGCGGAAGATAGGCGTCCACCTTCAGTTCCACGCGCGTTTCCACATCGCCGCGGGAGACGTCGCCGCGCATCTCGCGCACGGTTTCCTCGATCATCTTCACATAGAGGTCGTAGCCCACGGAGGCCATGAAGCCGGACTGCTCCGCGCCCAGCAGGTTGCCCGCGCCGCGAATTTCCAGATCGCGCATGGCCACGCGGAAGCCGGAGCCGAACTCGGTGAACTCGCGGATGGCGTTTAAGCGCTTTTCCGCCGCCTCGGTCAGCACCTTGGTGGGGCTGACGGTGAGGTAGGCGTAGGCGAGGCGGTTGGAGCGGCCCACGCGGCCGCGCAGCTGGTAGAGCTGGGCAAGGCCAAAGCGGTCGGCGTCCAGCACGATGAGCGTGTTGGCGCGCGGCACGTCCAGCCCGGCCTCGATGATGGTCGTACACAGAAGCACGTCGAACTTGCCCTCGTAGAAGTCGAGCATCACGTCTTCCAGCGCGTGTTCGCGCATCTGGCCGTGGCCGACGGCGATGCGCGCCTCGGGCACGAGCTTTTTCAGGCGCGCATAGACCACCTCGATGGTCTGCACGCGGTTGTTCAGCACGTAGACCTGCCCGCCGCGCCCCAGTTCGCGCAGTATGGCGTCGCGCACAAGGCCGTCTGAGTATTCGACCACATAGGTCTGCACCGGGTAGCGCTCCTCGGGCGGGGACTGCAGCAGGCTCATATCGCGGATACCGACCATGGACATGTGCAGCGTGCGCGGTATGGGCGTGGCCGTGAGGGTCAGCACGTCCACGGTGCGCTTGAGCTTTTTGATGGCCTCCTTGTGGGTGACGCCGAAGCGCTGTTCCTCGTCCACGACGAGCAGGCCGAGGTCCTTGAAGTTCACGTCCTTGCCGAGCAGGCGGTGGGTGCCGATGACCACGTCCAGTTCCCCCGCCTCCAGCTGGCGGATGACTTCCTTCTGTTCCTGCGCGGTCTTGAAGCGCGAGAGGGTGTCCACCTTGACGGGGAAGCCGTGGAAGCGGTTCATCATCGTGGCGTAGTGCTGCTGCACGAGGATGGTGGTCGGAGCCAGCAGCGCCGCCTGCTTGCCGCCCATCACGCATTTGAAGATGGCGCGCAGGGCCACTTCGGTCTTGCCGTAGCCCACGTCGCCGCAGAGCAGGCGGTCCATGATGCGCGGCTTTTCCATGTCGCGCTTGATGTCCTCGATGGCGGCGAGCTGGTCGGGGGTCTCCTCATAGGGGAAGCTGTCCTCAAACTCGCGCTGCCAGGGGGTGTCCGGGTCGAAGGCGTGGCCGGGCGTGGCCTCGCGGTGGGCGTAGAGCTTCAAAAGCTCGCCGGCGATCTCCTGGATGGAGGCCTTGACGCGCGCCTTCTGCCGCTGCCATTCGCCGCCGGAGAGGCGGTTGAGCTTGGGCGTCTCGCCCTCGGAGCCGATGTATTTCTGCACGCGGTCGAGCTGGTCGGTGGGCACGTAGAGTTTGTCCGAGCCCTGATAGCGGATGTGCAGAAAATCGCGGTAGGTGCCCTCCGAGGCGAGGCGCACCGTGCCCATGTACTGGCCGACGCCGTGGTTTTCATGCACCACGTAGTCGCCGACGGCGAGATCGGTAAACGCGGCCAGCTTTTCGCCGCTCTTGGCGCGCGAACGCGCCTTCTGGCGGCCCATGCCGAAGATGTCCGTTTCGCAGACGACGGCAAGTTTTGCCGCGGGATAGAGGAAGCCGCGCGAGAGCGTGGCGGGCAGGATGACCGCCTCGCCCTCCGGCAGCGCCTCGGGCGGCTCGTCCGGCAGCTGCGCCTGGATCTTCTGCGCCGCCAGCGCCGATTGCAGGCGCTTTGCCCGCGCCACGCCTCCGGCCAGCAGCGCCACGCGCCAGCCCTCGTTGAGCCACTTGTCCAGATCGCGCGCCAGTTCCGGGATGTTGCCCATGTACCCGGCGGCGTTGCGGCCCTCGAACTGCAGGACGGTCTTGAATTTGAAGTCCGTCTCCGTGCGCAAGAAGGGATAGAGGGCCAGCACGCGGCGACCATCGGCGCGGGCGAGGGCCTCATCCCAGGTCAAAAGCAGTTCGGCCTGTTTGGGCAGGGCCTCGTCGTGTTCGAGGGCGGCGGTGAAGTGTTCCTTAAATTCCAGCGCCCGGTTCTCGGCGCGCTCGCGCAGGCGCGCGGGCTGGTCGAAGACGAGGATGGGGTCGTCCAGATAGTCGATGGCGGTGGCGGCAAAGCCGGCCAGCACCGGCACGAGGCTGTCCGCGCCGTCAAAGTCGTGCCCCGCTTCCAGCGCGGTCAGCGCGGTGTGGAAATTGCGGGTGAGGGCGCTGACTTCGGGGGCGCGGGCGCTCTCCCCTTCCTCACCGGTGAGCTTCAAAAAGTCCTCGTAGGGGATGAGGTCGAACTCGCGCTCGAGGCGCTTTTGCCGGCCCTCGCCGCGCAGCGCCCCGGCGCGATGGGAGAGCATCGCCCTGAGCGCGTGCGCCGCGCGCAGGTATTCCTCGCCGGAGAGCAGCGTTTCCGAGGCGGGGTAAACGCGGACGCGCTCGAGGTGGGAGGTGGAGCGCTGGGTCATGACGTCGAAGGCGCGCAGAGAGTCCACCTCGTCGTCGAAGAACTCCAATCGCACGGCCTCGGGCATGCCCACGGGGTAGATGTCCAGTATGCCGCCGCGCAGGGCGCACTGGCCGCGCGCCTCCACCAGCGCTGTGCGCTCGTACCCGGCCTCGACGAGGCGGGCGACGAGCTCGGTCGGCTCCACGCGCATGTCGGGCGTGATCTCAAGGACGTTCTGCAAAAAGCGCTCGCGGGGCATCTGGCGGCACAAAAGCGTTTCGGCGCTCATCACCAGCGCCTTTGCTTCGCCCGTGGCCGCCGCGCCCAGCGCTTCAAGGCGGCGCATGGTCAGTTCGCGGCTGGAAGCCGCCGTGCGCAAAAAGGAGATGTCCCGCGCCGGCAAAAGCGCCGCGCCACCGCCCAGCAGGGCGTTGAGGTCTTCGCGCACGCGCTGGGCGGCGACCTCGTTGGAGGTCACGAACAAAATCGGTCTGCCCAGTTTGCGCGCCGCGGCCGTGGTCAAATGCAGTTTTTGTGCGTCGTCCAGCCCGCAGGCCAGCGCGGCCCCCGGGCGGGAGAGGGCGTCCGTGAGGGCGCCAAATTCGCTTGTTGCCTCCAGCGGGGCAAAGAGACAGCTCAGGTCTTCGTACATTCGTCAGTCTCCAGCGCGCGCACCGCCCGGGGGAACTGATGGGCGAACAGCAGCGCGGTCGTGGTCACGGCGAGGAAGTCGGCCACCGGCTCGGCGAGGTACACGGCCATGGTCTTGTCCATGGGCAATGTGGCGGGAAGGAGGTAGATGAGGGGGATGAGCAGCACGATCTTGCGCAGCACGGCGAGGAAGAGGGAGCTTTTGGCGTTGCCAAGGGCGATGAAGGTCTGCTGGCAGGCCAGCTGCACGCCAAACAGCACGCCCACGGCCATGTAGACGCGCAGGGCTTTGGCGGTAAAGTCGATAAGCCCCGCGTCGGTGCTGAACAGGGCGGCGAAGGCGTGGGGGAAGAGCATCACCGCCAGCCACAGCGTCCCGGCGTAGATCATGCAGGCGGCGAGCAGGGCGCGGAAGGAGGCGCGCACGCGCGAAGCGTTCTTCGCGCCGTAGTTATAGCTGGTGATGGGCTGCGCGCCCTGCGTGAGGCCCTGCAAGGGCAGCATGGCGAACTGCATGACGCTGGCGAGGATGGTCATGGCGCTGACGGCCAGCGCCCCGCCGTAGAGGGCGAGCTGGCGGTTGAAGCAGACGTTGATGGCCGCCTCCGTGGCCTGCATGATAAACGGCGACACGCCCAGCGCCAGGCAGGGCAGGAGCAGTTTCGGCCTTGGGGCCATGAAGCGCAGTCTCAGCCGCAGCACCGTGCGCTTGCCGCAGAGAAACCAGATGACCCACGCCGCGGACACCGCCTGCGAGAGAATGGTGGCCAGCGCCGCGCCCTTTACGCCCATATCAAAGGTGAACATGAACAGCGGATCGAGGCCGATATTGAGGACCGCGCCGATCAGCACGGTGAGCATGCTGGTGCGGGAGAAGCCCTGCGCGGTGATGAAGGCGTTCATGCCCAGCGCCAATTGCACGAACACCGTGCCGATGGCGTAGATGTTCATGTATTCAAGGGCGTAGGGCAGCGTCTCCGGCAGCGCGCCGAAGGTAAGGAGGATGGGCCTTTGGAAGTCGAGCAGCGCGGCGGTGAGCAGCGCGGCGAGGGCGAGCAGGAGCGTCATGCAGTTGCCCATGGTCCTTTCCGCGCTCTCCCTGTCGCCCCGGCCCATGAAGATGGAAGCGCGCGGCGCGCCGCCCATGCTGGCCAGCGCGGCAAAGGCGCTGACGAGCAAAATCACGGGCATGCAGGCGCCCACGCCGGCCAGCGCCTCGGTGCCGATGCCCTCGAGGCGGCCGATGTACATGCGGTCGACGATGTTGTAGAGCATGTTGACAAGCTGCGCGGTCACGGCGGGCAGCGCCAGCTTGAGAAGCAGTTTTGAGGGTTTTTCGGTGGCCAGAAATTCGCTGTCGCGCTGCATGGCATGTTCCTCCCGTCAGCCGTTGTTGTATTCGGCGACGCGGGCGCGGGCTGCGTCGTTGCCGCCGGCGATGAGGCGCTCCACGGTCTCGGCAGCGGCGACGAAGGCGTCGAACATGGTCTGGCGCTCGGCGGGGGTGCGATAGCCGGTAAGCACGTAGTCCTTGAGGTCCCAGCCCTCGGGCGGGCGGCCGATGCCCACGCGCAGGCGCGGGAAATCGTCGCG
Organism: Candidatus Pullichristensenella excrementipullorum; assembly: GCA_018713365.1. Taxonomy (GTDB): domain Bacteria; phylum Bacillota; class Clostridia; order Christensenellales; family Aristaeellaceae; genus Pullichristensenella; species Pullichristensenella excrementipullorum. Next base: position 82,598 of record DVOU01000008.1, read on the forward strand.
GCCAAGGAGGTAGATGATGTTGCGCATGCCGTTGTGCGTGCCCGCCGAGCCGGAGGGGCGGAAGCGGAGCTTGCCCTCGGGAAGGTCCACGTCGTCAAAGCAGAGGATGAGCTGGTCGCGCTCGGGCTTATACCAGTTGACCAGCTGCACCACGCTCTCGCCGCTCAGATTCATATAGGTCTGCGGCAGCGCCAGCGCCACGCGCTGTCCGGCGATCGTGCCCTCCCCCACCACGGCCTTACAGCGCAGGCGCGCGAGGGTGATATTGTTGCGCTGGGCCAGCACGTCCACGATGTCAAACCCGACATTATGGCGCGTATGCTCATACTTACGGCCCGGATTGCCCAGGCCGACCACTACATACATGGGGCAAGACCTCCCACATCATCCTTGAATCTCTATTGTATCGCGAACGCCCCTCCCTTGTCAAGCCGGCAGTGCCGGCGGCCAGTGCCTTTGGCTCCGGGGTGACGCCTGTCTGCCCCACGCGCAGGGGGCAGGCAGGCTGCGGTGCGTTTCGCTTGGAGCGGTGGTGGCAAGCGACGGTGCGCGGCCCACGAGCAGGGGCCGCGCGCCTGCGTGGGTTTTGGGGGGCGACGAACGTCCGCCTGCGGCAGTTTTTGGGGGCTGGGCAGAGGCACGGTGGCTTTTCGGGGAATGGGTGGGGACGGGGCGGGCAAGTGGGTGCGCGGTAGGCGGGTTTTTTATGGGTCAGCGGGTGGGGCGGGCGTGCAGCAGTTGACCGGCCATGTGTTCCATGCCGAACCACTTGGTGTAGTGCGGGCATTTGGCGAGGAAGAGGTAGTAGATGTTGAGGTCGGCGCCGGTGAGGGTCTCGAAATTGCCCTGACCTTTGGAGATGACCACGTCCGCCGTTTGCATCGCCTCGCGGGCCTCGTCGCCGAGCAGTTCCAGCTGCGTGCCGCCGATGTTGGAGCCGTTGCCGACGATCTTTGCCACGCGGTCGAGGCCCACGGCGCGGGCGTCCTCGGCGGTGACGTCGTTGAGTACGTCCTCGCCGCGCACCAGCGCTGTGATGGTCAGCGCCGGGTTTTCGCGCTTCATCTCCTCCATCAGCAGCATATCCAGCACCACCTCGCCGCAGTTGTCGCAGGCGTAGACCAGGTGGCGGGCGGAGCGCACGTCGGCGCGCAGTTCGTCAAGCACCGGCGTGCCCACGGCCTTTTCGTCCGGGGTGAGCAGCATATTTGCAAGGCGCGCGTCGTCGATCTGTTTGAGGATGCCGAAATCTATGTAGTTGCCGGCCATGGCCATCCACACGGCCAGTTTGAACGGGTCGGGCGCGCCGCGGAGCTTTTCGCGCAGTTCCGGCAGGCGGGAGAGCATCATATCGTTGTAGCGGCGCTTGAGTTCGGCGTAGTTGTCGCGCTCGGGAAAGCGCGCGGCGTAGAGCTTTTGCAGCTTCGCGGTGGGCACGGGCGAAGCCAGCGACGGGTCGGCATCGGCCAGCACGCGGCAGACTTCGCGCATGAACGCCGCCTTGCGCGCCTCGTCCTGGTGGTCCTTGACCAGCGACCAGTGGTGATCGAACATGCAGTACAGGCACTCGCTGTAAAGTTGCATACATATCCCTCCATGCCACCATTATACCAGCGCCGGGGGCAAAGGAAAAGCCCCCTTGCGTGAAATGCGTGCAATGCGCGAAGGGGTGGCGCGGCAAAGCGTAGAAAAGCCCCCGCGAAACGCGCAAATGGGCGGCGGCAGGGCGGAAAAGCCCCGCGAGACACGCGAAAGCACGGTGGGGCGGCGCGGCAGCGCGGAAAAGCCACGCGAAACCACGCAAATGGGCGGCGAGCCAGCGCGGAAAAGCCCCGCGAGACACGCGAAAGCACGGCGCGGCGGGGCGGAAAAGCCACGCGAGACACGCGAAAGCACGGTGGGTGCGGAAAAGCCCCGCGAAACGCACGAATGGGCGGCATGGCAGCGCGGAAAAGCCCCGCGAAACCACGCAAATGGGCGGCGAAGCGCGGAAAAACGCCGCGAAACGCGCGAAAGCACGGCGGGGCGGCGCGAAAAAGCCCCCTGCGAGGCGCACGAATGGGCGGTGTAGCGGTGCGCGGAAAATATCCCGCAAAACCACGCGAATGGGCGGCAGGCGGAAAAGCCCCGCGAAACGCGCGGGTGGGCGTCGAAGCGCGGAAAGCCCCTCCGCGAAACGCGCGAATGGGTGGAAAAAGCCCCCTCCCGCGAAATGCGCGGAAGAGGGCGAACGAATGTGTGTTTACGCCTTTTCGGACGCGGCGCGCAGCTGCGCCTCCGGGTCCTTGCGCTTGCTGACGGCGCTCCAGGCGTGCATGACCAGGGCGACAGCGATGACGCCGTAGGAGATGAACACGCGGAAGTACTCGCCGATGGCGGCGTCGCCGAACACGGTACGGCCCGCGCCGGAGACGACGATGAACAACAGGTGGAACAGCAGCGCGCCAAGCAGCGCCTGACCGTTCGAAGCCTTGACGATGGACGCGCCGCCCACGAGGATGGCCGCGCCCGCGTAGAGGCCGACCTGCTCATGCGCGCCATAGGTCTGCAACGAGCCGAGGTTCTGCGCGAAGATCAGGTGGCCAAGGCCAGCCAGCACGGTGGAGAAGATGATGGCGATGATGCGCGTCTTGTCCACGTTGATGCCCGCGGCGTTGGCGACCACGCGGTTCTGGCCGACGGCGCGGAACTGCTGGCCGAGGCGGGTTTTCATGATGACCACGTTGAACAGGCACAGCAGGCCGACCACCAGGAAGGTGACCACCGGCACGCGCACGAGGAAGAAGATCTCGTTCACAGCCGGGAACTGCACGGCGATGACGCAGGCGGCCAGAACCGCCTCGACGACGATCAGGCGGCGCAGCGTAGCACTCTTGCGCAGGTAGAGGATGACCATCACCACGGTGATGAGGCCCGCGAACAGGTACAGCGCCGGCGCGAACTCCAGCGACCACAGGTTATCCAGCGCCTTGCGGATGCCGGTGGGGCCGGACATATCCAGCGTGTTGGCAACGCCCGTGGAGCCCTTGATGACCAGGCCGTCGGTGTGCAGGGGGATGAGGTTGCCGAAGATGAAGAGGAAGAGCAGCTGGTAAAGACCGTTGGCAAAGTAGCCGAGGATCATACCGCCGATCATTTCCTGACCCTTCATCTTGTTGAGCAGCTTGCCGATGAGGAAGCCGAACAGCGAGGCGATGGGAATGGTCATCAGCGCGGCGACGAGGAAGCCGCCGATGCCGGGGATCTGCCACTCCAACACCCAGAGGATGGCGATCTGCGCCGCCATCGCGCCGATGGTGATGGCGAAGTTGATGCCCATGCCGGCGACGATGGGGATGATCAGCGACAACACGATGAAGGCGTTGCGCGCCAGACGGTTGACCAGCTCCATGGCCACGTAGGCGGGCGTTTCACCCGAGAGGATGAAGCAGACGGCGCAGAGGATGATGAAGATGACGGTGACGATGTTTTGACGCACCCACTCGCCGATCGAACGTTTGTTAGCCACGCGAGCCACCTCCCGCCTTGGTCAGCGCATAGAGTATGATGCCGTTGGAGATCAGTATGCGCATGGTTTCCGAAATCGTCGACTGGGGCACCAGCGCGTTGGCCACCGGCATGCCCAGCGTCAAAACGCCCTGGAAGAGGAAGGCGCCGATGATGACGTGGCTGATCTTCGCCCGCGACACGCTCGCGCCGCCGATGAGGATGGCCGAGGCGGCGATGAAGCCCATCTGCCTCGGGGCGGTGTAGAGCTGCATGAAGCCGTAGCTCTGGCTGTAGACGATGATGCCCACCGCGCCCAGCATGGTCGAAAGCGTGGTGCCGATGATGCGCATCTTGTTGACGGAGATGCCCGTGGCCTCGGCAAAGCGCGGGTTGTTGCCCACCGCCTGCATGGCCACGCCCGTCTTGGAGCGGCTGAACATCCACATCAGGAAGCAGCACAGCGCCATGAAGAGGATCAGGCCCGTCGGCACCGTGAAGGAGCCGATGTCAAAGGCCAGGAAGTCGTTGAGGATGTGGCGGTAAGCGCCGTCCAGCGTCAAGGTCGCGCGCAGGCCGCGGCCAAGGGGCCAGCGCAGCTTGTCGGACTGGAAGGGCAGAAGCAGCCAGGCGATACACATCAGGGAGATGATCGAGTAGCCCACATAGGTGGTGACCGACATCTCGCTGCCCTTGAGGCGGTTGAGCAGCGCGCCGTAGGCCATGCCCACCAAGGCCGCGATCAGGCAGCCGACGACGATGGCGAAGAGGAAGCCCGGCAGGCCCGAGAAGCCAAACTCGATGCACAGAAGGCCGCCCACCAGACCGCCGACGATGCCCAGCGGCAAACCGAGGTTCAAGCCGATGCCGCACTGGATGCCCGGCAGCATGGCCAGCACCAGCACGCTGTTCATCGCCATGCGCACCACGGCGTTGGACAAAAGCGTGGTCAGGGACAGATCGTAGATCACCGCCAGCACGCACAGAAGCATGAAGAAGCAGGTGATGATCATGCGCGGCACGCCCAGCGCCTTCAAAAGCGACTTGGCGAAGAACACCATGACCGCGACCAGCGCCAGCGCCACGCCCACGGTGATGAGGTCGTCGCCGTAGCGGGTCACCCAGGAGATGAAGCCGGCGTTGCCGAACTCATTGAGGCGATCGTACTGGCTTTCATAGGTATCGCCGCGCTGATAGAGCAGCGATTCGATGGTGGGCTTGAGGGTCTCCAGCGCCGCGTCGGAGAGGTCGGGGGAGACGCCCTGCAGGGCCGCGCTGAGGGCGACGTACTTTTCGTCCACCACGGCGGAAAGGGCGTTCATCTCCTCGGTGGCCACGAAGCCGGACATGTCCACTTCGGGCTCCTCATCCTCGAGCATCATCTCGTCCTCGGACATCTCCATGTCCATGGCGGCCTCCGCGTCGGCGGGGGCGGCTTCGAGGATCTCTTCTTCGGCGGTGTCCTCGACGGGGGCCTGCGCGAGCATCTTCTCGGCGTAGGCGGCCTCATCCTTGTCGGTCTGTTCGCCCAAGGCGCGCTGCGCCGCAAGCATATCGGCCACAGCGGGGATGAGGGCGGAGGTGTCCACGGTGTCGAGGTCCACTTCGATGGTCATGTTGGCCACGCGCTCGGTGGCTTCGGCCTCGGCCGCGGCCACGGCTTCGCGGATCGCGGCAAGTCCGCCGCCGGCGGCTTTGGCCGCTTCGCGGGCGGCCTCGATCTCGGCCTCGATGAGGGCTTCCTTGGAGCCTTCGCCGGCCGTGGTCAGAAGCGCGGTGAGGCGCATATCGCTGAGCATCTGCTCGCCCGAGGCGCTGGTGCGGTTGACAACGCCGAACGCGCCGCCGGCGATAAGCACGATCGCCGCCACCAGCAGGGCGATAAAGGCGATCTTTTGCGACTTGGAAAGGCTATTCATGCGCGCCTTCGCCTCCCTTCGTGGGTTTGATGCCGGACATGGCAAGGCCGAAATCCGCGTCGGAGGCGTCCGGCGCGAGTATGTCGACCACCTTGCCCTCGGCGATGATGGCGATGCGGTCGCTGATGGAGCGCAGCTCCTGCAATTCCGAGGAGACCATGACGATGGTCATGCCCTGTTCGCGGTTGAGCTTGACCAGCGTTTCCAGCACCAGCTTCTTGGCGCCGATGTCGATGCCGCGGGTCGGCTCGGAGACGAAGAGGAACTTGGGGTTCATCGTCAGCGCCCGCGCCACGCACACCTTCTGCTGGTTGCCGCCGGAGAGCGTGCCCGCCGCCTGGCGGGAGGAGGTGCAGCGGATGTCCAGATCGTGGATCATCTTTTTGGCGTGATCGCGCACCTTCTTGCCGTCCTTGGTGGTGATGAAGGCGACCTTGTGGAGGAAATCGCCGTTGATCTGCATGGCGTTGAAGGCGATGTTGTCCTCGATGGACTGATCGAGCAGCAGGCCCACGCCGCGCCGGTCTTCGGAGACCATGGCCATGCCGCTTTTCAGGGCGTTGGCCGCGTCGTTGAGGGGCAGCGGCTGCCCAAAGAACTCGATCTTGTCGGCGGCGGCGGGATAGAGGCCCATGATGCCGTTGGGGATGCCGATCTTGCCCTGACCGGCCAGGCCGCCCACGCCGAGGATCTCGCCTTCGCGCACGTCGAGGTCCACGCCCTTGACGTCCTCGCCGGGCATATCGACGATAAGGTTCTTTATGGAAAGGGCGATGTTGGCGTTGGCGTTTTCCGCCTTCGGCGTGGCGGTGACCACGGCTTCGCCCTTGCGTCCGATCATCAGCTCCGCAAGCTCGACCAGAGAGGTCTTGCCCTTTTCGCGGGTGGCGGCCAGTTTGCCGTCGCGCAGGATGGTGATGTTGTCGGCGGCGGCCATGACTTCATCCAGACGGTGGGTGATGAAGATGATGGCGATGCCGCTCTTGGCGATCTGTTTCATGACGGAGAGCAGCGTTTCCGCCTCGGACTCCGTCAGAACGGCGGTCGGCTCATCAAACACCAGCAGGCGAATGCCCTTTTTGTCGATCTCGCGGGCGATCTCGACGAACTGCATGTAGCCGACCGGCAGGCCCTTGACCAGCGTGTTCTCGTCCAGAGTCATGCCCACGCTGTCCAGCGCCTTGCGGGCGTCCTGACGCATGGCGGGCATGTCGAGGTTTTCCAGATTCTTCAGGCGCAGCACCTTGCTGAGGATGCTGGGCCGGGTGATCTCGCGGTTCAATTTGATGTTCTCGGTGATGGTGAAGCCCGGCAGGAGCATGAACTCCTGATGCACCATGCCGATGCCCGCGTTCATGGCGTCGTTGGGCGAAAGGATATTCGCCTTTTCGCCGCCTATGAGCACTTCGCCGTCGAAGCCGCCGGTGGAATGGATGACCGGCATGCCGAACAGCACGTTCATCAGCGTGGATTTTCCCGCGCCGTTTTCACCAAGCAGCGCGTGGATCTCGCCGGGGCGCACCGACAGCGACACGTCCGAGAGTACGGTGGTCTCGCCGTATCGCTTGGTTATGTTTTTCATTTCCAGCACGTATTCTGCGCCCAATGCGTGTTCCTCCCTTGAAGCGGGGAATCGGCCCGCCTCCCCAAGAAGAGGCGGGCCGTTTTCTACCCGGGAATGTTCTTTAGGCCGCGGCGTCCTCAACGAGGTAGTCGTTGAAGTCCACGGGGGTGAGCATCACGGTGTAGTAGTTGTCGAAGGTGGTGCCTTCGGCGTTGGTGTAGTTCTCGATGGTGGCAACGCCCTCGCCGTAGGTCTCCACGAACAGGTTGTTCAGGGCCTCAGCGTCGTTGCGCTCGGTGATGGTGCCCTCGATCCAGGCCTTGGCATACTCGAAGCCAACGTTGACCAGAGCCATGTTCACCGGATGCGGCCAGGTGGAGAAGCGGCCCACGGCGTCATGCTCGGCAAGAGCAGCGGCGATCGCCTGCAGGGCGGCCTCGTCGTCAGCGCCGATCTCGAACTCCAGGCCCAAGGTGGCCGGGAAGGCGTGATACGGGCTCGGGCAGCAGGGCTGCGGATAGTAGGCGTTGGGCTGATCCAGCACGGCGGTCTGCAGGGCTTCCTGCATGCCGCAGTTGGTGGTGAAGAAGGCGACCTTCTTGCCCTCGTACTTGGCCAGCTGCTGCGGCACATCCTCGAGGATGAACTGCTGGGAAGCGGTGGCGCCGGCCTCAGCGGTCGGGTCGGGAGCGGTGACGTCCACGAACTCGATGCCCAGAGCGGCGGCGTTCTCGACCATCAGGTCATGACGGCCGACGATCAGCTCCATGGCCATGTGGCGCGGGAAGGAGTAGTGGATGAACACTTCGATGCCCCAGTTGGCGCAGGTCTCCATGATGGAGTCGCCCTGCTTGATCTCGTCGGCGTACATGACGATGTCGGCAGCCTCGGCGATGACGGCCGGGTCTTCCTGCGGCACGCCCGCGATGAAGAGGATGTCGTCGCGGCCCATCTCACGGATGGCGTTGAAGGCGGGGGTGGCGCCCGGCACGGCCTGGCACATCACGATGGCCTTCACGTCGGGGTCGGCGGCGAACGCCGTCAGCTTGGCGATGGTGGTCTCCTGCTCGGCCATGAACTGGTCCGGGTAGGTGTCGGTGATGACGTTGTCAGGATACTTCTCCTTGAGAGCCTCGGCGGCGCGGAACTCTTCCTCGCCCTGGGAGGTGGTGCCGGTCATGATGGCGATCTTCCAGTTGGCGGCTTCCTCGGCGGAAGCGATGCCAGCGAAGGCGACCAGAACGACCGTCAGCGCCAGGAGCATGCAAAGCAGTTTCTTCATGAATGATCCCCCTTAACGTTTTTTCCCTATCTTGCAACGGGCTTGCGCCCGAAAGGGCTTAAATGAGGCGCCATATAAACGAAAAAACATTGTTTGTATTATAGCAGACTTATGGCGCTTTTGCAAGCGCAAATTGCAGTTTGGGCGCGAAAGAAATTCACCTTTTACACAAAAACCACGGACATGGCGGTTTTTTGCCTGCGCCATGAAGCCCGCGTTTGCACGGCATGGCAAGCATTTTCAGGCTTTCCCACGCGCGCGGGCGATCGGGAAAAACGCATGGGGCGATGCGATTTTCACAAAAAAGTAATATTATTGCTCCCCTGGACGCGCTTGCGGCGGGCGCGGGAAAGGCGTATAATCCGGCCAGACCGCGCGCGGCGCGGCCCACGAACGAAAATATATGCGCCGGAGGCGAGGATATGTTTACAGCGGACGCGCATTGCGACGCGCTTTATCGCATGGTCACGGGGGGAAAGCCCCATTCAGTGACGCCGGATGCGCTCGCGCGGGGAGGCGTGGGCGTGCAGGCAATGGCGATGTTCGCCGGCGAGGACGAGGAGCGCGGCTTCCACCGCGCGCGCCCCATGTGCGAGGCGCTTTCTGCCTTCGGCCTGCCGGTCATCACCGGCGACATGCCCAAAACGCCGCCCACAACGCCCCACGCCGTGGTCACGGTGGAGGGCGGCGAGCTGTTTGAGGGCGACCTTGCAAAGCTGCGCGCGCTGGATGGCGAGGTGCGCGTGCGCATGATCGCGCTGACGTGGAACTTTGAAAACGAGCTGGGCTATCCCGCCGTGGGCGGCTCGAAAAGCGGCCTCAAAACGCGCGGGCGGGAGTTCCTTGCCGAAATGGGCCGTCTGCGCGTGCTGGCGGACGTCTCCCACCTCAACGAGGCCGGGTTCTGGGACGTATGCGAGCTGTCCGTCCTGCCGCCGGTGGCCAGCCATTCGGACTGCCGCTGGCTGTGCGACGTGCCGCGCAACTTAAGGCGCGAGCAGGCGCGCGCCATCTTTGATCGCCACGGCTACGTCGGCATCAACTTCTGCCCTGAATTTTTGCGCGAGGGCGGACGCGCCGCCATCGACGACGTGGTGCGCCACATCGACGCCTACATGGAACTGGGCGGCGAGGACTGCGTGGGCTTCGGCTCGGACTTCGACGGCATTTCCGAAACGCCGGAAGGCCTTGCCACGGCGGCGGATTTCCCCAAGGTATTGGAAGAGCTGGCAAAGCGCGGGTACGCGCAAACGCAGATCGAAAAGATCGCCGGGCTGAATCTCTACCGCGTATTGCACGAGACGGATCGCGGCTGAGCAAAGGACAGAAAAGGACCGTTCCCACGCAGCGTTCGCGGGAACGGTCCTTTTTTCAGCGCCGCGCGGCCCTTTCCAGTTCCCGCCGCACGGGCGGGATGCGGTCGATCAGGCGCATGCAGACGGGTTCGACAAAGCGCAGGCGCAGCAGCTCCAGCAGCGTGCAAAGCGCGTAGACCAGCACCACCGCCAAGAGCAGGCAGGGGATGATGGCCGCGGCCCTGTTCATGGGCAGCGCGCCAAAGAGCGTGTGCCAGATCCAGTCGCGCCAGGCGTAGCTGTAATGGATGAGGTAGACGCCCAGGCAGGCGGTCGCCAGGCGGTTCACCAGCCGCGAATGGGGCATGCGCAGGGCGCGGAAGCCGAGGAAGATCAGCAGCGCCATGGCCAGCTGCGGCAGCGTGGCCATGTGGTTGAAGCGGTCGAGGCGCAGGGAGGAGATGCGATCGCCGAAGCGGAGGCAGAGGGCGAAATAGCCGATGAGCAGCAGTGCCAGCGCCCCGGCGGCGGCAAAGCAGCGCCACGCGCGGCTGAACACGCCCACCGCGTCCGGGTAGCGGCGCAGGTAGGCGGTGATGCTGTACAGGAAGAAGAACATGGTCATCTTGGTGAAGTGGACAAAGCCGCCCGGCACCACCGTGCGCAGCAGGGAAAAGACCACGAACATCACCACCAGCAGGCGCCTGAACTCGCGGCGGTCCAGCGTATCGAGGAGGCGATCCATGTACGGCTGGAAAAAGCAGAAGATCAGATAGCAGGTGATGAACCAGTAGGTGATGGAGAACACGGGCGTCATCCCCCGCCAGACCTCGCGGATGCTGAAGGACCGGCCAGCCGCCAGCGCCAGCGCCGTGAGCAGCACGGACCAGAACAGCGTCTGCATCCACAGGCGCGCAACGCGGCGCGCGCTGAAGGAGCGCCCGGCGAGGAAGTATCCGCTGATCAGCACGAACAGGCTGTTGCCCAGATCGCCGCAGAAGGAGCATAGCTGAAAGAAGAAGGGATTCGTGGAAAAGCCCTGATCTTCCGCCAGGCCCCGCGCCCTCCCGGAGGCGTGGTACAGCACCACGAGGAACATGGCCACGATGCGCAGAAGTTCAAAGTTGCTCTCCCGCTCCGATCTGCGCGGCGCGCTGTTTTGCATTGGTGATCCCCCATTTCTCCCGTTGTTTCCGCGGCATGTCCGTTGCCGCGCCCTCAGAGTTTCTTCGCCCGCTCCTTGAGCCGCAGCAGGCGCACGTATTCCACCGCCGCCTCGCGGTCTTCCTCGGAAAGCGAGAGGACGGCGTTCAAGAGCGCCGCGCAGGAACAGTCCTTCGTCACCTGCACGTTGCGGAAGGACTTGTTCTCCGGGCGCTGCGTGCGGCCCAGAAGGTAGTCGGCGGAAACGTCGAACAGGTCGATGAGCTTGCGCAGATAGCGCAGCGGCAGGTCGATCTGCCCCGTTTCGTACTGCGAATACTGTTGCTGCGGAATGCCCAGCACCTCGCCAACTTCCCTTTGCGTCATGTCCCTGTCCACGCGAAGCTCGCGCAGTCTATCCGCTGTCGTTTTCGTTTCCACCACCTCCTCCCCAAAAATATAATGTATATTACAGCGGATGTTATGTATCGAAATCACATCATTTTTGATGTTCCATACAGTTTTTTAAATGTTGACAGACAAAAAAACAGCCCGCGCAGTCTTGCCGCACGGACTGCCGTGTTTCATCGCTCCTGTCCCGAACGCTTCCGGCCGTTTGCGCTTCTGCGCGATGGCGAACGGCCGGGCATGAAAACGCCCCCTCGGGCGCGCGTCCCGAGGGGGGTGTCTCTTCCTTTTACATCTTCCCGAGCTGGCCCATGATGTCGCGGGCGACGACCACGCCGGTGACGGAGGCCTGCATAAGGCCGCGCGTCACGCCCGCGCCGTCGCCAATGGCGTAGAAGCCGGGCAGGGCGGTCTCAAAATGCTCGCCCACGGCCACCTTGGAGGAGTAGAACTTCACCTCCACGCCGTAGAGCAGCGTGTTCTGCGAATAGAGGCCGGGGGCCACGTTGTCGAAGGCGCGCAGGGCCTCGATGATGCTGGTGAGGTGGCGGTGCGGCAGCACGAAGGAGAGGTCGCCGGGCACGGCGGTCTCCAGCGTGGGAATGGTGGTGGACTTTTTCAGGCGCGAGGCGTCCGTGCGGCGGCCCTTGAGCAGGTCGCCGAGGCGCTGCACCATCACGCCGCCGCCGGTGAGCATGTTGCCCAGCTGAGCGATGTAGCGGCCGTATTCGATGGGCTGGTCGAACGGCTCGGTGAAGCGCGTGGAGACCAGCATGGCGAAGTTGGTGTTGTGCGTGCGCAATTTCTGGTCGGCATAGCTGTGGCCGTTGACCACGGCGAGGCCGCCCTCGTAGTGTTCCTCGCTGACCAGTCCGCCGGGGTTCATGCAGAAGGTGCGCACCTTGTTTTCAAAGGTGTCGGAATAGTAGACCAGCTTGGCCTCGTAGAGGTGCTGGGTGAGGTGGTCCATCACCGAATTGGGCACTTCGACGCGCACGCCGATGTCCACTTCGTTGTTGTGCGTCTCGATGTCGTTCTCCTTCGCCATCTGCGAAAGCCACGCCGCGCCGCCGCGGCCGGGGGCGGCCACCACGTAGCGGGCGCGCTCCAGCAGGCGCTGGCCGTCCGGGCCGGACATGTACACGCCGGCCACGCGGCCATCCTCCACCAAGAGGCCCTCGGCGGTGGTGCGCTCGCGGAACTCGAAGCCGGGGCGCTTGCTGAGGGTGACGTACATGTCGCGCAGCACGTCGAAGGCATGCTCCGTGCCCAAATGGCGCACCGGGCAGGGAATGAGCTGGATGTTGTGGCGCGAGCATTCGTACATGATCTCGTCCACCTTGGGGTCGTTGAGGCCGTGGACGAGCGTGGGCGCGCCGTGCTTTAAGTAGATGGAATCGGCGTAGGCGATGAGGTCGCGCACCTCCTGCCGGGGCAGGTAATCGACGATGTGGCCGCCCACTTCCTCGGAGAGGGAGAGCTTGCCATCGGAAAACGCGCCCGCGCCGGCCCAGCCGCTCATGATGTTGCAGGGTTCGCAGTGGACGCAGCGGTGCAGCTTGCGCGCCGGACAGGCGCGGCGGTCGATGTGCAGGCCGGAATCAATGAGCAGCAGCCGGGCCTCGGGCATTTTCTCCGTCAGCTCCAGAGCGGTGAAGATGCCCGCCGGGCCGGCGCCGACGACGATTACGTCATAGGTGTGCGACATGGTAGACCTCCTTCGCGGCATAGCAAAGCGCCATTCCCGGCCACGTGCGGCGGGGATGGCCCTTCAGTGTACTTCGTTAGACCTTGGAGATTATACCAGACGGGGGTGGGAAAGTCAAGGGCGATGGGGAAATTTTGCGGAGAGCCGCCGTTCAATCTCCCTCTGTTTCCCCGGATGCCAGTATCTTCCGGCAGTTTTCCCGCAATTCGGGAATATCCTCCCGGATTGTCTGCCATGTGATGCGCGCGCTGACGTTTCCATAGGCGTGGGCGAAGAGGTTGCGCGTCGCCCGGATGCTGCGCCACGGGATATTGGGGCAGGCGGCGGTCAGTTCTCCGCTCAACTTCCCCACCAGCTCGCCGATCTGCAAAATGCACATACAGCAGGCGTTGCGATAAACGTGGTCCGCGCAATAGGTCTCGAAATCCGCGCCGAAGCGCGCCACCGTCTGTTCGATCTGCTGACAATAGATCACGATCTTTTGCAGGATGGCTCTATCCCTGTCCTTCAGCATACAAAAGCACCTCGTCGCGCGCGATGGCGCGCAGAAAGTCCCGGTCGTCGATATCCGAGGTAACGACGTCCACGGGGATGTGCAGCCTGTCCTCCAGCGTCTGCCGGAAGTCCGCCAGGGCAAAGAGCGAGCGGATGCCCCCCGCCTCGATGCGCAGATCGAGGTCGCTTTCGCCGTTTGCCTGTCCGCGGCCATAGGAGCCAAAGGCATAGACGCTGCGCACGCCAAAATCCTTCGCCACGGGCGCGACCAGCGCGCGCAGTTGTTCCATATCGTAAAGCCGCGCCACGCGCATCACCTCCCACCTCTATTATACGCGATGGCGAGGCCTTTGGCAACCGCCGTCTTTTCCCGCCCCCGCGCGCATACCATTGCCATGAGAGGGGGCTTTCGCATGCAGCAGCCGACCGCTACGCGCCATACGCTCGGCCTCACCGGGCGCGAGCGCGCCATTATCACCGGCGTTTCCGATGTGGACTGCTTCAACGAGCAGCTGGTGGTGCTTTTGACCGACGTGGGGCAGATGACCGTCACCGGCGCGGGCCTGCACGTGGAGGAACTGGACCTGAAAAACGGCCAGCTCGTGGTGGAGGGCGAGATCTCCGCCATTGAGTACTCCGGCAAGGCGCGGCGCGAGGGCGGCGTGTTTGCCCGCCTCTTCCGCTAGGGGGCCGCCATGCTCTTTGCCACCATTGGGCAGTGGAAGGTGCTTGTGGCGATGATGGTCGCCGGGCTGCTCGTCGGGCTTGTCTACGACCTGCTGGCGGCGCTGCGGCGGCTGCTGCGCGCGGGGACGCTGCTCTCCCTCTGCGCCGACCTCGCCTTTGGCCTGATGTCCGCGCTGGTGCTGGGCGGCGCGCTCACCTTCGCCAACTACGGTCAAATGCGCCTCTTCGCCTTTCTCGGCGCGGGCGCGGGCGCGGCGCTCTACGCCCTCGGGCCGCACCGCCTCGGGCGCGGGCTTTTGCGCGCCATTGTGCGCAAATTTCGACGAATATGGCGTCGCATCGTCAAATTTCGTCTATTTAAAGTCATCTTTCGTTAAAGGAAAGCGCCTCCCGATGTCGAATCATTAACAATACGTTCGAACAAGGAGGCTTGGCGGGATGCACGCAAGGCAGGTACGCCCCCGGTTCTGGCTGCTGTTGACGCTGACGGCGGCGCTGGTGTTTTCCATCAGTTTTCTGGTGACGCGGGGCCGGCTCGACGCCGCCAGCGCCGAGGTGGAGAGCCTGACGGCGCAGCGCGACCAGCTGGTGGCCGAGATCGACGCCTTGCAGGAAGAGATCGACTTCGTGCAGACCGACGCCTATGTCGAGCGCGCCGCCCGCGACGAACTGGGCCTCATCATGCCCGGCGAGGTGCGCTACGTGAACGCCGCCTCGTAGATATGCAAAGACAAGCCGTCCGACGTGTGTCGGGCGGCTTCAGACCACTGACAAACCCCTGCGTTCAGGCACAAACGCAGGGGTAAAATGATAGAAAGGCTTGAAAAGTGCGATAGAAAGGAGACCGTCCCAAACTTTGTGTAAACCTCCCATGAGGTGTAGAATAGAAGCATCACACAGGAGGTAAAACACATGGCCAGAAAGAACCGTACCCCGGAAGAAAAGGCGCGACGGGAGAAGATCCGGGAGCTGCTGCAGATGGCAAACATCGGCAGCATGGACGACATCCAGAATCTGTTCAAGGAGACCATCGCGGAGTTCATGGAGAACGGCTTGGAGGC
>DVOU01000048.1:0-63069 GCA_018713365.1 Candidatus Pullichristensenella excrementipullorum
AATCCATACAGGGGAGAAGATCACATGAACGCAGTAGGGATTGACGTTTCCAAGAACAAAAGCATGGTCGCCCCCGTCCATTCGGACAGATCGTGGTCAAACCTTTTGAAGTCCGTCACACCGCCATCGAACTTAAGAAGCTGGCAGACCTTCTCAAAAGCCCGGATGGTGAGACGAGAGTGGTTATGGAACACACCGAGCGGTACTATGAACCTGTCGCCCAGTACATTCATGCGTCCGGCGTGTTCGTCAGCGCGGTCAACCCGCTGCTGATTCGGGAGTATGGGAACAATTCACTGCGCCGTGTCAAGACGGATACCTCGACATTGAACACAGGAAAAACCTGTGCTGCGCCGTGACCTTGCTGGCATACCTGTGCTACTTCTGTGATGACCCGTTGGGCATCCTCAATGAATGCAGACGCATCCTTGATAAGCATCTCAATGTTTTGCACTCCCCTTTGCGTTGCCCCTTTTCTCCTCACATTATTCCCCCTGATCCTCAGGGGGATTTTTTACGTATACGCCTCTTGACTTTTTATTTGCAGGCTCTGTGCGTTTAGTATAGCACAATGCGCGTGGCGGTACAATCGGTTTTCGAGGCAGCTCGCGTAAAGAGTGTTCAGATTGGCGTTGGGTTTTTGCCCTGACCCTACGGTGGAGCGCAACATACGCTATGGCCTTGAGCGGGATGTGTCTCTGGAGGAAGTGCGCGAGGCGGCACGGCGCGCCAGCGTGGACGCGGACATTGAGCGCCTGCCCGGCGCGTATTCCTTTGTGCTGGCAGAGGGCGGGAGAAACCTCTCCGGCGGACAGAGGCAGCGTATCGCCCTGGCACGCGTGTTTTTGCGCAGCCCGCGGTTGTTGATCCTCGACGAAGCCACCTCGGCGCTGGATAACGCTTCAGAAAAGCGCGTGCAGGCCGAGATCGAGAAACTCTGCCACGAGAACGGGACCACTGTCATTGCCATCGCCCACCGCCTGACCACGTTGCAGAATTGCGACGCCATCGTCGTACTGGAAAGGGGACGCGTCGTGCAGCAAGGTAGCTTCGCGGCGCTGAGGGAGGCTCCGGGGCTCTTCCGCAATATGGCCGTTGGCGCGCGGCCGGCGGAGCCGGAGGTCAGTGTTTTCGTCTCCGTGTAGACACATATCTGCCGCCCTGTTCGTGGGAGCAGATGCGCAGTGGCACGTTTCCCGTGGAGCGGCCATACGTGCAGACAGCCTCGCAGATAGATCGCAGCCCATATTATTGAAGTAATGTAGAGTAGCTATAGGTTCCCCGGTGCAGTGTCGGTGCGTCAGAACCTGGAGGAGCGCATCATAGCTCGATTTTATCCTCACAAAATTCTCACACGTTTTCCTGGGCTTCTCACACTATGCTCACGTTCGACGTGCTATTATATAGATGCAGACAAAAGGGAACCGCAAATCGTCCCTTGCGGAAAGGAGCTTTGATTTATGGAGACCACAATGGCCTTTGCGATAACATTCGATGAGCTTTCGAGAACGGATAACGAGGAGAACAACGACATGACGCAGCTCTGCAAGGATTTTCGAGATGCGTTGGCGCAGCGCAACTATGAGCGCTGCGAGTACGACGTTATGATGGCAATGATGGAGGATCCCAACAGCGCACAGCCGCACAACCTTCTGGGCGTGCTTGCTGAAACCAAAGGAGATCATGCATTGGCCATGCGACATTTCAGGGCGGCTTGGGCGATGGATCCTACTTTCCTGCCTGCCCGGCACAACCTTGAGCTAACGGGTACGTTTTTTGCCAAGGGCGCTTTGGCATTGGAGGATGCCGACTGCCCAGAGAAAGTCGAAAAACCTGCCTCCTGCCATATTGAATATGATGAACACGGTGTCGGTCACGTTGTATCTAATTATCGGCTTGAGCGCGATAAGTATGGTATCGGGCGGTTTGTCAGGAGGTAAAAAATCATGCCATTTCTCCATGCGCAGAAAGTTCTCATCTGACATGACGGCTATGTGATTTCAAAAGGAGATGGCAGACCGATCACCGCGGATGGGTACAGAAAGCTATGGAAATCCCTATCATCCCATATAGAATTGTACGGGATGACGGCGATCAATTTCCGAACGACATTCTGTACGATGATGGTTGCGTCGGGCGTAGACATCAAGACAGCGCAAGCACTGATGGGACATGCGACGCCGGAAATGACGCTGAAAATTTACGCCAAACAGGAGGAAAGCAGGATACCGGATGCCATTGAAAAGGTCTCCAGTTTTCTGGCTGCGCAGTAGCAGTTTTGACAAGCGTTTGGACGTAAATCGAAAGGAATTGTTAAGCGACCTTGTTTAGCAAAGTTTTCGCTCTTAACACAAGACGGGAAATCAACGCAATCATTACCTAAAAACGGTCATTTTTGGTGCAATACACATAAGAAAACGGATCGCACTTTGTGCAATCCGTTGGTGCGGGAAACAGGACTTGAATTCAATGTCATTCAGCAACTACACCATATATTGTGCAATACAGTTTCTGTAAAGCACAATATATGGTGTTTCTGTACCATCCTGTACAACGCAGTAAAGCCGTTTCAGAAGCTGTAAAGGGTATTTTGAAGGGTAGAAGCACAAGCATTCATTCCATATAGACACCCTTTAGTATCTGTTTTTGAACTTAATACGTTCGATCTCTGCAGCTTCTTTCATCTGAATACCATAGAGATTATCATAATTCTTGTAGAACCGTGCAATGACCTCCGTCATGCGATGGATGAATTCTTCACGTCGCGGGTTATCATCAGCAAAAGGATTTTGCTCGGCACGAATTTCCTTATACAAGGCGTTATATTGTTGTTCCGCCGCCTTAAATTCGCTGCGATAGATTTCAATACTTTTGTCCTTTTGCATCATATGCTGATAGCCTTGTGCATTTTCAAGCTGGCTGCATAGCGCACCGCACTTTTCATCCATATATCCGATATAGCCTAATGCACGCTCATAGTTTCCAGCTTCCAAATAATGCTCAAAACTCAAACGTGCACCGTCGATTGCTTCCCAGCGACTGTGAATAATTGCACGTTTTTCATCAGTGTCTTCCTTCAGTTTGCGATACTGGTCGGGAAAACTGGTAACTATGGCAAACATTACGCTTGCCAAACAGCTTGCGCCAATTCCCATAAACAGATTGCTCAACCATACATATGTATTGCGAAATAAGAAAGACAACAGAAACAAAACGGCAGATGTGATAGAAAAGGTACACATCACGACCGCTTTTTTGCGCTGGAAGCTACGATAAATATTTCTCACTACGCATCATCCCTCGACAATCGCTTATATTATCGTCCTGACGCTGCTGGCATCTTTTTAACGTTGAGGAAATCAAGAACCTTGATAGTTTCGTGATAAAGCAGCAGAACTTGAATGCATTCTGTTCTTGTAACGCCTTTCCAGCGCATACCGTGGTCAATGAAATTTCTGTTGATGGTAGGCACTTGCTGTTTGAAATCATTACCACCGGCAAAAATGCAATCATAGCAGGCTTGAAGCCCGGCAAGACGCAAAACGATAAACAGATAGTTTGCATCATCATATTCCTGCTTTATATGATCTATCAAACGATTCGCAGCTTTGCTTCCACTGGGGCGCCGTTTTTCCTTCCCCTGTTTTGCCGACAGACGTATCAACCGGGCATCGATCATCGAAAACAGTATCATGACACATGCCTTGTATTTCTTGTTGTCAAAACAGAATTTCGCTTCCTGCAAATCAGCTTTGCGCACATGCTTCTGTTTTTCCAATTCAGAAAATATGCTTTCGATGTCTTGCGGTCTGCAATACTGCATCGCTATGCGGTTCGCAGTTTTCAGATCTCCGGGAGCGGTATTAAACAAATCAAACGGTGATTCCGGCGGTATGACCCAACCATACCGACCCCATGCCTGATAGGCCGATATTCTCTGCTGTATTTCTTCATCAGAAATATCAGGATCAACCAGCGCCTGCAGCGCCTTGCCAAACTCCTGAATCGTTTTCTGGAATTGCACCAATGCGTCGCCGATGACAGCTTCACGCACTTTAGCAACTACCTGCTGAAATGGGAGAATAATTGAATTCACCACTGTATCCAGCATGTCTTTGAATGGATTCAGATTGAGGTTACCAAAATCACCATCATGCTTTTCGTGATTATCTTCGCTCATTTCGTCAACTCCTGATAGCGGCGCATGAGTTCGGCGACGCAGGTCGCTTCGGTGGTTCCTTTGATGGGCATGCCGTAGGCTTCCATAACGGCACGATCGTTTTGCTGATGGGCCTTGCGCAGTTCCGGCGGCATGGTCACTTCGTCATACAGATCAGCAAGCGAACAGTCAGGATACAATGCACGCGCATCAAGAATAGCCTGTGCTGTTTTCTCAATTTTTGCCCGTTGTGCATCAGTAGGTGTAGGCCACGGGAAATTATTATAAACTACATCCTTGGAATAACGATAATCGCTCTTTATACGTCCACATACAACACGCATCCACGCCATGTGAACATTAGATTCCAATATGCCAAAATCATATACTGTCGCATTCGGAATGATTTGTACGGCATCATTGACAATGACATCGGCAGAAACAAATCCGAACGGAACATATCGCCGTGTTTCTGATGAATGCCGCGGTACAATTATGTAATCCACGCCTGCGGGCTGTGTAATCTGCGCAAACAATGTGGGAGTAGCAGCAAATTTACGAATGCCTGCAGCAATACTGTTTTCCCTTGTTTCTTTGCAGCCTTTTATCCGTTCAAGCACTTTGGGGCATTGTTTCAATTCGCTCGGATTTGCACCCACCAACCAAAGGCACCATCTCTTTTTGTTGTGAAGAAATTCTGTCGCACCTAAAAGCGGATGAATATACTTTTCGGCTTTGGGGTCTTGCTTAAGGAATTCCGCATAGTCCTCATTCTCAATAATCAAATAACCGCCATCTGCAGGTTTATTTCCATAAACCATCGCAGGGATTTTGCACAATGGTTTGTTGCGGCTTGCTACAAGCACGTCAGGAGCATCATACAAATATGCGTTTATATTTGCTGCCCGCTGTTCTCTGCCATTATGATAGATGACCTTTGTATCTTTATCATAACAAGCAAATCCCACAATAACACAATGTACATGCGCTTTCTGTTTTGCTTCACTATCCCATCTGAATGTTCTATGCGCATAGTTAATTCGGATGTTCAATAGCGGCCACAAACGTGCGACCGTTTCACCCTGCACTATGGAATTTGTTGCTACCAGACCACAAGATATGCGTGTTCCTTGAATGAAGTCAGAAGCCTTTTTGTACCATGCAGCAACATAGTCCAGATTCTTTATATCTTTGAATATTAGCTGCATGTCATCCTTCTGGTCTGCATTCATCATTGAAAAGCCCACAAACGGCGGATTGCCCATGATATAGGACAGTTCAGCCTTTGGCACGACGGTTTCCCAGTCAACGCGCAGGGCGTTGCCCTCTACGATATTGACATAGGATTTCAGCGGAAGGAAGTCCAGATTCATATGAACAATATCTTCCGTTTGCTTCATCATCTGCGATTCTGCAATCCACAGTGCAGTTTTTGCGACGGTAGCAGCGAAGTCATTGATCTCAATACCGTAGAATTGACCGATGGACACCTTGATGGGGTTCAGTTCGCCAAAGCCCAGCGCAATCTGACCGCCCAGCAACAGGGACAGCACTTCATTTTCCAGCTTGCGCAGGGACAGATAGGTTTCCGTCAGAAAGTTGCCGCTGCCGCAGGCCGGGTCAAGGAATTTGAGCGACGCCAGCTTATCCTGAAATGCTTCAAGGCGACGTTCGCGGGTCCTGATCGCGGACACCTGCTTGATTTCGTCCAGTTCTGCACGCAGATCGTCCAGAAACAGCGGGTCGATGACCTTATGGATATTTTCGATGGATGTGTAGTGCATACCGCCCTTGCGGCGCGTGTCCGGGTTCAAGGTGGATTCAAACACTGCGCCGAAAATGGTGGGACTGATCTCGCTCCAGTTGAAGTCCTCGCTGGCGCGGGTCAGCAGCAGATCATATATTTCCTCATTGAATACCGGGATTTCGATGTCCTCATCAGAAAACAGTCCGCCGTTGACATACGGGAATGCCGCCAGTTCCGGGTCATCATCCGCCAGATAGGGGTCGCGTTCCTCGGGCCTCTGATCGAGAATGCGGAACAGTTCACGCAGGGCCTTGCGTCCCTTCTGCATGCCGCGATTGCGCAGGAAGTCATGGAACATATTATGCTTACCGAAAATGCCAGCATCCTCGGCATACAGGCAGAATACCAGACGGACGCACAGCGCGTTCAAACTTTTCAGCGTGCTTTCGTTGGTGGCATCCTTGTACTGCTTCAAAAATGCGTCGTACAGCTTGCCAACCAGTTCGCCCGCCTGCATGGAAATTTCCATTTCGCGCTTGATGTTGGCGTCGCCGGTATCCACAAGGAAATTCATGCGGTAGTATTCGGTCGGCAGGTTTTCAAGCAGAATTTCTTCGGGTTCACCGTTCGGGCGATTCATATCATAAATCAGAAAACGCTCAAAATTGCAGGTGATGACCCATTTCGGATGGCTGTCAACAGGCAGTTCGGTGATATAGCGCTTCGCCTGCTGGAACGGGGTCAGCAAAGAACCGTCCGACTGCTTGATAGGTTTCAGCAGGTCTTTACCCAAACCTTTCTGCTCAATCAGAACGCGGGTGCGCGGGATATAGCCATCAATAAAACTTGTATGGTCAAGATGCACCTGATCTTCAAAGGAAATATATTCGGCAGGATGTTCCACGCCGTAAACTTCGCCCAGCAAAGAAAGCCAAAATTTCTGACTTTCGCCCTTTTCATAACCCTTGCCTTTCCAGAATTCGGCAAAGTGTTTCGCGGCTTTTCTCTGTTCCATATCGGTCATGGTTACGTCCTCCGTTTGCGGTTCAGATGGGTATAATATACAATTATATTATACCGCACGACGCCTATTTCAGCAATCGGAAAACATCAAATTTTGTTGGTTTTACTGGGTTTTCGGCACTATCGACGTTTGCAGTATAGGGATATAACTGCTTTATACCCCTCAAACGTATCCACGCGCGTAATATTCCACAAAACGCCGTTGTAGCGTATCACATGCGAAGTCGTGATGTCGTTTCGCCAGTTGATCGTGAACAGCACTTCTTCCTGCATTTGTTCAGCGTTGGCGGCGTGATACTCCCTGCCGGACAGATGGCGGAAGTACGCCCACACGGGCGGGCAGATCGGCTCCAGCGTTTCGACCGCATAGCCGTTTTCGTTGATGACCGACTGCACCGCCAGTATTTCGATTTTCTTGTCTTTCAGCTTCATCAGATCGCCCCCGTAAATTCATTGTAGTGTTCATACAGCCCCACATAGCAGTCCAGCAGCGCCGCCGTGCCGTCGATACGCTGTTTCGGCGACTGGTTCTTCACAGGCACGATGTTGCCGTTGCGGTCGGCCTGTATGCCCGTGTTCGTCAGACACCATTTCAGAATGGGATTGTTGTTGTAGTTCACCCGGTGCGCCTGCAGGTCTGTGCCCAGCATCTGCATCGGCAGCGACAGCGTTTTTGCGCCCTGTATGCAGCGCACCATGTTGAATCCCTGCATCTGCATTTCCTCCACGAAATACCGGGCGGAATAGCTGTCATAATACACCCACGCGGGGAACAGTTCGTATTGCTTCACCATGTCTATGAACCACTGTGTCACATCGGAATAGCTGATGCTGTTCCCGACGCACAGGCGCAGCAGGCCCCGTTCAAACCACTTGTCATATGGAATTTTGTCCCGCTTTACGCGTTCCTGTAGACTGTCCGCAGGCAGCCAGTACATCTGCGCAATATACTTTCTGTCGCTGCCGCGCTTCATCAGCAAAAGGCTGGCACAGGTCAGGTCGGTGGTGATGGACAGATCGACGCCGCCGATACAGTACGCGCCCCGGAATTCCTCCATGTCGAACGTATCCGTACAGTTGATTGCGTCAAAGGACAGCCATGCAGACTGCACCGTTTCCCGGATGTTGAATTCCTTGCACAGCACGCCGGACAGTTCAACCGGGTTCTGCTTTGCGCGCTGCACCTTGATCGTCAGATCGTCGGTTTTCTTGATCGCGCCCAGCGACGGATTTGCTTTCATCCATGCGCCCGGTTCCATCCATTCGTCCCGCCTGTCCAGTTCGTACAGGATGGGCAGAAAAGCATCGTCCGTGATGGCTCCGTCGGCGACGGCGCAGGCGTGATTGTACATATCATCAAAGATACACTCGCGCACCGTGCCCGCTGTGGTTATCATCACAAGCAGCGGCTGACGGCGGGCGGACTGCGACTGGCGCATGACCTCGTACAGATTCCTGTCCTTAACGCCATGCAGTTCGTCCATGATGACGAACGACGCATTCAGGCCGTCCAGACTGTCTGAATTCCGGGACAGCGGCTGCAGCTTCGCCATGCCGGGCACATAGTACAGATCGCTTTTGCGCTTTTTCATGTGCCGGGACAGGTCGGGCGACTGCTTCACCATGTTGTGACATTCATCGAACAGCAAACGCGCCTGCGCATACTTCGTCGCCGTGCTGTATACCTCCGCACCGCCCTCGCCGTCGGCAATCAGCATATACAGCGCCAGTCCCGCCAGCAGGGTTGACTTTCCATTCTTTCGTCCCACAAGGAAGAACGCTTCCCGGTATCGGCGCAGCCCGGTATCTCTGTCCACAAAGCCGAACAGCGCCTGTATGAATGCTTTCTGAAACAGTTCCAGCCGGACGGGCTGACCTGCCCATTCGCCCTTGCTGTGATGGCAGAAGCGTTCAATGAATTCGATGGGCCGATTGGCCTTTTCTTCATCAAAGGCATATTTGCCGCCGTCCTGCAAACTTTCTGCTGCAAGGCGGGCGTATACGGCTTTGATGCGTCTGCCCGCGGGGATTTCTCCCCGCTGCAATGCGTCATTGTACAGGGTGATATAGTTCAAACCGCATCACCTTTTGCGATAAAGGCAAGCAGTGCGTCTGCCTGTTCACTGCTGCTCACCATGCTGTGCAGGGCACGGATTTCCTTCACCGTCGCAAGATAAATACGCATCTGCTGGGCGTAGGTCTTATCTCCCTGCTGCGTGTTTTGCAGAACAGCTTCAAGGTGCTTTACCTGTTCGCACAGGAAATCAAGCTGTCTGCGCTGTTCATGGCTGTAATTCTGATTCATACGTTCCTCCGTTCCGGCGACAGATCGCCGTTTTCATCAAAGGTCAGGCCCTGTGCGACTGCGCCGCCCGCGCCGAAATGTTCGGCATTGTGACAGGCCATGCACAGGGCTTCAAGGTTATCGGGGTTCAGTGCGACAGAAGCATCATTCACGTTCCGGGGCGTCAGGTATCGCCGGTGATGGGCGATTTCGGCAGGCTGACCGCAGCGTTCGCAGATATAGTTCTTTGACAGCAGGAACGCCCGGGACAGCCTGCGCCATGCCGCCGAACGGTAGAATGCCGCTTTGTTCATGTCCGCGCCCTCTCCGCCGACAGGGCTTTCAGCAGGCAGTCAATCACGCGCTGCAGCTTGTCTGCGTCGGCGTTTTCGCCGTAGTACCAAAGCTGCAGAAGGAATCGTCCTGCCGCCCGCGCCACAGGGGAATAATCCCCCGTGGTTTTGGCGTATCCCGTAGTTGCTTCCAGATAGGGCGGGATGGCGTCGATCAGCGGTTCGATGATGGCGTCATTGTCGCCGCCGTCAATGCGCAGGATGTCCCGCGCTTCCTCGATGGTGAAGATCATGCGGCGGTCACTTCCAGCTTGACGAACGCGCTGGGCACGATGGGCTTGCCGTCTGCGATACACAGAGCGCGGAAGTCGATCAGGCCGGAGGTGAAGCCGGATTCCCTGCTGACCTCCATAGCCACACCCTCGGGCACGTTCACGCCATAATAGCGGAAATTGCCGAACAGTACCGTGCCCGCCGGAATGTTGTCATCCAGCACTACCGGGAAGCCGAACAGCCTGCGCACGCCGCCGCTTTCTACATCGGTGAACAAATACGCGCCGTCGCCGTCCTTCAGGGGATAAATGCTGCCGAACAGCGTCGCCGTGGACATGGCAAACTTTGCGCCGCCTGCATAACTGCCGGGCAGCTTGGCGATCAGCGCAAGCAGGTTGTCAGCGGTCAGGGTGTTGGTGCTGATGGTGTTGCCGTCGTTCCACGTCACGCCGGACAGAATGCCCGTGGGCTGACCGTTGCCCGTGCCGCCGACGATGGCTGCACCGATGGCGTCTGCAATGGAGTTGCGCAGTTCTTCCGTCAGATACCCCTCAAAGGCTCCGATGTCCATGCGGCGCACGGCGGCGGACATGGACAGCACCTTGATGAGTTCATAGGCGCTGAACGTCACAGACGTGGTGGTGATGTTCTTGCGGTCAACATTGCTGCCCTCGACGTGCCAGCTTGCCGCATCGGTGGGCGTGCCCACGGGGACGGACAGGTTCGCCGGGACGTTGAACAGCCGGACTTCGCCGAACAGGCCGTTGACGCCGCGTGCCGGGCGGATGACCTCGTTCAGCGTCTTATCCGGCACGACGGCGGCGGAGTTGGACAGGGTGTTGAATGCGTCCGCGCGCTTTTCCGCCTGCGCTGCATTGAAGGAACGCTGTTCACCTTCCGTCAGGGGCTTGCCCAGCAGGTTCTTGAAGAACGCGCTGCGGTATTCCGGGGTATCGTGGGTGTTGATGTTGGCTGCGGCCTGATTCATGACCGCGCTTTCGATGGGGTTAAAGTTCATAGATTCGTCCTTTCCGGCTCTTGCCTGTACATTGGTCTGCGGATACGCGGCGCGGTTTACGATGCTGATTTCGTACACTCTGCCGATTTCCGTGATGGTGCGTTCGCGTCTGTTTTCGTCCCATTCCTGATGCGCGATGTCGAACGCGAAGGACATCTGCGACAGGTCGCCGCGTCGCACGGCTTCATATACGCTGCGGCCCTGCTCGGTATCGGGCAGTTCGGCACGCATTTCAAGGCCGTTGTCGGTGACGTTCAGCGTCAGGGTTTTCGGGCTTCTGGCAAGGGGAATTCCCGTGCCGTCGTGGTTCACCAGCAGCGTGATGTCGATCAGATCGACATGTTCAAGTGCGCTGCGGGCGATGCGTTCAGAAAAGCCGTGCATGTCGGCGGGCTGGTCGAACACGATCGCCGTGCCCTCGATCACCAGCGGGCTTTCTGCTGCCCGGACTTCATACGCCCGGGTTTCATACCGTTTGTTCATGGTTGTCCACCTCCTGATAGACGTCCGCCTTGTCGGCGGTTACATAGTTGAGCGATTGCAGGCGCTTGTCGCCGTCCTCCACCTCGGGCAGCGCCAGCAGTCGCCGGGCTTCGTTGATGCTGATGACGCCGAAGGGCAGCAGTTCACGCAGCAGGGAAATGCGCGTCCGGGCGCTGGAAAATTCCAGACGTTCCGACGTGAAGCGAATGTCCATACCGCACTTGCGGCTGAATTCAAGGGACATCTGCAGCGCCAGCGGTTCCAGCAGTGATTCATAAAAAGCGGCGAATTCATCTTCCGTATATTCGCCCGTGACAATCTTCGGGGACACGCCCAGATAGGCGAAGATCTCCCGGTTCACGACGTCCACCTGTTCATGGGGCACGCTGTACGGGCTTGTATTGGTGGGGATGAATTCAAAACGCTGGTCGGTTGCCGCAATGCCGCCCGTGTTGGACAGGCTCAGATAGTCCCGGACGAACAGTTCCTTTTCTGCTTTCACTTGCGCCGGATTGACTAGCGATGTGAATTTCAAAATGCCGCGGATATTGGTTGCGTTCTTCACCGCCGCGCCCGTGGCTTCGTTCAGCGTGTGGGCTGTGTCGATCAGCGGATACAGCGGCGCGTTGTCACTTCCCAGCAGTTCGTTTGTAGCGAAGTGCCTGCGCAGGTGAATCAGATCACCATAGGGCAGCAGCACCTGCCTACCGTCCGCAAAGATCAGCCGGGCGTACAGATCGCCGCCGGATGCGCCGACAAACTCAACGCTTGCCGGGGACAGCGGGTACAGCGCCCGGATACGGTTATCCGTGCGGTCGATGAGGATGAAAGCGTTGTTCGCCGTGAAATAGGCAGTCACTGTCTTGTACAGCAGGTCATACGCCGTCATATAGGCGTTGGGGCTTTCGCTCAGCAGTCGTTCAAGGTCGGGTTCATCAGCGTGTCCCTGCAGCTTTGCCGCGTGCCGGGCGATGGCGTCCACAGCCGAACGGAACGCCGCGCAGCCGTAGGCCGTGCCGGAGAACGACGTGAATCCGCTTTGGATTTCCAGCGTGACACCCTGCGGCGCGGACTGCTTTTTGAACAGTCGGGTCAATGGGTTCATGGGTTTTCACCTCTTTTCAGTGAAAGTATTTTTCATGCGGAGGAAAAGTTATCTCCGCTCCCGGTCGATGTGGGGCCGACTTTTACGGCAGGCCCCGGGGGGATACGTCAGGGTGACGGAGGATGACGGACATTTACAAACCTTCCTTCGGGAATTCCATTTTTGAAATTTCAAATAGTATGGAATTCACCGTCATCGTCCGTCACCCTTGACGAAATCAGGCGGTCAGCGGCTGCGGAAACGGGTCATCCTCCCGGATGCGCAGGCCGTAGCAGTACATGCCGTCCTTTGACTTGCGGAAAGTCAGATCACTGTCCACCTCGACAGCCCGTTTGAAGTCCGCTGCGCTGCGCGTATAGTCGCCCGTGCGCAGGCAATGCCCTCTGTATGCCTGATACAGATCGCCGGAACGTGCCCTGTATTCCGCGCCCTTTTCGCAGCATTCAACCAGAAATCCGGTCAGCCAGTCGTTGTCCTCCCGGTAGTTCTGAATTGCGGCCTGCACACAGGCGGGCAGTTCGATCTTGTACTGTGCGGCGATGAAGCGGCGTGCGCCCTCGATCATCCACGACAGCACCGCGCCGCCCGCATGGTCATACAGGTACTGGGCATAGTTCAGAATTTCGCCCCGCTGTCCGCGCAGGTTCGCCGTGAAGGGCACGACGATCAGCCTGTCCCATGTGCCCTTGTCGGTGGTTCCGACCTTGGGCAGATGGTTCGTGTACAGTACCAGCGTGTGCGACGGCGTGAAGGAAAACGGCGCTTTGAATTTCTTCTCCGCCTGCACTTTGTCGGTGCTGCACAGCTTTTTGATGATCGCCGTATCGAACCGCATCCCTTCCTCCAACTCTGCTGCGATGACAAGACGCTTTCCGCGCATCTCAGCATATTCCGGGGACTTGTTCTTCCGGCAGTTTGCCGTCAGGGTTTCGGCGGACAGGTTTCCGGCATAGTCGCCCATCACCATTGCCAGCAGATTGAACAGCGTGCTTTTGCCGTTACCTCCGCCGCCGTAGGCGATAATCAGGCATTCCCGGTATACCGCGCCGACAGCGAACATTCCGGCGATCATCTGCAAATAATCCTGCAGTTCCCTGTCGCCGCAGGTGATACGGTCAAGGAATTCCCGGAACAGTTCCATGCCCTCGTTACCCGGCGCACAGCCCGTAATTTTCGTGCAGAAGTCCTCCGGGTTATGCGGCCTGATGCTGCCGTCGCGCAGATCGACCGTTCCGGCAGGCGTGTTCAGCAGGAAAGCGTCGGCGTCCAGTTGTTCCACGTCAATCTGCAAATAGGGCGTTGCTTCCGTCAGCGTCGCCGAAATGCGGCTGGACTTCTGATATTCCCGGGCGAATTTGTGGAACGTCTGCGCAAAGTTCAGATCGCTTTTAGCCGATTCCGCCGCGCTGTTGTCCTGCTGTTCCTGCGCGGTCAGCATGGCGTCCTGCGCCGATGTCACCAGCCTGTGCGCCTGCTTCATCTGGCGGTCTGTCAGATCGTGAACATACCCACGGGCCGCTGCGCTGTTTTCCTGCCAGCGCCTGCCGTCATAGGACAGCCACAGCGTCGCGTCGCTGTACCGCAGTTGACCGTGATACAGTTCCGCCAGCTTTTTCGACTGGCCTACATCGGTCAGATGATCGGGAATCAGGTTTTCCGCAAAGTCCTGCACAGCGTATTCCGCTGGCGGGATATATGCCGGGTTCTTCTGCACCTTTTCCCGGTAGCACTTCATTGCGCTGTTCCAGATCGTTTGCAGCTCCCGTGCATCCAGCGGCGGCGAACACTTGGCGGATTCCTCCGCAAAAGCCTGCTGCGCCTTGCCATCGTCCGCGCCGTATTTCTTCAATACACACAGTACAAAGCGTGACAGGGTGCTGTTTCGCTGTCCCTCGGGGATGACGTCGCCCTGTGCGGCGTGCTTCATGGGCAGCGGATGCAGTTTCATAAACTGGGTCAGATTCATTCAGCATCACCACCCACGAATTCAGCCTGCGCATCCTTCACGCCGAACAGGAACCGTGCTGCGTCCTTGGCGTTGTCATCGAAATACGGAAACATGGCAAGCATATATTCCTTCATGCGTCGATACTCCGCTGCATCTGTCACAGGGGCAATCGGGAAGTACAGATGATAGCGCGGTCGCGCTGCCTTGCCGTCCTTTTCCTTCATGTGATTTCTGGACGGTACAGCGTAGTACCCGACACCAGGAAACGTGGTGTTCACGTCATCCAGTGTTTTCCAGCCAGCAGGGTTTTCGCTGTGACCGTTATCCAGATCAAGGGGCAGGCAGTTCGCGCATCGGAATGCGCTGTTGCTGCGCCTGTTTCCGGCATACTCCGCGCATACATGGTCATAGGCTGCGGCCTTTGCCAGATCGTCCGCGCAGGTGATGGTCACTTTGTGCGGATACAGCGTGTTCATGGCATTCTCCCGGCAGTCTGCCGTATAGATCGTCATAATGGCTTCATTCATAGGTTTTACCTCCTTCCTTTGAATGTCACTCGTTGGGGTTCATGGGTTGCTATTCAATTATCTTCGCTTGTCGCCCCTGCCTGCTGTCCGGGCTTTCACCGATTCACGCCAGAGGCCGCCGAATTGCTATAACGCGCACACCGTCCCTATGGGGCCGCACCCGACTTTTGCCGGGTATTCACCTTGATTCAAACTGCGATGTCCTGCAAAGCGCCGTCCGCTGCTTTCTGTAGCCAGTCGGCAAAAGCCGCGTACGGGATGACAATGCGCTTTCCCACGCGAATAGCCGGGAATCCCTTGCTGTTCGCCAGTTCATACGCTTTCGGGCGACTGATGCCCATTTGCTTCGCCATCTCCGGAACGCTGATACACAGCTTGTTTTCGTTGGTTTCCATTTCTTTTTTGTAACCTCCTTGACTTCGGTACACCCATATGGTATCATATAGCTGCAACCGATTGCAAATATAAACGGTTGCAAAATTGGTAGCACATGGGAGGTTAACAAATGAGCCCTTACGCATTCCTCGACAATCATGCGACGCAGGAATTTTCCTGCCTTACTGCATGGTGCGGTCGATATGCTGCAGAAACGCATGACGGTATTCTGTATCTGGTCGGCAAGGAAAGGAAAGAAGATAAAAAGGTTGTCACCTATGAAAAGATCGGCCTGACGAACATTCTGAACACGCTGCTGCGCCTGTATGAACGTCTGAGCGATGACCTGTATGGACATGTGGTTGAACGCATTACAGAAAAGGACATCGAACTGATTGCAGAATGGTGCGTCCATTACGGAATGCCGATGGAATCCGGCGAACTTTGGGAACAGCACAGCAAAATCGGCTTCCGGCTGGATACCTTCTATAATCGCCTGCACAAGCTATACAACTGCTATCTGCTCTGGCGCGTGCTGTACCTTGGTGACATCAGTGAAAAGAACTTCTATGTTTCAAACAAAGTCACCGTCGCACAGTGTCGGATGTATCTGAAAACGAACATGGCCCTGCTGAACATTCGCATGATGCCTGTGTTCGACACAGAACTGCCAACCTATCAACTGGTCTGCCCTGACCTGCTGGAAATTGCCATGGCTCAGATGTTCTTTGAATGTATGAACACGGATGGCTATAACATTGGTGTTTGTACCGTCTGCGGCTCTCCCTTCCCGAAATCGCGCAAAAATAATACGCTGTGCGAAGAATGCCAGCGTACAAAGTATCAGCGTACTCGGGATAAGCAGCGGATGGTTGCAAATATAAAAAAGAAATCGGAAAGGACTGATTGAATGCCCAGAAAATCCACCACACGACGAGCACAGGGCGAAGGAACGATTCGCCAGCGCAAGGACGGCACATGGGAAGCACGGTACACACTGGGCCGTGACCCCGGCACTGGAAAGCAGATTCAGAAATCTGTCTACGGTGCGACACAGAAGGACGTGCGACAGAAGCTGCAGCAGATCGCACAGGCCATCGACGAGGGAACATACTTTGAACCGACAAAGATGACCGTCGCCGGATGGATGAACGTATGGTTGAAAGACTACCTCGGCAACGTAAAAGCCGGAACGGTGGCAAATTACACTCGACATGTAAACAACCACATCATTCCGGCTTTGGGTGCTATGAAGTTGTCGGCATTGCAGCCGCCGCAGATTCAGCAGCTGTACAACGCCCTGCAGGACAAGGGACTGAGCGCAAAGACGATCAAGAATCTGCACGGATGTATTCACAAGGCACTGGACGTCGCCGTCCGCATCGGGTATCTGAAAACGAATCCGTCAGAAGCGTGCATCCTGCCGCGCATCGTGAAGAAAGAAATCAGGCCGCTGGATACGCCGGAGATTTCCGACTTCCTCAATGCCATCAAGGGGCACAAGTACGAAACGCTGTTCAAGGTGGACATGTTCACAGGACTGCGTTCGGGTGAAATCCTCGGGCTGACATGGGACTGCGTGGACTTTGATTCAGGCACGCTGTACATCTGCAAGCAGTTGACGCCGCCGCGCATGAAGGGCCAGAAGTACGCATTCGGGACGCCCAAAAATGACAAGACCCGCACGATCAGGCCCGCGCCCTACGTCATGCAGGTATTGAAGGAACACAAGATCAGGCAACTGGAACAGCGTCTGCAGGCTGGCGCAGCATGGGACGACGGCGGATTTCCGAATTTGGTATTCACCAACGAATTCGGCAAGCACCTGACGCAAAGCGGCGTATGGAAGATGCTGCAAAAAGCCCTGCGCGATTCCAACATTGAAAACCTTCGCTTTCACGATCTCCGACACACCTACGCCGTAACCTCCATCCATTCTGGCGATGACATCAAGACCGTTCAGGAGAACCTTGGACACCATACGGCAGCGTTCACGCTTGACCAGTACGGACACGTTACCGAAACGATGCGACGCGATAGTGCAGATAGAATGCAGGCGTTCATCAAGGCGATACCCAATGCCTAAAGGGTACTGACATTGAATTCAATCCCGTTACGCTTGTACCGTTAAAGGGTGTACAACGCTGTAAAGGGTAAAATAAAGGGTAGTAGGGGCCTATAAACAAGAAAAAAGCCCCGAAAACTCAATGTTTTCAAGGCTTTTTGATGGTGCGGGAAACAGGACTTGAACCTGCATGAGCGTATTGCTCACTAGAACCTGAATCTAGCGCGTCTGCCAATTCCGCCATTCCCGCTTGTTGGTGGATGGGGGTGGATTCGAACCACCGAAGTCTGTGACGACAGATTTACAGTCTGCTCCCTTTGGCCACTTGGGTACCCATCCATTTGTTCCGGGCGACCCGGCCAGCAAAAGTGGAGCTGGCGATGGGACTCGAACCCGCAACCTGCTGATTACAAATCAGCTGCTCTGCCAATTGAGCTACGCCAGCGTGTCATCACGCCCGGGCTTTTATCGGCAACAGATAATATTATACACGTTTTCGGGGATTTGTCAACCCCTTTTTTCCGGTGCGGAATGTAAAAAAGATGACCTGTCCATGCCCCGGGCGCGGCCCTGTCACAGCAGCAGATGCAGCAGGATCACCAGCACCGCTCCGGGAAGCCCCAGAAAGCCTACGGCCAGAGCCGTGAAGGGGTTGACCTCCACGTGCAGCCCCAGCAGGCCACCGAAGGCGTTCACCAGCCAGAGCGCCAGCGCGCCCAGCACGCCGCCCGCGGCCAGCCGCCAGACAAAGCGCATCGGCACCAGCAAAAGGTAGCCCACCAGCGCCATCAGCCCCATGCCGATGGCGAACGAAAGCACCAGTTCCCACGGGATACGCATACGCTCCACCTCCGCGTGGCGGAGAAAGTCCCCGCACAGTGCCATCCTATGCGGGGGAAAAGCGCGTTCAGAACGGCTCGGACGGCCGCGGCGGCTCCGCCGTCAAGCGCCGCCAGTCGCGCCTCAGGCGCAGCATGATAAAGGCCGCCAGCATGCCCGCCAGCAGCGAGGTGCCGGCAAAGTTGAGCCACAGGCCCGTCAGATGCAGCGGCCACAGCGCGGCGATCAGCAGCACCGGGAAGATCAGCGCCGTGGAAAGGGAGATCAGCGTCGCCGCCCCGGCGCGCTCGATGGCTAGCATGAAGCTCTGTGTGGCAAAGGAGAACCAGCGGGTCAGGTAGGTGATGCTGAACAAGCGCAGGGCAAAGGCGGTGTCGGCGATGACGGAGGCGTCCACATCCTGCATGAACACGCGGGCGATGGGCGCGGGGATGAGGAAGATGACCAGCGCCGAGACAAGCGATATGGCCGCCGCAGCGCGGAAACAGCATGCTTCGATGGCCTTGACGCGGCCAAAGGCGCGCGCGCCCCAGTTGTAGCCCACGGCGGGCTGCAGAGAATCGCACATGCCGTACAGAAGCGGCTGGATAAAGCCCTCCACATACATCAAAACGCCGTAGATGGACACGGCGATCTCCCCGCCCAGCCGCACCAGCAGCACGTTCATGAGGATGGAGGTGATCCTGCCGGCGATGTTGTTGAGGAAGTTCGGCGCGCCGCTTGTGACGATCTTTCGGATCATCGCCCGGCTGAAGCGCGGCTTGCGGAAGCGCAGCAGCATCCTGCCGCGGAAGAAGGGGACGTAGGCCACCACGGCGGTGACGGCCATGCCCAGACAGGTGCCCAGCGCCGCCCCGGCGATGCCCAGATGCAGCACCAGCAGGAAAAACGCCTCCAGCGCCACGCTGAGGATGGACATGAAGATATTGAGGAACATGCTCTCGCGCGTCTTGCCGCAGATGCGCAGAAAGTTGTCCACGGCAAAGACGATGGTGGTCACCGGCGAACAGAGGCCGTAGACGCGCAGATAGGCGACCGCCAGGGAGGCAAATTCGCCCTCCGCGCCCATCAGCGCGATCATCAGCGGCGCGGCGGCGTAGATGGCCGCGCCCACGGCGATGCCCGCCAGCACGATCAGTATGCTGGCGCAGGTGAAGTAATTGCTGGCCTCCTCGTCCTCATGCCGCCCCAGGTGGATGGAGATGGGCACGGACGAGCCCACGCCGATGAGGTCGGCGAGGGCGAAGTTGATGATGACGAACGGCATGGCCAGATTCAGTGCCGCGAACGGCGTGCTGCCGAGAAACTGGCCGACGAACATGCCGTCGAAGAGCTGATAGAGCGCCGAGGCGAGCATGCTCACCGCGCCCGGCAGCGCCGCGAAGAAAAACAGCTTGCGCGGCGGGGTGTTGGTAAACAGTTCGTGCGAGTTCATAACGTCCCTTTCATTCCTTCGCCTGCTGCAAACAGGCCTCGTATTCCCGCCAGAGCGCCTCGGTAAAGTCCTCCACGGCGGCGACGAAGCCCGCGCCGTGTTTGGCGATGGTGCGCTCGGCGGCGGCGCGTTCGGCGGCACAGAGGGCGGAGATCGCCTTGTCCGCGTAGGCGCGGCCCGCCTCGGTCAGGCAGATGATCTTCTCGCGCCCCTCTCCGGCGCGCAGCGTCAAATGTCCCGCCGCCACCTGTTCCTTTACGATGGTGTTGATGGTGGTCTTGGGGATGAGCCAGTCCTGACAAATTTCCTTTTGTGAATGGGGCCTGCCGTCCGCCAGCGCGTAAAACAGCGCCAGCAGGTTTTCCGGCACCCCGGAACGGCGGGCAAAGTAGTAGTACGCGCCGTCCATGCGCGTGGTGGCGAGGATGAGCCGCCGCGCCAGTACAGATGGGTCGTCCATGGTATGCCTCCCGATGAAAATACGAAACCGTACTATAATTTTAGTACGGTTTCGTATCAAAGTCAAACAAAGGGCCGTAAAACGGCGATGAACTTTGGGAAAATGCCTTCCTTTTACAGCAGCAGCATGGCGTCGCCAAAGGAGAAGAAGTGGTATTTTTCCCGCACAGCCTCCCCGTAGGCGGCCAGCGTGCCCTCGCGGCTGTAGAAGGCGCTCACCAGCATCACCAGCGTCGATTCGGGCAGGTGGAAGTTGGTGATGAGCGCGTCCACCATCTTGAAATGGTAGCCGGGGGTGATGAATATGTTCGTCCAGCCGGACGTGGCCCGCAAAACGCCATCGTCCGTGGAAGCGCTCTCCAGCGTGCGCACGCTGGTGGTGCCCACGGCCACCACGCGGCCGCCCGCCGCGCGCGCGGCGTTGATGGCCGCGGCGGCCTCTGGGGTGACCTCATAGTATTCGGAGTGCATCTCATGCTCCTCCACGTCCTCCGCCTTCACGGGGCGGAAGGTGCCAAGCCCCACGTGCAGAAGCACCGGCACGATCTGAACGCCCATTTCGCGGATCTTTTCCATCAGCTCCGGCGTGAAGTGCAGCCCGGCGGTGGGGGCGGCGGCGGAGCCATCGTGGCGGGCGTAGACGGTCTGGTAGCGGTCGCGGTCCTGCAACTTTTCGTGGATGTAGGGCGGCAGGGGCATCTCGCCCAGCTCGTCCAGCATTGCCTCCAGCGTGCCCTCGCAGACAAATTCGACGATGCGGCCGCCCGCGTCGGTCGTTTCCAGCATGCGGGCCACCAGCTTGCCGCCGCCGAACGTCACTTCCGCGCCGGGCTTGAGCCGCCGCCCCGGGCGCACCAACGTTTCCCACTTCTTGGGGCCGAGCTGCTTGAGCAGCAGCACCTCCGCCGCGCCACCGCCGGCGCGCTCGCCGATGAGCCGCGCGGGGATGACGCGCGTGTCGTTGACCACCAGCACATCTCCGGGGCGCAAATAGTCCACGATGTCGTAAAAGTGCTTGTGTTCGAGCCTGCCGTCTTCGCGGTGTACCACCAGCATGCGGCTGTGGTCGCGCGGCTCCACCGGCGTCTGGGCGATCAGTTCCTCGGGCAGGTCGTAGTAAAAATCATGCGTTTTCATGGTCTGTCAGCCGCAAAAGGCCCTCCACGATGTATTCGATATTTTCTTCTTTCAAGATGGTGTCGCGCCGCGTGTGGATGCGGTCGATGACCGCGCCGAAAAAGCGCCGCCGCTTCAGCGTCGCCACGGCCAGCGCCTTGGGAAAGCCCCACTGGTCGGAGGGGTAAAAGGCGCGGCGGGCGAACACCGGCGCAAGGCTCCCGGCGGGAAAGGCCGCCCGCGTGCGCGCGCACAATTCCTCGTCGGCGCAAAAGCCCTTGTTTGGCGCGAGCAGGAGCATCTCCCCGTCGCCCACGCAGTCGAGGTTGACAAGCGGCCTGTCCGCCATCGCGCGCGCGTGGCGCTTGCGAAACAGCGTCGAGCCGATCAGCCCCACTTCCTCGTTGTCAAACAGCACTACGGCCACGCGGCCGCGCCGTTCTTTGGGCAGACGGGTAAGCAGCGTCAGCAGCGCCACCACGCCGGAGGTGTTGTCGTTTATGGTGTGGCGGCTGGGCTTCCCGGCGATGACCAGCGCCGATGCAAGCACGCCCAGCAATACGCCTGCCGCCACCGCAACGCCCACCGGCGCGCCCAGAAAGGCGGTCAGAAAGGCGCCCAGCGCGGCGGGCAGCGCCAGCATCAGCATCAAAAACACCTGCATGAGGATGGACAGCGGTATGTTCAGCGGCGCGGCGAGGTTGGGGAAGGGAAGCTCCGCGCAGGTGTCGTAATGCGCGCCGAAGACGAACTCCGCCGTGGCAAGGTTGCCATAGACGAGGTTGACGTTCTCGATCAGCCCCTTCGTGCGCTCCTCGCGGAAAAACACGCCCTCCTTGCGCATCTCCGCCTTGACCAGTTCGCGGAAGGCGGCCTTTTGCGCCCTGTTCTTGCGCGCCTGATGGTCGCGGACGATGGCCGCGCACAGCGGCGTCACAGCTCCATCCTCATTTGATTTTCGTCGGCCCTGGGCGCGGGCGGGGTCAGCCCCAGATGCTCGTAGGCGGCGGGGGCGGCCACGCGGCCGCGCGGCGTGCGCATGATGAAGCCCAGTTGCAGAAAGTACGGCTCGTAGACGTCCTCGATGGTGGTGGCGTCCTCGCCGGTGGAGGCGGCCAGCGTGTCAAGCCCCACCGGCCCGCCGCCGAATTTTTCGATCATCGTGCGCAAAAGCGTGCGGTCGGTGTGGTCGAGGCCCAGCTCGTCCACTTCGAGCATCTTCAGCGCCCTGCGCGCCACGTCGAGGGTGATTTTTCCCCCGCCCTCCACCTCGGCAAAATCGCGCACGCGGCGCACGAGGCGGTTGGCGATGCGCGGCGTGCCCCGCGAGCGGCGGGCGATCTCCAAAGCGCCCTGCGTGTCGCAGGGGACCTTGAGGATCTTCGCCGAGCGCTGCACGATGATGGACAACTCCTCCGGCGTGTACAGTTCCAGCCGGAAGTTGATGCCGAAGCGGTCGCGCAAGGGCGAAGTCAGCATGCCCGCGCGCGTGGTCGCGCCGATGAGCGTGAATTTGGGAAGGTCGAGGCGGATGGAGCGCGCCGAGGGGCCCTTGCCGATCATGATGTCGAGGGCAAAGTCCTCCATGGCGGGGTAAAGCACCTCCTCCACGGTGTGGCTGAGGCGATGGATCTCGTCGATGAAAAGCACGTCCCCGGCGCTCAAATTGGTGAGGATGGAGGCAAGGTCGCCCGCGCGCTCAATGGCGGGGCCGCTGGTGATGCGTATGTTGTGCCCCATTTCCGCGGCGATGATGCCGGCCAGCGTCGTCTTGCCCAGGCCTGGCGGGCCGTAGAGCAGCAGATGATCCAGCGGCTCGTGGCGGGCGATGGCGGCCTGCATGTACACGCTCAGGCTTTTTTTCAGTTTTTCCTGTCCGAAGTACTCGGTCAGCGTCCGCGGGCGCAGCGACACGTCCGCCTGCTCGTCCTCCTCGCGAAACCCCGTGGTGATCAGCCGTTCTTCGTCCATCATTGGCATTTCCTTTCCTGCCGATAAATTCCCTCAGAGGCGTGATGCCCAGCCCCAGCGCCGCGAGCAGATACACGCCCAGCCCCGCGCCGCACATGGCCAGCATGCGCAATATGGCGAAACCGCGGCTCTCGGCCACGGGCATGAGGCTGCCCACGCCCCAGGCCGCCAGCGCCGTCATGCCCGAGGCGAGGAAGATCTTCGCCAGATCGGGCACGATGCGCTTCAGACCCAGACGGCGCATCCTGCGCCGCAAAAGATAAAACAGCACCAGCATGCCGCCCGTACCCGAAACGGTGGTGGCCAGCGCCAGGCCGCGCACGCCCATGAGCGCGTGGAAGATGCTGTTCAAAATGACGTTGGCCACGACGATGCCGGCGGAAACGTACATGGTCGTGCGCGTATCCTGCATGGCGTGGAAGGTGCGGTTGAGCAGGTCGCGCAGCCCGAAGCCCAGCACGCCAATGACGTAAAAGAGGAACACGCCGGCGGTGACGGCGGCGCTTTGCAGATCGAACTCTCCGCTCAAATACAGCGCCTTGATGACGTCCTGATTGCCCACGGCGCAGATGGCGATGATGGGCGTCATCACCATGGCGATGGTCACGGTGGAGCGCCGCACGATCTGCAAAATGCCGCGGCGGTCGTTCTCCGCCACCAGACGGCTCATGCGCGAGAACATGATCGTCGTCAAAGGCACGATGATGACGCCGGTCAAAAGCGTGATGACCTTGTAGCCGTAGGAAAGGGCGGACACATCGCCCGGGTTGCCGTAGGAGGCGCGCCACTGATCCACCATGTGGTTTAATTCGCTCACCGCCATGGACAATACCGCCGGTCCCGCCAGCGCCACCAGATGGCGGAAGCGGCGGTCGCGGAGATCGACGATCAGGCGGTAATGGAACCAGCCGCGCATGAACGGCACCAACACCAGCGTCTGCAAAACGTTGGCGGCGAACACGCCCCAGCCCAGCGCCATCACGCCATACTGGCGGGCAAACAGCGCCGCGGCGAAGATGACGGCGAAGCTGAGCGGAAAGCCGGTGATCTGCGCGGCGATGTACTTCTCCTGCGCGTTCAAAAGGCTGGCCAGCGCTATGGAGGTGATGTTGAAGGCCAGCGTCAACACCATGATGCGCACGAGCTGCGCCGTCAGTTCCGCCTTCCACGGCTCGTAGCCGGGGTAGATGAGATCAACCAGCGGCTGGGCCAGCAGCAGCATCAACAGCGTCAGCGCCACGGCCGCCAGCGCCAGTATGTTGATGGTATTGCTGGCAAAGCGGTCGGCGCGCGCAAGCCCCTTGCGGGCGCGCGCCTCGGTGTACATGGGCACCAGCGTGGAAGTGATGCAGGAGTTGAGCAGCAGTACCGGTATGTAGAACAGCGCGTAGGCGGCCACATAGGCGTCGTTTTCCGGCTGCGTGCCGAAATAGTGCGCCACCACCATCTCGCGCAGAAAGCCGACCGCCTTGCTGAAGATGATCACCAGCGTGACCAGCATGGTGGTCTGCAAAAGTCTGTCCTTGCGAGCCAAATCTTCACCTTCTTCGTTTTGAAAGCGCGGCTGGAAGCCCATCACTTTCCACGATATAGTATAGCATAGGCATCCAAAAAATTAAACCCCTTTGAAAGGGGTTTAACTTGACGTTCGCGTTGGCTCTTTTACAGCTTGCGGCCCTCAAGGGCGAACACGCGCACGCGCTCGTTGAGGTCGGGCCACTTTTTCACGCTCTCCGTGCTGAACAGGCCGTTCTGCGCGTCCACGGTGGAGCGCCACTCGTGGGCGATCAGCGCCCAGGTGGATTCCACCAGATTGCGGAAGGACGGGTCGCGCTGCGCCTCGCAGATGAAGGACTGGCGCGGGGAATTGATGTCCTCGCCGCTGATCTGGAACAGTTCGTACTTCTCGCACAGGGCGCGCAGGCGGTCCAGCTGGGCGCGGGTGTTGCGCGAGGGCATGTAGGTGACGGCCTTGAAGCCCAGTTCCTTGATGTAGGGGATCAGCTCGTCCAGATAGTCGTCCTCGAACTTCTGCGCGCGCTTGTCGCCGGTGACGGAGGAGCCGACGTCGCCCAGATAGGCGTAGGCGGAAATGGCGCCGATCTCGTTGGCAATGTCCAGCGCCTCGCGCACGTCGGGCAGTTCGTCGTCGGCGTCCACGTAGAACTTGCTGATGAGGTCGCTCTTGACCCAGCCAAGCAGGTCGTAGAGGGCGAAGGGGTTGTCCTTTTCCAGCAGATGGGCCTCCACCTTGGAAGAGAGCGGCAGCTTCATCTCGTCCTTGATAAAGGCGACCAGCTTCTCGCCGCCGCCGACCACCTCGAGCATGCGCTGCGAAAGGGCGCTTGCCAGGTGGCGCTCGGTGACGGTGCCGCCCTTGGCATAGCTGGAGAGGGGCAGCACGTCCTTGTCAAAGTCGATGGTCACGCCGTACTTGCCCATCAGGCCGTTGATGCCCTCGACCATCTTGCGGTTGCGCGCGTTGCGCTTCTCGCGGAAGGGGGCGAAGCGGTCGTTGAGTTCCACGGCGCGGTCGTGGGGCACGCCGTGCATGGCCATGTAGACCACGCCGTCC
Source organism: Candidatus Pullichristensenella excrementipullorum (assembly GCA_018713365.1). Taxonomy (GTDB): domain Bacteria; phylum Bacillota; class Clostridia; order Christensenellales; family Aristaeellaceae; genus Pullichristensenella; species Pullichristensenella excrementipullorum. Next base: position 25,697 of record DVOU01000048.1, read on the forward strand.
TGATCGGGGTTGTTGATGCGGCGGTCGGCAAAGGGCGTGTTCTTGAAGCTGGCGCGGCACTCCATGCCGATGGTGGCCGCCATGCCGACGATGGCCGCGGCCTGCAAAAACTCCTGCGCCCCGGCGATGGAATCGTGGTCCATCAGCCCGCAGGTGCCCAGCCCCGCCATGCGCGCGAAGTACACCGCCGCCGTGGGGGAGTAGGGGGAGAACGAGTAAGTCGTGTGGATATGGTTGTTCACGTCATCGCCCGTGGGCGGCAAAAGCTCTTCGCGAACGAGCTTTTGCAGGTTCACAAGCGCCCCGTCGCAGTTGAGAAGGGCGAGCAGCTCATCCCGGGTCTTCGTCATTTTCGACACTCCTTTTCGTGGCGGTCCCAGTCGCAGTCCCACATTCTATATTGTATCATGTCAGGCGCAACAATTCAAGCGATACATCGCCCATATCCGTCTTTGTCTGGCCGATCTGCGTGTCCTGAAAGCTCCCGTGGCAGTCGCTGCCGGCGCTGACGAGCAGCTTGCGCCGCCGGCACAGGCTCAGGCAGGCTTCGCGCACGTCGCGGCTGTGCGCCGGATACCAGCATTCCAGCCCGTCCGCGCCCTCTTCGGCCAGTTCTTCCAGCGCGCGGGGAAAGTTCGCCTCGCCGCGCAGCGTCACGCCGGGATGGGCGAGGATGGCCTTTCCCCCGGCGGCGCGGATGATGCTCGTCACCTCCGCCGTGGGGCGAAACCCGGCCTCGGCATAGGAAACGCCATAGCGCCCGTAAAAGCGCATGCCGTCGGTCATCGAGCGGGTCACGCCCTTGAAAAGCAGGTAGTGGAGCATCTTCCAGCCGCCCAGCATTTTGTCGCGCTCAAAGGCGGCGTATTCCTCCTTGCTCAGGGCGGGAAAGTCCTTCAGCATGCGCTCAAGCAGCGCGTCGCTCATCCCGTCCATGCGCGCGCGGGCCTCGCGGATGCAGGTAAGCAGCGCCCCGTTTTCAAGGTCGGCCCCGTAGCACAGCACATGCACGTCCCGCCCCTGCCAAAGGGAGTCGATCTCCACGCCGCTTATGTAAACAAGCCCCGCCGCGCGGGCGAGGGGCGCCGCGCGCAGCGTGCCCTCCACGGCGTCGTGGTCGGTCACGGAGAGCGCGCCCACGCCGTTTTCCACACAGAGGCGCACGATCTCCTCCGGCGAAAGCGTGCCGTCGGAGGCGGTGGAATGTATGTGCAGGTCTGCGTAAGCCATCGTTTCCTCCAAGTGCGATTCTCGCCCTATTATCCCACGCGCGCTTCAAAATGTCAACACGGCATCGTTACAGCGCTGTCGCAATCTTCCGGCCAATGTGTGGTATAATCATACGTAGATATATGGCATTTGTATACACAGGAGGACGGAACATGCGCAAGTTGTTGGCGTTGATTTTGATCCTGGCGCTTTGCGCCTGCGCCACGGCGTGGGCCGAAGGCGTGACCGACGCGCTGGGTCTGACCGGCAGCGGCGAAAGCGCCGTGCGGGGCGACCTTTCCGCGCGCACGGCGACCGATCTGTTCGTCGTGACCAACGACGGCTCGGACAAGGTACTCACCCGCATCCCCCGCGCCGGCGGCGCGAGCGTGCGCGTGGAGGCGGCTGGCTCGATCTCCGACCTTGTGGCGGCGGGCGACCTGCTCTACTTCCTGCGCGTCAACAACGGCACCGCCACTTTGATGCGCCGCAATACCGACAGCACCCGCTCGGAGGTCTACACCTTCCCGCTGGGCAGCGCCGTCAGCACGCTTTCCTATTATGGCGGCAATCTCTACGCGCTCATCGACAACCAGCTCAACGTCATCTACCCGTCCACCGGCCAATGCACGCTGCTTTCGGGCACCACCATGCTCGACTACGTCATCGTCGGCGACACCGTCTATTACATCTCCGAAAGCGACATGATCCCCTACCAGACCGACTCCCTGCTGGGCAACGGCTCCCTGACCACGGAGGCTGGCTGCCTCTACCGCATGAGCATGTCCACGGGCGAATCCACGCTGGTCATCAAGACCGGCATCGAGGATCTGCGCTATGGCGATGGCGCGCTCTACTTCCACAACCTCTCCGACAACTACGTGATGGGCGACGCCACGCGCGAGTGGATGGAGGGCAAGCTCTACCGCTACGACCTTGAAAGCGACAGCGAACAGCTGATGTGCGTGGTCGATGGCTACGATTGGGGCTTTTACCCCATGGAAGGCGGCGTGGCCGTGTATACGGACGGCGATCTGAGCTATTACAACGCCCTCGGCGCCCGCGAGCGCACCATGTACGCGCCCGAGGCCTACGCGGTGCTTTCCGGCGGCGGCGACGCGGTCATCATCTATGAGCCGACCAACGACACCGTCACCTACGCCTTTGCCGACGGCTCCACCGCCTCCGCCAGCGCCGGCGAGCCGGGCTTTACCGGCCCCGCCACCACCGCCACGCCGGAGGAACTGAGCCTTGAGGGCAACGAACAGAACGCCGCAAACGGCGAGACCGGCAACGCGGACGGCGGGAACGGCAGCGCGGGCGGCAGCACCTTCACCCCCGGCAGCGGCGACTGGCTCGATAAGAACGGCGGCTCCGGCAGCGGCAGCGGCAACTCCGGCGGCGGCTCCGGCAGCTCCGGCAACTACGACGTTCCCACCTTCACGGAAAAAGACAGCTAGACCGCTTTTGCGGCAAAGGCGGGCAGGCCAGGGCAAGCGCCCCGCGGCCTGCCCGCTTTGTACGCCCGGGGCGCGAAAGGGCCAAAGAACGCCCCCGCCCGACGACCCCCACCGCCGCCTGCTGGGCAGGGGCAAAACCGGGGCTTGACAAACGCTTCCGCGCGCTGTATAATAGGATGGACTGAAACAGGCACTGTGGCAAGGCCCCAGTGTCGTTTCGGCTATTTTTTGCGACTATAAAGACCGGGAGGGTTTTCACATGTCCAACGAAGTCGAGCAGCGCGTGCTGACGATGACCGACAAGCGCAATCTGGAAGAGGAGCTGAAAAAGCTCCGCCAGGAAAAGCTGGATGTGGCCGAGGAGATCAAGATCGCCCGCGGCCACGGCGACCTCAGCGAGAACGCCGAGTACGACGAGGCCAAGAACAACGAGGCCCGCATCTACACCCGCCTTGCCGAGGTGGAGAACACGCTCAAGACCGCCGTGTTCGTCGATGACAGCAAGCTGTCCACCGACACCGTGGCCATCGGCCACGCCGTCAAGGTCTACGACATGGAGTTTGACGAGGAAGACACCTACACGCTGGTGGGCTTTACCGAGGCTGATCCGGCCAAGCTCTTCATCTCCGGCGAATCGCCCATCGGCAAGGCGCTGATCGGCGCGCACGTGGGCGACGTGGTCGAGGCGCAGACCCCCGGCGGCGCGCTGAAACTGAAGGTGCTGGAGATCACCCGCCGCTGACCGAAGAAGAAACCAGGAGGAATACCCCATGCCCGAGGAGCTTCGACAGGAAGTATCAGAACAGAACCGCATCCGCCTGGAAAAGCTGCGCGCTTTGCAGGCCGAGGGCCGCGACCCCTACCGCCTCACCCGCTACGACCAGACCCATCGCTCCAAAGAAATTCTGGACAACTTCGAGGCGCTGGACGGCCAGACCGTTTCCATCGCCGGCCGCATGATGTCGCGCCGCGTGATGGGCAAGGCCAGCTTCGCCCATGTGCTGGACCGCGACGGCCAGATCCAGATCTACGTCCGCCGCGACGATGTCGGCGAGGAAGCCTACAAACAGTTCAAGGACTTCGACCTCGGCGACGTCATTGGCGTCAAGGGCGTCGTTTTCCGCACGAAGATGGGCGAGGTCAGCGTCCACGCACAGGAGGTCACGCTGCTCACCAAGTGCCTGCATCCCCTGCCGGAGAAGTTCCACGGCCTCAAGGACATGGACACCCGCTACCGCCAGCGCTACCTCGACATGATCGTCAACCCCGAGGTGCGCGATACCTTTGTCAAGCGCTCGCAGATCATCAAGGCCATCCGCGAGTTCATGGACGACCACGGCTACCTCGAGGTCGATACCCCCGTGCTGGGCACGCTGGAGATCGGCGCGGCGGCCCGCCCCTTCGTCACCCACCACAACGCGCTGGATATCGACATGTATTTGCGCATCGAGACGGAGCTGCACCTAAAGCGCCTCGTCGTCGGCGGCCTCGAGCGCGTCTACGAAGTGGGCCGCATCTTCCGCAACGAGGGCATGGACACGCGCCACAACCCCGAGTTCACCTCCGTGGAAATGTATCAGGCCTATACCGACTACCACGGCATGATGGACCTCATCGAGGAGCTTTACAAGTACGTAGCCAACAAGGTCTGCGGCACCACGGACGTGCCCTATCAGGGCGAGATCATCCACCTGGGCGGCGAGTGGGCGCGCATGACCATGAAGGAAGCGGTGAAGAAGTTCACGGGCGTGGACTACGCTGACTGGGCGGACGACGCGGCTGCCCGCGCCGCCTGCAAGGCCGCCGGCCTCGAGCCGGAGGCGGGCTTTACCAGGGGCGAGTGCCTCAGCCTGCTCTTTGAGGAATGCGTCGAGGACAAGCTCATCCAGCCCACCTTCATCTACGATTACCCCATCGAGGTCTCGCCGCTGGCCAAGCGCAAGCCGGACGACCCGCTGTTTACCGAGCGCTTTGAATACTTCATCACCGCCAGCGAGTTCGGCAACGCCTTCTCGGAGCTGAACGACCCCATTGACCAGCGCGAGCGCTTTGAAAAGCAGGTCGCCGCCAAGCGCGCGCAGGGCGCCAACGCCTCTGTGGATGAGGATTTCGTCCTCTCGCTGGAATACGGCCTGCCCCCCACGGGCGGCCTCGGCTTCGGCCTTGACCGCTTCGTGATGCTGCTCACCGATTCGCCCTCCATCCGCGACGTGCTGCTCTTCCCCACGATGAAGCCGCTGGAAAAGCAGGATGCGCCCAAAACCGAGGCCGCGAAGGCGGAAGCGCCCGTTATTCAGCCCAAGGTGGAGACGATCGACCTGTCCAAGGTGGAGATCGAGCCGCTGTTCAAGGACTATGTGGATTTTGAGACCTTCGCAAAGTCCGACTTCCGCGCCGTGAAGGTGAAGGAATGCACGGCGGTGCCCAAGTCCAGGAAGCTTCTCAAGTTCGTCCTCGACGACGGCACGGGCACGGACCGCATCATCCTCAGCGGCATCCACGAGTATTACGAGCCGGAAACGCTGGTGGGCAAGACGCTCATCGCCATCACCAACCTGCCGCCGCGCCCGATGATGGGCATCGACTCCTGCGGCATGATCATCAGCGCCATCCACCACGAGGAAGGTCAGGAGCGCCTGAACCTCCTGATGGTGGACGACCACATCCCCGCCGGCGCGAAGCTCTACTGACCGCGAACAAAACTTGACAGGAGGCGTCCCGCGCACAGGGGCGCCTCTTTTGCGCGGCGAAAACGCGCCATCCGTCAACATGCGGATGGCGCGTTTCCTTTCTTCCCCTCTAATCCCTTTCCCACTCCAGCAGTCTCCCCGTGCAGGCGTCCAGTTCAAATTCGTATTCCTGTCCATCCAGCCAGGCGTCGCCCTCGTAGAGCAGCATGCCGTCATCCTCGTCCATCTCCATGCTGTCCAGCTGCGCGCCGGGGCGCAAAAGCGAGAGCGTCTGGCTGGCGCCGGCAAAGGTCAGCTGCCCGTTTGTCAGGAACTGTCCGAAGGTGATGGAACCGGCGGCGAGATGGCCCGCGGGGTCGAACATCCCCCAGCCGGCGGCGGTCTCGCCGACGAACCACAATTTCGCCGCGCCGCTTCCCTCCTCCGCGCGCACCACCAGCGCGGCCGCGTCGATGGCTTTGAGCGCCGCCTCCGCCTCGGCGCGGTGCAGGAGCGCGCTTTCCGCGCTTTCGGCTTCGCTGCGCAAGGAGAGCGCCCGCCCCGCCGCGTCCAGCTGCAGCGTCCAGTGGTCGCCGCCCGCCGCATAGGTGTGCGTCTGGCTATCCGCCGTCTCTTCCGTGGCCATAATGGCCGCGTCCGCGGACAGCCACGCGAGAAAAGCCTCCTCCACCGCGGCGGCGCGCGCCGCGAGGGGGGCGAATACCGTCATCAGGCATAGCGTCAGGGCAAGTATCCTTCGCATGTCGTTCTCCTCTCCCGGGCGCGCCCGGCGTCGCCTGTCAGGCGTTTTCTTCCTCCTGCGCCAGCGGCAGGATGATGGTAAAGCGGCTGCCCACGCCCGGCGCGCTTTCGGCCTCGACGCTGCCGCCGTGCAGTTTGGCGATCAACTGCACCAGCGAAAGCCCCAGCCCCGCGCCGCCAACGTTGCGCGAGTGGTCGCCCTGATAGAAGCGCTCGAAGATGTGGGGAAGGGCCTCCGGCTCGATGCCGGGACCGTCGTCCTCCACGATGAGGCGGGCCGTTTCGCCCTCCGCGCGCGCGGCGATGCGTATATGCCCGCCCTCGCGCCCGTATTTCACGGCGTTCTCCGCCAGATTGAGCAGCGCCTGCGTGAGCATGGTCTGGTCGCACATCGCCCACACGGGGCCAGGTGCGGCGCACTCCACCGCCATGCCCCGCGCCGCCGCGCCCTCCTCCACCTGCATGGCGGCAACTTCGGCGATGTCGGCAAGGTCTATGCGCTCCATTTCCACGCGCGTCTGCCCCGCGTCCATGCGCGTCAGCGCCAGCAAGCGGCCGATGAGCGTGGACATCTGCTCCGCGCGCAGGCGAATGTCGCGCAGCGCCTCCTCCCTGTCTTCCGCATTGGCGAGGTCGGAGAGGGCGAAGTCCGCCTGCGCGAGGATGGCGGCCACGGGCGTGCGCAATTCGTGCGAGGCGTCCGAGGTAAAGCGCCGTTCGCGCTCAAAGGAGTGTTCGAGGCGGTCAAGCATGTCGTCGAACACCTTGGAGAGCCGGTAGAGTTCGTCGCGCGCGCCCTGCAGGCCGATGCGCTTTTGCAAATCTTTTCCGTCGATGATGCTCTCCGCCGTGCGCGCGATGCGCGTGACCGGCCGGAAGGCGCGGCGGGCGATGAAGTACCCGCCCACGCCGGCGACCACCACCAGCGCCGGCAGCAGCGCCATAAGCAGCGTGGCGCTCATGTCATTCAAATTGGCGGCGGCGTCGGCGGAGATGTAGCAGCGCAGCCAGATGTCCTCCGCGTCGGGGAAGGACATGCGCGTGTCCAGCACATACCAGCGCTCGCCGGAACGCTCCGTGGCCGGGCGGATGACGTTTTCCTCAAAGGGCAGGTCAAAGCGCCACTTGCCGTAGATGAGGTCGCCCGACTGCGTGTAGAGCGAGACGCGCACGCTGGGCAGGTCATCCAGATTGCGGTCGATCTCCAGCTGCCCGTCCTCCATGCGCACGTCGTTGAGCGCCAGCTGCGTCGTGCCGACGAGCGCCTCCTCGTAGTAGTTGTCCATCATCCGCTGGGCGCTCCAGAACAGCGCGCCGGCGGCCAGCAGGGCGATCAGCGCCACCAAAAGCGTGTACCAGAAGGTGACGCGCGCCTTGATCGACAACCGCTTCACGCTTCCTCCCGCAGGACATAGCCCGCGCCGCGCACCGTGTGGATGAGCTTGGTCGAAAAGCCCTCGTCGATCTTCTTGCGCAGATAGCGTATGTAGACGTCCACCATGTTGGAAGCGCCCTCGTAGTCATAATTGAAAATATTCTGCTCGATGCGCTCGCGGGACAGCACCGCGCCCTGATTGCGCATCAGGTACTCCAAGAGCGCGTATTCGCGCCCGGTGAGGGGGATGGGCTTGCCCGCGCGGGTGACTTTCTGCGCTGATGTGTCCATGGAAAGGTCGCCAAGGGTCAAAACGGCGCTGCCCTCGCTCCTGCCGCGCCGAGAGAGGGCGCGCACGCGGGCCATGACCTCGTCCAGCGCAAAGGGCTTGACGAGGTAATCGTCGCCGCCGGCGTCCAGCCCCTCCACGCGGTCGGCCACGGCGTCGCGGGCGGTGAGGAAAAGCACGGGCGTGCGCACCCCCGCCTCGCGCGCGCGGCGCACGGCGCTGAGGCCGTCCTCCACCGGCATCATGATGTCCATGATGGCCACGTCGTAGTCCGTCAGCCGCAGAAGGTCGTAGGCCGCGCCGCCGTCGTGGCAGACGTCCACGCTGTAATGCGCGGCCTCCAGCCGCCGCTTGAGTACAGAGGCGATGCTCCTGTCGTCCTCAGCCACCAGTATGCGCAAAGTCGTTCCCTCCATCAAACGGGGCATGCCCCTCCCGTGACAGGAGGGGCGTCCCCGAGGTCATTCGTGGAAAAATCAGTCGTCGTAGGCGGTGAAGGTGAGGCTGGCGGTGCCAAAGGCCGTGTCCTGCGCGGCGCGCACGCCGGTGACGGTGACCATGTACTCGCTGCCGATGTTCAGCGGCGATTCCAGACGGGCCTCGATGCTGTCCTCATCCCACTCGTAGATGGTGGCGTTGATGGGCGTGCCGTCGGCGGCGATCACCTGCACGGTGGGCGCCTCGTACTGCACCAGCGCGGCGAACTCGATGTCGATCTCGCGGTCGTCGCGGTCGTACTCGACCTTCTTGATGACCGCCGCGCCCTCGAGCGGCACGGTGAAGCTGCCGGAGACGGAGGTGTAGCTGCCGTTGCGCCCCACGCGCACGCCGGAGATGGTGAAGTTGTAGGTGGCGTTGGCGGCGAAGTCCGTGATCTGGAAGGTGAGGTCGTCGTCGTCGAGCTGGACGATGGCGGCGGTGACGGGCGCGCCGGAGGCGTCGGTCACGGAGACGGTCGGGTTTTCATAGTTGACGTCCTGCAAAAAGTCCACTTCCACAAAGCCGAAGCCCTCATAGGTGGTGTACTGGATGGTGGGCACGATGCCGCCATCAGCGGCGGTGAAGGCGTTCTGGGCCAGGGCGGGGACGGCGGCAAGCACGAGGGCCGCGAGCAGCAGGGTGACGATGATCTTCTTCATTTTTGTTTCGCTCCTTTCGATGTACCCATTATACGCCGCGAAGATGAAAGAAAAATGAAAAGATCGCAGATTTCTCCATTTCTGGCAAAAAAGTTTTTGTCGCCTCAAGTATCCTTCGCGCGGCGCACCGTGCTTTCGTTGCGCGTGCGGCTGAGGCGCTCGTGCGGCAGGCGCGAGGCGCGGGTCACCAGGTTGATAAAGCAGGTGAATACGAAAATGGCGAACACGCCCAGACAGAGAATGGCCGCCGCGCCCAGGGCGAAAAAGCGCCAGCCCGTGGCGTCGATCATGCCGTTCCAGGCGCCAAAGCCCGCCCAGGGCGCGGCCAGCAAAATGAGGTAGAGCGATATGCAGCGCACCGCCACCTGCCAGAACTTCGGCCTGCCCCCGTCCTCGCGCACCAGCCGCACGCGGCAGAGCGCCTTGCCCAGCGTGCGCCCGCCGGTCAGGTACTGGATGAAGATGAAGTAGACAAGCACGCTGGCGATGTAGATAAAGAGGATGCGCCTGCCGCTGCGCACGCCCAGCGCGGCCGAGACCGGCACGGCGACGATCGCGCACAGCGCCCAGTCCACGCCCGCCGCCACCGCCGCGCGGAAGATGGAAACGCGCTCGCCCCTGCGGTAGGCCACGCGGTCGAGCCTTTCCTGCGAGGGCAGTATCTTCATCGGCAGCGGGGCGACGAGATAGCCCAGCGCCGCCCCCAGCGTGTTGGTGATGAGGTCGTCCACGTCAAAGAGCCGGTAGGGGCGCGGGTAGATGAACAAAAGCCCGGAAAGCTGCAAAAGCTCGATGGAAAGGCTGACCAGAAAGCCCCAGCGCACCGTCCCGAAAAAGCCCTGCCGGAAGTAGTAGCGCAGATAGATGCCCAGGGGAAAGAGCATGGCGACGTTGGCGGCGAGGTGGAAAAAGCTGCTCGTGCCCAATACCCGCAGCCACGTCTGCGGGTCGTTGGCCTTGAACCCGCCCTCCCGAAGCGCGCTTTTCAGCCCCGCAAAGGGCTCGAGCTGCGCCCACGGCTTCGTCTCCCGCGCCACCTCCTCGATGCTCGGCAGGGGCAGGATGGCGAGGAAGTAGACGCACATCAGATAAAAGATGAACGAGTAGACCACCAGGGCGCGGAAAAACAGCACCGCCCCGTAGCGGTGGTAGCTCGAAAGCACGTAAGGCACGGTAAAGAGCAGCGCCACGAAGGGGAACACCCACATGGCGGTGGAGATGGGGCCGATGTACCCCGCGAGTTGAGACATATCCTGCCTCCGTCAAGTGTTTCTTCTTTATAATTATAGCATGCCCCGGAACGCGCGGGCAAGACGCGCGGGCCAGTCCTAATGAGCTTCTAATGGCGCGCCCGGCTCCACGCGCACCTGCAACTGCGTCAGAAACTCCTCCTCGCGCGCGGTGAAGCGGTCGTCTATGGGGTAAAGTTCCAATACGTCGCCGGTGGGGGAGAGGCCCTGCTTTCGCGCCCAGCGAAAAAGCTCCGCCACGCGCGCGCCCAGCTGCCGGTAGCTGCCGCGGTAGTAAAGGCACGCGTAGCGCCCGCCCGGCAGGGTGAGATCGCCCGTCGCGCCCTCGTCCAGCAGGAAAAACACCGAGCGGTACAGGCCGATCTTCCCGGCGCGTATGTCCTCCGGGGCGATGCTGGCGCCGATCTTCTGCCCGCCCAGATCGCGGATGGTGTCCTCGTGGCGGCGGTGCAGGCGCTTGATGGCAAAGTCCATCTCCTCATCGCGGGCGATGTCGGCGTTGAGGCGCAGGCAGGGGCGCGGCGGCAGTTCCACAAGGGAAATGCCTCCGTCCTCCACCGCCGCGCAGGCCTGCAAATGGCGCACCCGCGCGCGGATGGCGCCCTCCGCGGCGCGCAGCGCGCGCATCTTCTCGCGGATGAGCCGCCGCTCCTCGTCCAGAAGCTGCAACGTGTTGGCGACGCTCAGGTCCTTGAGGTATTCCCCGATGCGCTCCATGGAAAAGCCCAGAGAGCGCAGATCGCGGATGATGGTCAGGCGGTAGATGTCGTTGAGGTCGTAGATGCGGTAGCCGTTTTCGCCCCTGCGCGGCTTGACGAGCCCCAGCCGTTCGTAATAGCGCAGCGCGTCCGTCCCCACGCCGTAGAGCGAGGCGATCTCGTGGATGGTGTAGCTGTCCTTCATAAGCCCTCCGCGCGGAAAAATAACATATTTGCCCTTGACCTTGGTATCATACCAAGGTTTAAGCTATATGTAAAGGCCGTTTTGCGGGCTTTTTCGTGAAAAAAGCGGCCCAATTTTCAAGGAGGAGGATACCTGTGTTTCCCGTCAAACGCCTCCTGCGCGAGGCGCTGTCCCCCCGCCGCGTGGCGCTCATCGCCCTCGGTATGGCCATCACCACCTTCGGCCTGTTCAACATCCACCGCCGCGTGGACGTCACCGAGGGCGGCGTGCTGGGCATGGTGCTTTTGCTCGACCATCACTTCGGCATCCCGCCGTGGCTCCTGACTGCCGTGTTGGACGCGGCCTGCTATTTCCTCGGCTGGCGCGCGCTGGGCACGAAATTCCTCATCCGCTCCGGCGTGGCCACGCTGTGCGGCTCGGCCTTTTTCCGCCTCTGGGAGTTTACCGGCCCCATCCTGCCCAATCTCAGCAACCAGCCGCTTCTGGCGGCGCTTCTGGGCGGGTGCTTTGTGGGCGTGGGCGTGGGCCTCGTCGTGCGTCAGGGCGGCTCTTCCGGCGGCGATGACGCCCTGGCGCTGGTCATCGCAAAAAAGACGAAATGGCGGCTCTCCCGCGCCTATCTGTTTACTGATCTTACCGTGCTGGCGCTGTCGCTGACCTATATCGCGCCCATGCGCATCATCTGGTCGCTGATCACGGTGACGACGTCTTCCTTACTCATCGATTTCGTCAAAAGTGCCGGGCGTAGCGAAAAGCGCCAAAACGCATAACATTTTGCGCGTTGTCTTTCGCGCGTCCGGGCGCTATAATGGGGGCGATACCGCGCGAGGGGGAAGCAGACCATGAAGATACTCGTCGATACCCATACCCACACCATCGCCTCCGACCATGCCTATTCCACCATTCTGGAAAACGCCGCCGCTGCGGCACGCGCGGGGCTCGAGGGCCTCGCCGTCACCGATCACACGCCGCCTCTGAGCGACGCGCCGGACATGATGCACTTTCAGAACCTGCGCGTGGTCGACCGCACGCTCGAGGGCGTGACCATATTGCGCGGCGCGGAACTGAACATCTGCGACGCGCGCGGCAGCTTCGGCATTCCGGACGACGCCCTGCGCGAACTGGACTATTGCATCGCCAGCATCCACACCATCCTCTACAAGTCCCCCGACCCGGCGGAGAACCTGCGCGCCTATCAGGGCGCGATGGAGGACGCGCGCGTGAAGATCATTGGCCATCCCGAGGATGGCCGCGCCCCGGTGGATTTCTTCGCCCTCGCCCGCGCCGCGCGCGACGCCGGCGTGCTCATCGAGGTCAACAATTCCTCGCTGCGCCCCATCAGCTACCGCCAGAACACGCGCGAGAACATGACGGCGCTCTTGCGCGCCTGCGAAGATTGCGGCGCCTACGTCTGCCTGGGCACGGACGCCCACTTTGCCCCCGCCGTGGGCCGCTTCGAGGAATCGCTCTCCCTGCTTGAGGAGTTGCACTTCCCCGAAGAACTGGTGGCCAATACGTCGCTTGAAAAGTTCCTGCGCCTCATCGCCCGCAACGTATAAAGACAGCTTTCCCGAAAGCGCGCCGAACGGCGCAGAGGGGAGGAACGCTGCATGTTCCGCAGAGAAACGCAAAAGGCTCCGCAGGCAAAGCCGCGCAGGGCCGGCAGATTGGATCCCTTTCGCGGGCAGGTGAAAGGGTACGGAGAATTCGTGTTCGTTTACGCGATGATCTATGGAATCCTCATCGCGATCCTGCTGTTTACCGGGTTCAGCGCCTTAAACGACCTGTCCGGACGGGCGGCGATCCTCCACGAGCGCGTGGTCATGGAAAGGGCGGAGACGGGGACGGCCAGGAAGGATCGGGACGACCTGTTTTTGTACGCTTCCGGGGAGAGCGTGCCCTTTAAGGTCACGGCGTATCAGGACTATGAGGCGGATTGGGAGCGCATTTTGGACGCGGCGTCTCTGCCGCGCGCGTTCGACGTCTGGTATGAGGACGAGACGGACTTGAAGGAACCGAGATACTACGTCCGCGCCCTCGCGGATGAAAACACACAATACGTGACGCTGGAGACGTCCGACCGGAGGATACGCGATACGCTCGCGCAAGTCCACGCCATATTTACCGTGATGCTGCTCGTGTGGACGGCAATCGTCGCCGCCTCCATTGTCGTTGGCCGCAACCCCCGTCGGTATAGCCCGAAAGTGCGGCGGCTGTTCTTTAAATAAGCCGCGCGCTTCAAACCGCATACGCCCCCGCGCGGGGCGTTTTTCTTTGCCAACGTTAAAATATTTACGCCCATGCTATCTTCTGGCAAAATGGCTTGACATTTCCAGTTCCCGGCATTATGATTATTTAGCCTAATTAAATGATTTGGAGGCGCGCGATGGACCCCTATCTGGCTACGCTCAATGAGCTGTTCACCACCACCTACCGCTCCGTGCTCAAGGTGGAGGAGGTCATGCTGCGCCATTTGAGCAACAACAGCCTCACGCTCAGCGAGATGCACATGCTCGAATGCATCGGCAAGCGCGCGGGCGACGTCACCATCACCGACATCGCCCAGGAATTGGACGTCACGCCGCCCTCGGTCACCATGGCCGTCAAACGGCTGGAAAGAAAGGGCTATCTTACCAAGGATCGCTCCGACGAGGACGGCCGCCGCGTGCGCGTGCGTCTTACGGAAGAAGGTCGCCGCGCCGAGACGGCCCACCGCTACTTCCACCGGCAGATGGTGCGCGCCGTAGCGCGCTGCCTCGAGCCCGCCCAGCGCGAAGCGCTGCTTAACGCGCTCCAACGCATCAATGAATTCATGCGCCAGAAAGTCGAAGAATACGACGGCGCGAGGAGGGAAAACGCATGAGGATACTGGGAACCGGCAGTGCCCTGCCCGCGCACACGCTCACCAATGATGATCTGAGCAAGTTCCTCGATACCTCGGACGAGTGGATCCGCACCCACACAGGCATCCGCTCCCGGCAGGTCATTACCGACGAGACGCTCTTGCAACTCGCCGCCCGCGCCGCCAACGCCGCGCTGGAAAACGCCGGCCTCGCCGCCGCGGACATCGACTATATCCTTGCATCCAGCGTCCTGCCGGACACCATCACCCCCTCCCTCGGCTGCCTCTTGCAGGCGGAGATCGGCGCGAACTGCCCGGCGCTGGACGTAAACGCAGCCTGCGCGGGCTTCCTCTACGCCCTCGATCTTGCCGACGCGCTCACGTCTTCCGGCAAGGCGAATCGCGTGCTGGTGGTCTGCGCCGAGGGCATGACCCGCATGGTCGACTGGACGGACCGCTCCACCTGCGTGCTCTTTGGCGACGGCGCGGGCGCGGCCGTGGTCGACGGGGGAGAGGGCGGCCTCATGGCCACCCTGCTCACCAGTCAGGGCGACGCTACGCACCTCAACATGTACCCCGACCCGGGCAACAGCCCCTTCGCCACCTGCCGCGTCCCCGCGCGCGCCCTGCACATGGACGGCCCGGAGATCTACAAATTCGCCGTTTCCCACTCGGTCAGCGACCTGCGCGCCGTCTGCGAAAAGGCGGGCGTGGCGCTTAATGACATCGACCACTTCCTTCTCCATCAGGCCAACAGGCGCATCATCGACGCCGCGCGCGCGCGCCTTAAGCAGCCGATCGAGAAATTCCCCATGAACGTCGAGGTGCGGGGCAACACCTCCTCGGCCAGCGTGCCCATTTTGCTGGACGAGGTCAACCGCGCCGGCCGCCTGCACGCGGGCGACAAACTGGCCATGAGCGCCTTTGGCGCGGGGCTGACCACCGGCGCGTGCGTACTCACGTGGACAAAGGAGTAAGTTCCTTTTCCGATAAAAAAACACATTTGGAGGATGACACCATGATCTTCGAGAAAGTTGCCGCTCTGCTGGCGGACTACAAGGGCATCGACGTTAACACCATCACCATGGATTCCAGCTTTGCCGAACTGGAGCTGGATTCCCTCGACGTGGCCGACCTCGTCATGCAGATCGAGGACGAACTGGGCGTGAGCATCGAACTCGACCAGAGCGTCACCACCATGAAGGACCTCATTGCCAAGATCGAAGAGGCGAAGAACGCATGATCCATACCGACGTCTGCGACCGCATCGGCATCGAGTACCCGATCTTCCAGGGCGGCATGGCCTGGGTGAGCGAGCATGTCCTCGCCGCGGCGGTCTCCAACGCCGGCGGACTGGGCATCATCTCGGCCATGAACGCCCCCGGCGAATACCTGCGCAAGGAGATACGCGCCTGCCGTGAAATGACCGACCGCCCCTTCGGCGTCAACGTCATGCTGATGAGCCCGCACGCGCCCGAGGTGGCCAAGGTCATCCTCGAGGAAAAAGTGCCGGTCGTCACCACCGGCGCGGGTCTGCCCGGCGTTTACATGAAGGAATGGGTGCCCGCGGGCATCAAGGTGGTGCCCGTCGTCCCCTCCGTGGCCATCGCCAAGCGCGTGGCGCGCGAGGGCGCGACCGCCGTCATCGCCGAGGGCTGTGAATCCGGCGGCCACGTGGGCGAACTGACCACTATGGCTCTCGTGCCGCAGGTGGTGGACGCGGTGGATGTTCCCGTGCTGGCCGCGGGCGGCATCGCCGATGGCCGCGGCATCGCGGCGGCGTTCATGCTCGGCGCGCGGGGCGTGCAGGTCGGCACGCGCTTCCTCTGCGCCACCGAGTGTCAGGTCCACCCCAACTACAAGAAAAAGATCCTCGCCGCGCGCGACATCGACACCGTGGTCACCGGCAAGCGCCTCGGCCACCCCGTGCGCTGCCTGAAAAACCCCTTCGCCCGCTCCTTTGGGCAGATGGAGTACGATTCCTCCCTCACCAACGAGGAGATCGAAAAGTTCGGCGCCGGCTCGCTGCGCAAGGCGGCGGTCGAGGGCGATATGGAAAACGGCAGCATCATGGCCGGCCAGATCGCCGCGCTGGTCAAGGAAGAACAGCCCGCCGCCCAGATCATCCGCGAGATGTTCGCGCAGGCGGAGCAACTGCTTGCGGAGGCCGCCAAATGGGTAAGATAGCGTTCGTCTTCGCCGGTCAGGGCGCGCAGTACGCGGGCATGGGCAAGGAACTCTACGAGGCTTCCCCCGCCGCCCGCGCCGCCTTCGACCGCGCCGAGTCCCTGCGCCCCGGCACGCTGGAAATGTGCTTTTCCGGCCCCGCCGAGGCCCTGAGCGTCACCGCCAACACCCAGCCCTGCCTCTTTGCCATGGACTACGCCTGCGCCGCCGCCGCGCGCGAGGCGGGCGTTTCCCCGGACTGCGCGGCGGGCTTCTCGCTGGGCGAGGTGGCGGCCATGGCCTTCGCCGGCGTCATGGACTTTGACGAGGCCTTCCGCTTCGTCATCAAGCGCGCCGAGGAGATGCAATCCTGCGCCGAAAAGCACCCCGGGGCCATGGGCGCGGTTCTGCGCCTCACCCCCGCGCAGGTGGAGGACATCTGCCGCGCCTTCCCGGACAGGGCCTTCCCCGTCAACTACAACTGCCCCGGCCAGACGGTGGTCGCCTGCGCCGTGGAAGTTTACGACGAGCTGGCCGCCAAAGTGACCGAGGCGCGCGGCCGCATGCTGCGCCTCAACGTCAGCGGCGCCTTCCACACCCCGTGGATGGGCGATGCCGCCGAGGCGCTGAGCGCCTATCTGGCAAACAAGCCCACGCGCGTTCCCGAACTGCCCCTCTACGCCAACGCCACCGCCCAGCCCTACGGGGATGACGCGGCGCATCTTCTCAGCACGCAGGTCTGCCACCCGGTGCGCTGGCAGGAGAGCGTCGAGCGCATGGCCGAGGCGGGCGTGGATACCTTCATCGAGGTCGGCGCGGGCAAGACGCTCTCCGGCCTCATCCGCAAGACCATCCCCGGCGCGGCCATCTTCAACGTGGAAAAGCCGGAGGACCTGCAAAAACTTTCGGAGGTGCGCGCATGAACGGCAAAATCGCCCTCGTCACCGGCGGCAGCCGCGGCATTGGCCGCGCCATCGCCCTGAAACTCGCGCAGGACGGCTGCGACGTGGCCATCCTCTACGCCGGCCGCAGGGAAGCGGCGGACGAGACCGTCGCGCTGCTTGAACAGACCGGCCACCGCGCCCTCGCCATCCAGTGCAACGTCGCCGACGGCGCGGCCGCCGAAGCGGCGGTCAAGGAAGTGGAGGCTCAGCTTGGCCCCATCGCGGTGCTGGTCAACAACGCCGGCATCGTGCGCGACGGTCTGGCCATGCGCATGTCCAGCGAGGACTTCCGCGCCGTGCTGGACGTCAACTTAACCGGCGCCTTCCACATGATCCGCGCCTGTCTTCCGCTCTTCATCCGCCGCCGCGCCGGGAGCATCGTCAACATCACCTCCGTTTCGGGGATGATGGGCAACCCCGGGCAGGCGAACTACGCCTCCAGCAAGGCGGGGCTCATCGGCCTGACCAAGACCGTCGCCCGCGAGGTCGCCTCGCGCGGCATCACCGTCAACGCCGTGGCTCCGGGCTTCATTCAGACCGACATGACCGCCGGCATGAACGAGGCCGCCCTGCAAAAGGGCCTTTCCGCCGTGCCCATGGGCCGCATCGGCAAGCCGGAGGACGTGGCAAACGCCGTCTCCTTCCTCGCAAGCGACGCCGCCAGCTACATCACCGGCTGCGTCCTCAAGGTGGACGGCGGCATGTACATCTGAGCGCTCTGCCCCGGCAAAGCGCCCCTCAGGAGGAAAACAATGAACAGAGTGGCCATCACCGGCCTGGGCGTCATCTCGCCCGTCGGTCAGGATATAGAGACGGTCTACGCCAACCTGCGTGACGGCGTGTGCGGCGTGGGCAGGATCACCCGCTTCGACCCCTCGGAGACGAAGATCTCCGTGGCCGCCGAGGTCAAGGATTTCGACCCCGAGGCCTTTGGCATCTCCCGCGGCGACACGCGGCGCATGGACCTGTTCACGCAGTACGCCATGGCCGCCGCGCAGCAGGCCGTGGACGACAGCGGCATCGTCGGCGCCGTCGCCCCGGAGCGCCTCGGCGTCTACGTGGGCAGCGGCATCGGCGGCATGAACACCTTCATGGCCGAGTGCAAAAAGCTCTTTGATCGCGGCCCCAGCCGCATCTCGCCCTTGTTCATCCCCATGATGATCGGCAACATCGCCGCGGGCAACATCGCCATCCGCTATGGCTGCAAGGGGCCGAGCCTGCCCGTGGTCACGGCCTGCGCCACCTCCACCAACACCATCGGCGAGGCCTTCCACGCCATCCGCTACGGCTATGCCGACGCCATCCTCGCCGGCGGCAGCGAAGCGACCGTCAACCCGCTGGCCATCGGCGGCTTTGCCAACTGCAAGGCGCTTACCGAGGCCACGGACCCCGAGGCCGCCTCCCTGCCCTTTGACAGGCGGCGCGCCGGCTTCGTGCTCGGCGAGGGCGCGGCCATCGTCGTGCTGGAAAACTACGACCACGCCATTGCGCGCGGCGCGCACATCTACGCGGAAATGTGCGGCTATGGCAACACCTGCGACGCCCACCACATCACCGCGCCCGACCCGGAGGCCGAGGGCGGCGCGCGCGCCATCCGCCTGGCGTATGAAGAGGCCGGCAGCCCCGAAGGGCTTCTCTACATCAACGCCCACGGCACCGGCACGCCCCTCAACGATTCTTCCGAAACGCTGGCCATCAAAAAGGCGCTGGGCGAGGAAAAGGCGCGCGCCGCCATGGTCAGCTCCACCAAGTCGATGACCGGCCACATGCTGGGCGCAGCGGGCGCGTTCGAGTGCGTCGCCTGCGCGCTGGCGCTTGCGCGCGGCACCATTTTCCCCACCATCCATCTGGAGGAGCCGGACCCCGCCTGCGATCTGGACTACGTGCCGGGTACGGCGCGCGCGGCGCAGGCCGAAGCGGCCATTTCCGTCTCTCTGGGATTCGGCGGTCACAACGCGGCGATCGCCCTGCGGAGGTGCGTATGAACATAAAGCAGATTCGGGAACTTGCGCAGATCGCCGCAGAGAACGGCCTCAGCGCCATCGAGATCGCCGAGGGCGAAAACCGCGTGCGCATCGAGCGCGCCGTCTCCGCCCCGGCGGCCATCCCCACCGTGGTCTCCATGCCCATGGCCGCGCCCGCGGCCCCCGCGCCCGCCCCGGCGGCGGAGGCGGAGGAGACCAACGTGGACTTCAACCGCACGCGCGAGATCAAAAGCCCCATGGTCGGCGTCTTCTACGCCGCGCCCTCGCCGGACGCCAAGCCCTTCGTGGAAGTCGGCTCCAAGGTCAAAAAGGGCGACATCGTCTGCATCGTCGAGGCCATGAAGCTGATGAACGAGATCACCGCCGAGTTCGACGGCGAAGTGGTGGACATCTGCGTCCACAACGGCGACGTGGTCGAATACGGCCAGACGCTCTTCAAGCTCTGCTGAGGGAGGCAAGCGCCATGAACAGAGACAAGATTATGCAGATACTGCCCCATCGCGGCAGCATGCTGCTTCTGGACGAGGCCTGGCTGGGCGAGGACGGCGCGGCCCACGGCAAGTACACCGCCCGCGGCGACGAGTGGTTCTTCGACGGCCACTTTCCCGGAGATCCGGTGATGCCCGGCGTGGTGCAGTGCGAGATCATCGCGCAAGCCAGCTGCGTGCTGTTTGCCGAAAAGATGCAGGGTAAGACCGCCTACTACGCCGGCATCGACAAGGTGCGCTTCCGCCGCATGGTGCGCCCCGGCGACACTTTGGAGATCACCTCCACGCTGCTTCGCAGCAAGCTCAACGTCTACGTCGTCAAGGGCGAGGCGCGCGTGGATGGCCAGGTGTGCGCCTCGGGCGAGTTTTCCTTCATCATCCCGTAAGAGCGCCATTCGACCCGCCGGAGTCCCCCGGCGACAGGAGGCTTAAACTTGTTTCCCAAACTGTTGATCGCCAACCGCGGCGAGATCGCCGTGCGCGTCATCCGCGCCTGCAAGGAGATGGGCATCTCCACCGTGGCGGTGTTTTCCGAGGCCGACCGCGACGCTCTGCACGTGTCGCTGGCGGACGAGAGCGTCTGCATCGGCCCGGCCAGCGCCGCGCGCAGTTACCTGAACATGCCCGCCATCCTCTCCGCGGCCGCGCTCACCGGCGCGCAGGCCATCCACCCCGGCTACGGCCTGCTTTCGGAAAACGCGCGCTTTGCCGAGCTTTGCGCGCAGTGCCACATCAAGTTCATCGGCCCCTCGGCCGAGGTCATTCGCCGCATGGGCGACAAGGACGAGGCCCGGCGCACCATGCGCGCGGCGGGCGTGCCCGTCGTGCCCGGCTGCGACCTGGTGGAAAATGTCGAGCAGCTGCGCGCCGAGGCGGAAAAGATCGGCTATCCGCTGCTCATCAAGGCCCGCTCCGGCGGCGGCGGCCGCGGCATCCGCCGCGTGGACGGCCCCGAGGAGCTGGAACACGCCTTCCTCTCCGCCACCGCCGAGGCCGAGAGCGCCTTTGGCGACGGCGCGGTATACATGGAAAAGCTGCTGGAAAACGTCAAGCACGTCGAGGTGCAGGTACTCTGCGACGCGCACGGCAACGTCGTCACCCTCGGCGAGCGCGAATGCTCCATGCAGCGCAAGCACCAGAAGCTCATCGAAGAAAGCCCCTCCCCGGCCGTGGACGAGGCCCTGCGCATCAAGATGCTCGCCGCCGCCACCCGCGCCGCCAAAGCCGTGAACTACGAGGGCGTGGGCACGGTGGAGTTCCTCCTGACGAAAGACCGGCAGTTCTACTTCATGGAGATGAACACCCGCTTGCAGGTGGAACACCCCGTCACGGAGCTGGTCACCGGCATAGACCTTGTCAAGTGGCAGATCCGCGTGGCGGCCGGCATGGAGCTTCCCTTCCGGCAGGACGATATACAGCTTTCCGGCCACGCCATCGAGTGCCGCATCAACGCCGAGAACCCGGCGGAGAACTTCCGCCCCTGCGCCGGCAAGGTCACGCTTCTGCACGTGCCGGGCGGCCCGTGGGTGCGCTTTGATACGGCGCTGTATCAGGATTATACCATCCCTCCGTTCTACGATTCGATGATCGCCAAGCTCATCGTCCACGCGCCCACGCGCGCCGAAGCCATCCGCAAGATGCAGGCGGCGCTGTGCGAAATGGTCATCGAGGGCGTGGAACACACCGGCTGGATGCAGTCCGACCTCATCGCCGAGCGCGGCTTTGAGGACGGCACCTACACCACCGACTATCTGAGCGGGAGGTAAGCGATGCTCACCAGAAACCTCTTCCGCCGCCCGCGCATCAAACTGGAAGACACGGGCGAAACGCAGGCCCAGCGCCCGGAGATCCCCGAGGAGCTGTACACCGCCTGCCCGGTCTGCAAGACCATGAGCGCGGCGGACGAATTGCGCAAAAACGCCAGCGTCTGCCCCAAGTGTGGCCACCACTTCCGCATCAGCGCCCGCCGCCGCGTGGAACTGTTCTGCGACGAGGGCACCTTTGAGGAGATGTGGGCCACGCTGCACGGCGGCGACCCCATCGGCTTTCCCGGCTACGATAAAAAGCTCGCCCACGCCCGCGAACAGTCCGGCGAGGTCGAGGCCGTGGTCACCGGCGAATGCATGATCGGCGGCGAATCCGCCTGCGCCTTTTTCATGGAGCCTTCGTTCATGATGGCCTCCATGGGCACGGCCGTCGGCGAAAAGATCACCCGCCTGTTTGAGTACGCGCGGGAAAAGAGCCTGCCCGTGGTCGGCTTCTGCGCCTCGGGCGGCGCGCGCATGCAGGAGGGCATCCTCTCGCTGATGCAAATGGCCAAGACCACCGGCGCTGTCAAGCGCCACTCGGACGCAGGCAACCTCTTCATCGCCGTGCTTACCGACCCCACCACCGGCGGCGTGGACGCCAGCTTCGCCATGGAGGGCGACATCACCATCGCCGAGCCGAACGCCCTCATCGGCTTTGCCGGCCCGCGCGTCATCGAGCAGACCATCCGCCAGAAACTGGCCCCCGGCTTCCAGCGCTCGGAATTTCTGCTGGAAAAGGGCTTTGTGGATATGATCTCTGACCGGCGGGAGCTGAAGGAACGCCTCACCGCCCTTCTGCGCCTGCACAGAAAGGGGGCGGAGGTGTGAAGGCATACGATTGCGTACAGGCGTCGCGCGCCAAGGGTCGCCCGACGGCGCTTTCCTACATCGCGGCGATGATCGACGGTTTTGTGGAGATGCACGGCGACCGCCGCTTTGCCGACGATCCCGCCGTGGTGGCCGGCGTCGGCTACTTAAGCGGCATGCCCATCACCGTGGTGGGCATCGAAAAGGGCGGCGACACCGCCGACAAGGTGCGCCGCAACTTCGGCTCCGCCAACCCCGAGGGCTACCGCAAGGCCCTGCGGCAGATCAAGCTCGCCGAGAAGTTCCACCGCCCGGTTTTGTGCCTGGTGGACACCTCCGGCGCCTACTGCGGCGTCGGCGCTGAGGAGCGCGGCCAGGGCGAGGCCATCGCCGAGAACATGTACGAGATGATGACGGCGAAGACCCCGGTCATCAGCATCGTCATCGGCGAAGGCGGCAGCGGCGGCGCGCTGGCGCTGGCCGTGGCCGACGAAGTGTGGATGCTCGAGGACGCCTACTATTCGGTCATCTCGCCCGAGGGCGCGGCCAGCATCCTCTGGAAGGACGCAAAGCGCGCCAAGGAGGCGGCCGAGAGCCTGCGCCTCACCGCGCAGGACCTTTACGACCTCGGCGTCATCGAAAACATCATTCCCGCCGCCCAGACGCGGGAGGCGGGCATGCCGCGCCTCAAACAGGCGCTTTCCGAGGCGTTTTCGCGCCGCGCGGCGCTGGATACAGCCGCATTGCTTAAGCAGCGCTACCGCAAATTCCGCGGCATAGGGGGTGGGGAAGCATGATCGCCATCGTGACCGACAGCACGGCCTATCTGACCCATGAAGAGGCAGTGGAACTGGGCGTGGTCATCGTGCCCATGAGCTATTCCCTCGAGGAGGAATCGAGCCTCAACGAGGGCTGCATCGAAAACGACGAACACGCCGAGCGTCAGGTGGCCGAGGGCATCGACCATGTGCATACCTCGCAGGCGACGCTCGCGGGCTTTTTCAACGCCTTCCAGCGCCTGCGCCGCGCCGGCTACGAAGTGCTGTGCATCACCATCTCCTCGCGCCTGAGCGGCACCTACGCCAACGCCGTACTGGCCGCCAAGGAGCTGGGCGGGGGCCACATCGAGGTGGTCGATTCGCTCACCACCTGTTCCGGCCTCTACCTGCTCATCCGCGAGGCGAGAAAGCGCATCCGCGAGGGCGCGAAGCTCTCCGCCGTCGCCAAGGAACTCAAGGAAAAACGCAACCGCGTGCGCATGCGCTTTTCCGTGGACGACATGGCCCCCCTGCGCCGCAGCGGGCGCTTGGGCAATGTGCGCATGTCCATCTCCACGGTGCTGAACATAAAGCCCATTCTCGAACTCAAGGACGGGGCCATCGTCTCCGTCTCGCTGGCCCGCGGCCGCGTGGAACAGACGCGCAGGCTGTGCGCCTTCTGCGAGGGCGTGCAGGGCGAGATCGTCGTCAACAGCTTCCTCGCCGACGAGGCCGCCGCGCGCCTTGCCGTGCAGCTGGCCGGAGACGCGCGGGAGATCGAGCGCCGCCGCGTCGGCCCGGTGCTGGGCGCGCATCTGGGCGCGGGCTGTCTGGGCGTGTGCTACATCGAGCGCTGACGAAGGTCGGCATTTTGGGCGGGAGCCGCTTGGCCCCGCCTTTTTTGTGTGACAGGATGGAGATTTAACTATATTTTCCTTATAAATGGCGTGCCCGCTGCTTACCACACATGTTACATTGTAAGGCTGCGATTTTGTCTAAACATATACTATACCATTCCGCGGCAATTTCGTGGCGGAAGGAGCCGAAAGCGTAAGAATACTGGAAAAACTTGGCAAGGCTGCCCTCTGTGCGCTGCTGATGTTGGCGCTGCTGGGCGCAGCTGCATCCGCGACCTGAAGGACAAGAACATCGGCATCGTCAACGGCACCAACGCCGGCCCGCTGCTGGCGCAGAAGCTCTACGACGAGGGCATCATCACCGACGTGGTGGTGGAAAACACCGACACCTTCACCCAGTACGAGGGCGCCTACGTTACTAAGACCGAGCGCTATGAGGACCTCGACGCCCTGCTGGAGACCGGCGAGATCGACGCCGCCTGCATGGACGCCTGTATCGCCCAGACCTACATGAACGACCAGCGCATGTTCCTCGACGTCTCCATCGCCCATCAGGAATACGACGTGGCTACGGTGAAGGATTCCGCTTTCAGCGCGCCCGTCGCCGAGGCTGTGCAGGCTATGCTGGACGACGGCACCATCGAACGGCTCATCGACAAATGGAACCAGGAAGGGGGAGCGAGCGTGACTGCGAGACTGAAGCGCAAAGCGGCGACCATGATCGTCGTGGAACTGATCTTTCTTTCCCTGGTCGGCGTGCTGCTGACCAATATGCAGACCGACCTCTCTCTGGATGACCAGCGCGACAACATCGCCGAAAAGCTCGAGGAGATGGACGAACTTGTCGCCGCCGCGGACGCCTCCGGCGTGGAGATGAAAGCTCCGTATTCCTCTTTGTACTCAACGGGGAATGGGCGCACGGCCTCAACATCTTCGCCGTCACCGGAAGCCTGCTCATCATCTGCGTGGCCAGCGTCGTCACCATGATCGTGCAGCGCCTGCTCACCATCATGGCCCGCACCTTCGGGGCCAAGGGCGAAACGGTCTGCCGCCTGCTCAAGAGCCTTGTCAAGTACATCTCCGTCATTGCCATGCTCTACTTCTGCCTGGCGCTGCTGGGCATCGATACCGCAACGCTGCTGGCCTCGGTCGGTATCCTCACCCTGATCGTCGGCCTCGGCGCGCAGACGCTGGTTTCCGACATCCTCGCCGGCCTCTTCATCATCTTCGAGGGCGAGTTCCAGGTCGGCGACATCGTCACCGTCGGCGACTGGACCGGCACCGTGGTGGAGATCGGCGTGCGCACCACCAAGATCCAGGATGGCAACCAGAACATCAAGGTCATCAGCAACAGCAATGTCAGCGGCGTCATCAACAAGACGCGAGACTACTCCTTCAGCAGCGTCGATCTGGGCATCGAGTACAGCGAATCGCTGGAGCGCGTGGAGAACATCCTTCAGAAGGAGTTCCCCAACATCCGCAAGCACCTGCCCAACATCATCGACGGCCCCTTCTACAAGGGCGTGGTCGCGCTGGCGGACAACAGCGTCATCCTGCGCATCGTTGCGCTGTGTACCGAGGCCAACCGTGGGCAGATGGACCGGGACCTCAACCGCGAGATCAAGCTCATCTGCGACAAGTACGACATCAACATCCCCTTCCCGCAGATCGTCGTCAACCAGCCCACGGTCATCAAGCAGGCCAGCGAGTGGGAGAAGGAACAGGCGCGCAAGTTTACCGAGGAACAGCGCGAACTGTCTGCCAACATCATGAACGAGGACGAAGAAGACCGCTAAGCGACCCGCGCCCCGGAGAGCATCGCCTCCCCGGGGCGTCAGAGCGCTGATAAAGCCCACAACCGCAAAAATTGCCCTGATAAAATGAAAATCAGTGGCAATTTTTGCTTCCTTCGTCAGCTGCACTCGCCGCCTGCGGTCACTTACGTCTATGTAAGCTCCCTTGGCGGCAAGTTTGCTTCCTTGGCTTGCAGGCTTTCTCATCGCTCTGCATGCAAAGGAAGGCACAAAAACGGCGGACGGCCCGCATGGCCGTCCGCCAGATCGTTTTTGCCTTACAGCTTCCAGATATTCTCCGCGTAGTCCTGCACGGAGCGGTCGGAGGAGAACTTGCCGGCGCAGGCGGTGTTGCGCAGGCACTTGAGGGCGTAGCCCTTCGCGTCCTCGCGGTAATCGCGCATGGCGCGCAGCCGCGCCTCCTGATAGGGCATGAAGTCCTTGAGGATGAAGTAGTGATCGGGCGCGTGCCAGCTCGCCCCGTCCAGAAGCGACGCGCGCAGTTCGCTCAAGGAGCCCTCGCGCCCCGCTTCCACGCCCTCCGGCTCGCCAAAGAGCGTCAGCGCGTCCACGGCGCGGCGGATGCGCGCGTTTTCCTCGTAGATGGCGCGCGGGCAGTAGCCCTGCATCTCGCGCAGTTCCTCCACCGTGGCGCCGAAGATGTAGTTGTTCTCCGCCCCGGCTTCCTGCACGATCTCCACGTTGGCGCCGTCGTAGGTGCCGATGGTGGGCGCGCCGTTGAGCATCAGTTTCATGTTGCCGGTGCCGCTGGCTTCGGTGCCGGCGGGGGAGATCTGCTCGGAGAGGTCGGCGGCGGGGATGATCTTCTCCGCCACGGAGCAGTTGTAGTTCTTAACGAACACCACCTGCATCACCCTGCGCGCCTCTTCGTCGGCGTTGATGATCTCCGCCAGACGGTTGATGAAGTAGATGATGGCCTTGGCGCGCGCGTAGCCGGGCGCGGACTTGGCCCCGAAGATGAAGGCCGTGGGCGTGAAATTCGGCAGATTCCCCGCCTTGTACTCGCAGTAGAGGTCGTAGATGGACAAAGCGTTCATCAGTTGCCGCTTGTATTCGTGCAGGCGCTTGATCTGCACGTCGAACATGAAGTCCGGGTCAAGCTCCACGCCGTCGTGCTTGCGCACGAAGCGGGAAAGCTGCTCCTTTTTCAGCCGCTTGACGGCCATGAACTCGTCTGTCATGCCCTCAATGTGCGGCGCGAGCGCCTTGAGGGCGGTCAGGTCGGTGGCAAAACCCGTGCCGATGCGCCCGGCGATGAGGCGGGAAAGCTCCGGGTCGCACAAAAGCAGCCAGCGCCGCTGCGTCACGCCGTTGGTGACGTTGGTGAAGCGCTCCGGGTACAATTCGTAGAAGCGGCGGAACACCGTGCGCTTGAGAAGCTCGGAGTGGATCTCCGCCACGCCGTTGACCGCGTGCGTGGCATACACGGAAAGCCGCGCCATGTGCGCCTGCCCGTTTTCGACGATGGCCAGGCCATTTGCGTCCACGCCGCGCTGGGCAAGCTCCTTGCGGAACATTTCGTCGATGCGGACGATGATGCGGGCGATCTCCGGCGCGACGCTGCGCAGAAGCTCCACGTCCCACTTTTCCAGCGCCTCCTGCATCACCGTGTGGTTGGTGTAGGCAAACACGCGCCGGGCGATGTCCAGCGCCTTGGCAAAGCGCACGCCGCGCTTATTCAGCAGGCGGATCAGTTCGGGAATGGCCATGGCCGGGTGCGTGTCGTTGAGCTGCACGGCGATGGCGGAGGGCAATTCCTCCAGCGGCTTGCCCAGCTTGTCAAACTGGCGCAGCATGTCCTGCAAACTGGCGCTGACCAGCATGTACTGCTGCTTGATGCGCATCTGCTTGCCGGCGCGCAGCGTGTCGTTGGGGTAGAGCACCTTGGTGATGTCCTCGGCGCGGTTCTTCATCGCCGAAGCCTGCGCGTACTTCTGCTCGTTGAAGAGGCGGAAGTTGAGTTCTTCCTCGCTCTCCGCCTGCCACAGCCGCAGCGTGCCGATGTTGCGCCCGCCCAGACCGATGACCGGCATGTCGTAGGGCACGGCCACCACCTCGCCCGTGCGCATCGGCACGGTCACGGCAAGGTCGTCGCGGCGCACGCTCCAGGCGTCGCCCCACTTCGTCCAGTCGTCCGGGGCCTCCATTTGCCGGCAGTTCTCGAACGTCTGGCGGAAGAGGCCGAACTTGTAGCGCAGCCCGTAGCCGTCCAGCGGGATGTCGTGCGTGGCGGCGCTGTCAAGGAAACAGGCTGCCAGACGGCCCAGACCGCCGTTGCCCAGCGCCATGTCCTCCACCTCTTCGAGGGAATTGAGGTCAACGCCCTTTTCGCAAAGCAGCTCGCGCACTTCCTCCAGAACGCCCATGGCCAGCAGATTGTTAAACACCATCCTGCCCACCAGATATTCCGCCGAGAGGTAGAAGGCGCGGCGGCTGGCGGCGTGACGGCGCTCGCTGGCCGCCCAGTTGGGGGCCAGCTCCACCATGCAGGCCTGCGCCAGCGCCTCGTGCAGCTGTTTGGGCGAGGCGTCGCTAAGCGTGCAGCGCGCCTCCTTGAGCAATATCCTTTCCGTGCTTAGAATCAGTTCACGTGCGTTCAATCGTCATTCCTCCTTCGCGGGTCACTTGCCTGCCATGCGGCCGCTGCGCTCGTTGAGAGAACGTATATGCTCCGCCAGCGCGTCGCTCGCCGCGCCGGGGCGCATGCGCCACAGCCAGTTTCCTCCCACCGTGCCGGGAAAATTCATCCGCGCCTCGCCGCCCAGATGCAAAAAGTCCTGCATGGGCACGATGGCCGTCTCCGCTGCGGAGGCAAAGACGCATTCGATCATCGCCTCGCAGATGTTGTCCGCCGGGGGCAGCGTCTTGCGCGCCAGCTCCTTCACCGGCTCCGCCGCCTTGTCCCACCAGCCCTGCACGGTGTCGTTGTCGTGCGTGCCGGTGTAGGCGACGCAGTTTTTGACGATGTTGCCGGGGAAGTGGGGGTTTGTTTCGTCGGAATCAAAGCCGAACTCGATCACCTTCATGCCGGGATAGCCGAAGTAGTCGATGAGCTTGCGCACGCGCGGCCCGACCTCGCCCAGGTCCTCGGCGACGATCTTCAGATCCGGCAGCGCCTTCTCCACGCGCTTGAACAGCGCCTTGCCCGGAGACTTGACCCACTTGCCCTCGCGGGCGGTGGGGCAGGAGGCGGGGATGGAGTAGTAGTTGGCAAAGCCGATGAAGTGGTCGATGCGCAGCCAGTCGAACATCGCCCCCGCCGAGTGCAGGCGGCGCAGCCACCAGCGGAATCGGTCGCGGCGCATCTTCTTCCAGTCGTAGAGGGGGTTGCCCCAGCGCTGTCCGTCGGCGCAGAAGTAATCCGGCGGCACGCCGGCCACGCGCAGGGGGGTGAAGTCCTGCCTGTCCAGCTGGAAAAGCTCCGGCTCCGCCCAGGTGTCGGCGGAATCCTCGGCCACGTAGATGGGCATGTCGCCAAAGAGGGCGATGCCCTTTGCGTGTGCGTAATCCCTCAGCGCCTGCCACTGGCGGAAGAACAGCCACTGGCAGTAGCGGTAAAAGTCGGCGCTCTCCTGAAAGGGCGCGGCGTCCACGCGCCGCACGTCCTGATATTGTTTCGGCCACTTCGTCCACATAGCTCCGCCGCAGGCATCCTTGATGGCGGCGTAGAGCGCGTAGGTGTCCAGCCAGTTGACGTTTTTCCTGCCGTCCGGCGACCAAGCCTGCCGCGCGGCAAACTCGCGCACATCCTTCTCCACGCGCGCAAACGACTGCTGGAAGGACAGGCGCAACAGCGCCTCCTTGCGCGCGCGCACATTGGGGAAGTCCACGCGATCCGGGTCGGAAGCGGGGTCGGGAAGTTCCGCGTCGAGCAGCCCCTCCTCGCGCAGCAGTTCAAGGTCGATGAGCATCGGGTTGCCCGCGTGCGTCGAGCCGGACTGGTAGGGCGATTCGCCGTATCCCGTCGGCCCGATGGGCAGCATCTGCCACACGCGCAGCCCCGCTTTTTCCATGAAGTCGGCAAAGGCGTAAGCCTCCTTGCCCAGCGTGCCCACGCCGCCGGGGGAGGGCAGAGAGGTCATGTGCATCAGCACGCCGCTTTGGCGCATGCAGATCGCCTCCATATCAAGCGTTCGCACCCATTATACACCGCCCGAGGGCGTTTGGAAAGGGAAATTTCAGGAAGAAAAGGTCAAAGAAACAGCGCCTTCCCGTCTGTTTTCGTGGCAGGTAGGTTAAGTGTTGCCTTGAGATGAAGAAAAGGACGCGCTCACAGCGCTTTGGGCTCGTTGAAGTACTGATGGAAGCGCTCGACGGGAAAGTCTTCCTCCAGATCGACGACGGTATAGCGGTTCTCATCCAGCATGTTGAGAAAACCTCCCAAAAGCGGCGCGACAGAACTTCCGCCGCGCCGCACAAAGGGTCAGAAATGGTATTTCAGCACCGGCTCGCGCGCTGCCTTCACCTCGTCCGGACGCCCGATGGGGGTGGTCACGGGGCAGGCGTGCAGCGTTTCGGGGTCGCTGCGCGCTTCTTGGAGGATGTCCAGCATCGCCTTGGCGCATTCGTCCAGCGTCTCGCGCGATTCCGTCTCCGTGGGTTCGAGCATCAGCGCCTCGTGAACGATGAGGGGGAAGTACATCGTCGGCGGATGGATGCCGCGGTCGATCATCGCCTTGGCCACGTCCAGCGCGCTCACGCCCGTCTCGTGCTTGAGCTTTTCCAGCGTCAAAACGAACTCGTGCATGCAAATGCCCGGCACGGCGGCCTCGTAGCCGCCCGCCACCAGCGCGTGCATCAGGTAATTGGCGTTGAGCACTGCGCCCGTGGCGGCCTCGGGGACGCCCTCCGCGCCCAGCGAGAGCATGTAGCACAGCGCCTTGACCACCACGCCGAAGTTGCCGTAGAACTCCTTGACGCGGCCCACGGACTTTTTCGGCCGCTCGAAGCGGTAGTTCCCCGCCTCGCCCACGACCTGCCCGTCGGGCAGAAAGTCGCGCAAAAGCGCCTTCACGCCCACCGCGCCGCTGCCGGGACCGCCGCCGCCATGGGGCGTGGCGAAGGTCTTGTGCAGGTTGAGATGCACCACGTCAAAGCCCATGTCGCCGGGGCGGGCGATGCCCATGACGGCGTTGAGGTTGGCGCCGTCGTAGTAGCAGAGGCCGCCTGCTTCGTGGACGACCTTGGTGATCTCCAGTATGTTCTCGTCAAAGATGCCCAGCGTGTTGGGGTTGGTGAGCATCAGCCCCGCCGTGTCCGCGCCGGCGAGCGCGCGCAGCGCCTCCACGTCCACGCGGCCGTTGGCCGTCGAGGGCACGGACACCACCTCAAAGCCCGCCATCGTCGCCGAAGCCGGGTTGGTGCCGTGGGCGGCGTCGGGCACGAGTATCTTTGTGCGGGCAAGGTCGCCGCGGTCACGGTGATAGGCCTTGATGAGCAACAGCCCGAGGAACTCGCCGTGCGCCCCGGCGGCGGGCTGGAAGGTCACCGCGTCCATGCCGGTGATCTCCTTCAGCGACGCCTCCGCGCGGGCGTACACTTCCAGACAGCCCTGCGCGTCCTTCACATCCTGCAACGGATGCACGCCGGTGAAGCCTTCGAGCGCGGCCATCTCCTCGTCGATCTTGGGGTTGTACTTCATCGTGCAGGAGCCGAGCGGGTAAAAGCCGTCGCACACGCCGTGGGCGCGTTTTTCCAGCGCCCGGTAGTGGCGGCAGAGGTCGCCCTCGGCCATCTGCGGCAGCCGCAGCGCCTTTTCGCGCTCGAGTCCCGCTTCCAGCGGGCAGTCCGGCACGTCCAGCGGCGGCAGTATGTCCATGCCGCGCCCGGGAACGCTCTTTTCAAACAACAGCTTCATGCCAGCACCTCCCCGATGGCCGCGATCAGTTCGTCGATGTCGGCCCTGCTGTTCATCTCCGTGGCGCACCACAGCATGCCCCCGTCCACCGGCAGCCCGGCGAGTATGCCCTTCTCCGCCAGCGCTGAAATCAGCGCGTCCCTGTCCGCGGGGCAGGCGGTGACGAACTCGTGGAAGAACGGCCCATCGTGCAGGGGCGCAAAGCCGATTTTGGCAAGTTCCCCGCGCAGATAGGCGGCCTTGGCGTGGCACTGGCGCGCCACTTCGCGCATGCCCGCCTCGCCCATCGCCGCCATGTACACGGCGGCGGTCATCGCGCACAGCGCCTGATTGGAACAGATGTTCGAAGAAGCCTTTTCGCGGCGGATGTGCTGCTCGCGCGCCTGCAGGGTCAGCACAAAGGCGCGCTCGCCGCGACTGTCCGTGGTCTCGCCGACGATGCGGCCCGGCAGCTTGCGCATCAGCGCCTTGGTCGCCGCCATGAAGCCGAGGTACGGCCCGCCAAAGGAGAGCGGCATGCCCAGCGGCTGCCCTTCGCCCACGGCCACGTCCGCGCCCACCTCGCCGGGCGTTTTGTAAAGCGCACAGGCGATGGGGTTGACGCTCAAAATGAGTTTGGCGCGGTTTTCGTGGACGATCTTTGCGACGGTTTCCCCGTCCTCGACGAGGCCAAAATAGTTGGGCGACTGCAACAGCGCGCAGGCCACGTCCTTGTCCAGCATGGAAGCAAGCGCCTCCATGTCCGTGCGCCCATCCTTCAGCGGAATGGTGCGGATCTCCACATCCGCGCCAAAGGCGTAGGTGCGCACCGTCTCCAGCGTCATCGGGTGTACGCCCTCGGAGATGAGCGCCACGCGGCGCTTTGCGTCCACCAGCATATTCACGGCCTCGGCGGCGGCGGTGGCGCCGTCGTAGACCGAGGCGTTGGAAACGTCCATGCCGGTCAGTTCGCAGATCATCGTCTGGTATTCAAAGATGGATTGCAACACGCCCTGACTCATCTCCGCCTGATAGGGCGTGTAGGCGGTGACGAACGTCTCCTTGGAGGTCACCGCGCCGACCACGGCGGGTATATAGTGGTTGTACGCGCCCGCGCCGCGGAAGATGGAGCGGTAAATGCGGTTCTTCGCCGCCACGCCGCGCATCTCGCGGGAGAGCGCCAGTTCGGAAAGCCCCGGCGCGAGGTCGAGCTTTTTGACGCGCAACGTCTCCGGCACGGAGGCAAACAGCTCCTCCGGCCGTTCAAGGCCGATGGCGCGCAGCATCTCCGCGCGCTCGGAGCGCGTGGAAGGCATGTATCCGCCCATCTTACGCCTCCTCGGTGGCGCAGAAGGCCTCGTAGGCCGCCGCGTCGAGCAGTTCCTCGCGGTCGGAAATATCGCTGACCTCGAAGATCCACGCCTCGTAGGGGGATTCGTTGAGTTTTTCCGGAGCGCTCTCCAGATCATTGTTGGCGGCGGATATTGTGCCGGTCACGGGGCTGACGATGTCGGCCACCGCCTTGACCGATTCCACGTCGCAGGCCGCCTCGCCGGCGGTGACGCCGTCGCCCTCGCCGGGCAGGTTGACAAAGACGATGTCGCCCAGACTGTTCTGGGCAAAGTCGGTGATGCCGACGCGGGCGGTCGTCTCGCCCGTGAACTGCACCCATTCGTGGGACTTGGTGTAGAGAAGCTCCGCGGGAACATGCGCCATGGATGATTCCTCCTTAAAATATCGTTTTGTCCGTCACTTCGCG
Source organism: Candidatus Pullichristensenella excrementipullorum (assembly GCA_018713365.1). GTDB lineage: Bacteria > Bacillota > Clostridia > Christensenellales > Aristaeellaceae > Pullichristensenella > Pullichristensenella excrementipullorum. The sequence continues at coordinate 58,817 of DVOU01000048.1, forward strand.
CGCTTGTAGAACGGCAGCGGCACGATCTCCGCGCCCACGCGCCGCCCGCGCACGTCTACCTCCACCTGCGTGCCAATTTCCGTATACCTGCTGTCCACCAGCGCCATGGCGTAGGCCCCGCCCAGATACGGCAGATGCGTGCCGCTGGTGGTCACGCCGATCTTCTCTGCGCCGATGTACACATCCTGCCCCTCGCGGACGATGCCCCTGCCCGTCACCCTGAGGCCGACGCGGGCGCGGGGCGTGCCGCGCTCCAGCATGGCCTCGCGGCCGACAAATTCGTGTTCCGGCTTGACCGCCCAGCCAAGCCCGGCCTCGAGGGGGGATATATCGTCGGTCATCTCGTGGCCGTAGAGGGGCATGGCAGCTTCGAGGCGCAGCGTGTCGCGCGCGCCCAGCCCGCACGGCTCGGCCCCGGCCTTTATAAGCGCGCGGAACAGCGTTTCCGCGTCCTCCGGCCGGCAGTAGAGTTCATAGCCCCACTCGCCGGTGTAGCCTGTGCGCGAGAGCATGCACCTGACGTTCGCCACCTCCACCTCGGGCACGAAGTGATAGTACTTTTTCGGCAGCGCCTCCTCAGGCAAGAAGCCCAGCAAAAGCTCTTTGGACTTCGGCCCCTGCAGCGCCAACTGCGCCCACTCGTCGGAGACGTCCGTCATCACTGCGTCCCCCAAGAGATGCGCGCGCATCCAGTTTACGTCCTTTTCGCGGTTGGCGGCGTTGACCACGGCCATGTAGTGCGCCTCGTCAAAGCGGCACACAACCAGATCGTCCACGATGCCGCCTTCCTCGTTGAGCATCGGCGAATAGCGCACCTGCCCGTCCACCATGCCGGTCATGGCGTTGGCCATCAGGTGGTTGAGTGCCGCCAGCGCCCCCGCGCCCTCAAAGCGCACCTCGCCCATGTGCGAAACGTCGAACAGCCCCACACCCTCGCGCACGGCCATGTGTTCGTGGATGACGCCCTTGGGATACTGCACCGGCAAAAGATAGCCCGCGAAGGGCACGATGCGCCCGCCCAGTTCCACGTGCAGGTCATACAGCGGCGTTTTGCGTTCCATCGGCATCCCCCTTTCAAGATGTATAAAAAATCAGAGGCGCGTCAACACAGCGCGCCTCTGTTCCAGACCTGAAAGATTCTCCCGCAGGATTGCTTCTTCGGTGCCGCAAGCGGCTTTCCAGAGTCTCGTCCGGTGCCGGTCCTTTTGCCTGAGAGTTGTCTGCGCATTCCCCTTCGGCGCCGCCAAAGCGGTCTCTCCCGGAACCATCGCACGAATGATTATGAAGTTTTGCCTCTACCCATATTTTAACGGAAGACCGCAGCGCTGTCAAGGCTAAAATTGCCCGCCCGCGCGCCCGGGACGGCGCAAAGGGCCAAATGCCCGCGAAACGGAGCCAAAGCAAAATAAATTATCCGAAATTCCTTATATTAACAACAAATACATATAATATTCGGCTAAAATTTTCGGGGGGGATATACTGGTGGCAAGAAATATAAATGAAGGGAGTGGCTGTGCGAATCATACTGGATATGGACCATAAGACCATTACAGTGCCTTCCGCGGTCGCAAAATATGTCCGTTGAATGGCGCGCCGTCGATACGTTCAGGGAAGTTGTTGAAGGGACACAGGGATCAAACACGACATACTCTGCAAAGCGGATTTTTGAGACTTCGGGATAAACAGGAGGGGCTGCAATGAACGAGAAAATTTTTGGCAGTGTGGAAAGTACGCTTCAAACTTTGGCAAAGGTCTTTTTCTGGCTTGGAGAAATTGGCGCGGTCATCTGGTCGATCGTATTCGGCGTTCAATTTGATGGAGGCTTCAACTTCTTTCTGTTTTTATTGATGCTTGTGGTGTCGGGGATTTCGGTTTTCATTTTCAGTCTCCTGCTGCACGCAATAGGCGAAGCGCTGGAAAACCTAAAGCACCTAAAGCATATTCGCGAAAACTCCAATATCTTTATGACGGTCTTTCTTAAAGAGCATTTGGAGTTGAAAGATAACCAGTGGGTCTGTCCGAATTGTTATAAAATCGTAGAGGAGCGCCATGATCGTCGGCCTGACACCAACCGTTATTATTGTCCGCACTGCTATACATACTATACATTATTGCCGGTCAACACTCGCATCAAATCCAATGATCAGCCCTGATTTTCCATTCGATGGTGAACAGAGAGGATGTTTTCCCGCTTCCCTTCCCGGAGGCGGGATTTTTCTCTGCCCAAATGGTACTTGTCCCTTCTTCCGCCTGCCCGCCCGAGGGACGGGAAATGATCGCCTGAGCGCCCAAAAATTTCTTTGCTACAATAAACCTGCCCGCAAGGGACGGACCTTGAAAACGGTATAGCGCATCTTTTGTATGTCATCTCAGGAGGATTTGAGATGGCCAAGGCAAAGAAGATTCGCAGAGAGATCGAAATTGGCGGGGTAAAGCGCTGGATTTCCGGGAATACGGAGCAGGAATATGCCGAAAACCTCATTCAGGCCCTGCGCGGTGAAACGGATAATCAAGCGCAATTCATACAACCCCCGCCCCGGAAGGATGGAGGTCAACAAAAACGCAGGATGGCGCGCCCATTCCTGCGAAATCCACCCCCAAACCACAAAAAAACCAGCCATTTCTGACTGGTTTCTGGAGCTGATGACCGGATTTGAACCGGTGACCTCATCCTTACCAAGGATGTAAGAAGAAACGCGACCGGGCGTATATTGCGGATTCATCCATGCAAGGGCAAGGAACCGAAATCGCCCCGGAGCCTCCGCGCGAGGAAACTTCGGGGTTTTGATGTCGACATTGCAAACTGGCTTGGAACAGCCTAAATGCGAGAGAAACCTTGAGACGGACGTTTCAGCGTCCCGCACCTGTGCGGCCAAACCAGCAGATCGCATGATAAATTTTCGTTAAACATTTGCGCTTCGCGGATATAATGTTATGTTTATGATACAATTAGAGAGAGCCCTTCTGCATTCACAAGGTCACACAACATCTTGTCAACGATGCGGGGAAAGGCGCATGGAGCGCAGCGCCTTACCGCTCATTTGCAAAGGGACGGAGGAACCGTCTGACCGGCAGTTTCGTCTAAGAAGAAGGATGTCCGAATATCCTGATAAGAAACGGGAGGTGGACACAGTGAGCAACCGCGAACTTGCCAAGGAACTCATCGACGGATTTACCGACGCGCAGTTGTACACCGTCATTGGGATGCTGTACGCCGAGAAGAAGCGTCTGGAAGAAGCAGATGACGATGCCTTTTGCCTGAAACTGGCGCAAGAATATGAACATCTGCCCGAGGAAGAAAAGGGCGACTTCCTGCCTTTGGAAGACGCCGTACGGGAAGCGGGGCTGACGATGGATGAAATACGAAATCTTCATTGATAAGCCCGCGAGGAAATTCATCGAAAAGCAGCCCAAGCCGCAAAGGCTGCGCCTGTATGCCGCGATCATGCGCCTGCCCGAGGGCGATGTGAAACCGCTCAAAGGGACGGACAAAAAGCGCCTGCGCGTAGGCGATTACAGGATCATCTATGAGCAATACGAGGAAACTTATCGAATCATCGTCATATCCGCTGACAACAGGGGAGACGTATATAAGGCGTACTGACGACAAGCCGCCGTGAAGCAAATGCCGTTACAAGAAGGTCTGCTGGAGAGCAGGCCTTTTTTCATGCGCCCATTTTTGTTTGCACATGCGTGGATGCTCCGCACTGCAAAATCGCTTCTTACAAAGTAACGTCAAAACCATCCCTTGCAAAGCCTTGACTTCCGCATACATTTGTATTACACTTAACGCAAAGGACGTGAAGATGTTGGAAAGGAAAAACATTCCCAAATTGCAGATAACGCCCCGCAAGTACACGGCGGCGTCCACGGTGGTATCCATGCGGATACCGCGCGATATGTTGCAGGCGTTGGACGACGTTGCGGAAAGGACGGGGCGGACGCGCAACGAGCTGATCTCGTTGGCGCTGGAGTTCGCCTTGGAACACCTTGACATACCACAGACAGGGGAAAAACGGGAGGAAGAGTAGACATGGCCATCATCAAGTGCAAAATGTGCGGAGGCGACTTAAACATTGAAGCGGGCATGACCGTGGCGGAGTGCGAATACTGCGGCACGCGCCAGACCGTGCCCACGGCGGACAACGAAAAGAAACTGACGCTCTTTGCCCGCGCCAACCGCCTGCGCGCGGCCTGCGAGTTCGACAAGGCGGCCTCGGTGTACGAGAGCATCGTCGCCGAGTTCCCCACGG
>DVOU01000049.1:0-55010 GCA_018713365.1 Candidatus Pullichristensenella excrementipullorum
CCTGCGGAGGATGGAGAGGATTTCCTTCAGGCGCGCGGCGTCGCCGCGCAGGGGATTATTCGCCGCCATCCGGGGAGTCCGGCGCGTCCGCGGGCGTTTCTTTGTCCAGCTCGTCGAGCCGTTTGCGCAGCTCGTCGCGCTGCTTTCGGGTCATCGAGTCCACACAGCGCAGCAGCGCGTCGCCGTCCTGCGGCGAAACCGCAATGGTGACGTGCTCTTTCACGCGCTCTTTCAAATCGCGCTTGAGCTCTTCGTTGCGCACTTTGCCTTCTTCCACGGTGCTTTCGCCTTTTTGCACCAGTTCGTGCAAAAGTTCATGGCCCTTTTCCGCCGTGGCGGCCGCTGCGCCGACGCCCGCCAGGATTGCCTTGCGCAGCCCTTCTTCCCAATTTGCCATATGTTTCGCCTCCCATCGGTTTTGCTGTATCAAAAGTTCTATGCCGTCATCCCGAATTCCTCTTTTTTCGTTTCACCAATATAAATTGCCTTGACGAGATCGCGATTATGCGTTACACTAAGGTAAGAATCCAATGGGGGAGAGAAAAACATGAGCATAAAAAAAGAGGACATCGCGCGCGTAAAGGGCATGGGCTTTTTGCTCAACCGGGGCACGGAAAAATTTTCCGGCCGCGTGGTTGCGCCGGGCAGTGTGTTCACCGCCGGGCAGGTGAAGGCGCTGGCCGAGTGCGCCGAGCGCTTTGGCAATGGCACAGTGGCGTTTACCGTGCGCCTGTGCGCGGAAATCGTGGGCATTCCCTATGAGAACATCGAACCGGCGCGCGCGTTTTTGCAGCAGGCGGGGCTGGAATTCGGCGGCACCGGCGCGAAGGTGCGCCCCGTGGTGGCCTGCAAGGGCACGACCTGCGTATATGGCAATTATGACACGCAGGCGCTGGCCCGGCACTTGCACGAAAAGTATTACCTGGGATGGCGGGGCGTTTCCCTGCCGCACAAGTTCAAGATCGCCGTGGGCGGCTGCCCGAACAGCTGCATGAAGCCCTCCCTCAACGATTTCGGCATCGAGGCCCACCGTCCGCCCGTCTACGATCTGGAAAAGTGCCGCGGCTGCAAAAAGTGCCTCGTCGCCGAGCGCTGCCCGATGCGCGCCGTCAAGGTCGTGGACGGCAAGGCGCGGGTCGATAAAGCACTGTGCAACGATTGCGGCGTCTGCGTCGAAAAGTGCCCCTTCGGCGTCACCCCGGCGGTGGACGAGAGCGTGTTCGCCATCTTCGTCGGCGGCACCTGGGGCAAGCACACCCGCATGGGCACGCGCCTGAGCCGTTACTACAAGCGCGAGGAGCTGGACGCGCTGGTGGAAAAGACCATCCTCTGGTTCCGCGAGAACGCCTTTGTGAAAGAGCGCCTCGGCGCGGCCATCGACCGCGTGGGCGTGGACGCCTTTGAGGCCGCCATCGCCACGGACGATCTGCTTTCGCGCAAGGACGCCATCCTCGCCGCGCCCCTCAAGGAGCGCCAGGCATGAGAAAGCGCCTTTGCCTGCTTTGCATCGCGCTGCTCCTTCTGTCCTCCTTCGCGGGGGCGGAGGGGGCGGCGCTCGTCGATGACCGGGGCGCGGCCATCCCTGCGACCGCCCCGCAGCGCGTGGTCAGCCTCTACGGCTCCTACGCCGAGGCGTGGGCGCAGGCGGGCGGTACGCTGGTGGGTGCGACTGAGGACGCCGTCAGCGAGCGAGGCATGGACCTGGGAACGGCGCAGATCATCGGCACCACCAAGGAACCCAACCTCGAACGCATCCTCGCCCTCGACCCCGATCTGGTTCTCCTCTCTTTGGACATCGCCGCGCAGGTCAGCGCCGCGGAAGTGCTGGAAGTGGCGGGCGTGCCCTGCGCCGCTTTTCGCGTCGATACCTGGCAGGACTACGCGCGGATGATGGACGTATTCACCGCGCTCACCGGCCGGCGCGACCTCTATGAGGCCATCGTCCCGCCCATGGAGGCGGCAATCGCCCAGACCATCGCCAGCGCACAGGCGCAAAACGCGCCCACAGTGCTGCTTTTGCGCGCCTACTCCACGGGCGTCAAGGCCAAGGCGGACGACAACCTCGCCGGCGCGATGCTCGAGGACCTCGGCTGCGTCAACATCGCCGCCAGAGAGCCGTCCCTGCTCGAAGAACTGACGCTGGAGGCCATCGTCGTCGAAGACCCGGACTGCATTTTCATCAGCGTCATGGGCGGCGACGAGGAAGCGGCGCTGGCCGTCGTGGAAGAAACGCTGGGACAAAACCCCGCCTGGCAGGGCCTGACCGCCGTCAAAGAGGGCCGCGTATACGTGCTGCCGCGCGATCTGTTCCACTACAAGCCCAACGCGCGTTGGGCGGAGAGCTATGCCTTCCTCTATGAACTCCTCTTTGAAGCGTAAAGCGCGCCTGTGCGCCGTCATACTGTTTCTGCTGCTCCTCGCCGCATGTACCGCCTCGCTGTGCCTCGGCGCGAGCGGCCTTTCGCCGCGCGAACTTTGGCAGGCCGTGCGCGAAGGCGCGGATTCGCCCGCCGAGCGCATCCTCCTCTACATCCGCCTGCCGCGCACGCTGGCGGCTCTGCTCTCCGGCGCGGCGCTGGCCGTGTCCGGCGTCATATTGCAGGGCGTGCTGCTCAACCCGCTGGCCAGCCCCAACATCGTCGGCGTCAACGCCGGGGCGGGCTTTGCCGCGCTGTTGTTTGCCTGCTTTTTTCCCGGCGCGGCGGGGCTTTTGCCCGCGGCGGCGTTTCTGGGCGCGCTGGCGGCTGCGCTGCTCATCCTCCTGCTGGCCGGGCGCATGGGCGCTTCACGGCTGACGGTGGTGCTGGCGGGCGTGGCGGTCAACGCCATCCTCTCCGCCGGGACGGACCTCGTCACCACCTTGGAACCCGAGGCGACGCTGGGCATGAGCGCCTTCATGGTCGGCGGCTTTTCCGGCGTCTCCGCCGCGCGCGTCTACACGGCGGCGGCCTACATCGCGCCCGCGCTGCTTATGGCGCTTTTGACGGCGGACCGCCTCGACGTACTGGGACTGGGCGATGAGGTGGCCCAGTCCGTCGGCCTGCGCGTGCGGCGAACGCGCATGGGACAGCTCGTGCTGGCCTCGGTGCTGGCGGGCGCGGCCATCAGCTTTTCGGGTCTTCTGGGCTTTGTCGGCCTCATCGTGCCGCACGCCCTGCGCCGCCTGACGGGCGGGGAGAACCGCACGCTTTTGCCCCTCTCCATGCTGGGCGGGGCGCTGTTCGTGCTTGTCTGTGATACCATCGCCCGCACGGCCTTCGCGCCCTACGAAGTGCCGGTGGGCATCCTTCTGGCGCTCCTTGGCGGCCCGTTCTTCCTCTGGCTGCTTTTGCGCCAGCGAAAGGGGGGACGCGGATGATCGGGCTGAAAAGCGTATCCTTCGGCTACGGCGAAATGCCGCTGTTCAACGGCCTTTCCTGCGCCTTTGAAGATGGAAAACTGACCTGCGTGGTCGGCCCCAACGGCTCGGGCAAGTCCACCTGCCTAAAGCTCTGCGCGCGCCTTCTCAGGCCGGAGGCGGGGGAGATCGCCGTGGATGGTCGCCCCGCGTCCACCTACGACGCCCGCGCCTTTGCCCGCGCGCTGGCCTTTTTGCCGCAGAGCCGTCCTCTGCCCGCCATCACCGTGCGCTCTCTGGTTAGCCATGGCCGCTTTGCCTACCTTGGCCTCTCGCACCGCCTGCGCCCCGCCGACGAGGAAGCGGTGGAAAGCGCCCTGCGCGAAACCGGCATGCTCGGCTGCGCCGCGCGCGAACTGCGCACGCTCTCCGGCGGCCAGCGGCAGAAGGCTTATCTGGCCATGCTCATCGCCCAGGGGGCGCAAAACCTGCTGCTCGACGAGCCGATGACCTATCTGGACGTGCGCCACCAGCTGGAACTGCTGGAACTTCTCCGTGCGCTGCGCGACGCGGGCAAGTGCGTGGTGATGGTCATGCACGATCTGGCGCTGGCCTGCGAAGCGGGCGACCGCGCGCTGCTTTTGCACGAGGGCGCGCCGCTCTACGACGGGCCCGCCGCCGCGCTGCTCGCCTCGGGCTGTGTGGAAACGGCCTTCGGCGTGCGTCCGCGCCCGGGCGGTGTGCGCTTCGAGCGCGCGTGACATGCGTTTTGCTTATGGAAAGGTATAGGATATAAGTATTTGCATTTACAAATTTCCGCGCGTATACTTAGCTTTGTAGGCTGCAAACAGGGAGGTATTTCCATGATCTACAGGGACTTTCAGGATATGAAGCTCTCCGCCCTCGGCTTTGGCAGCATGCGCCTGCCCGTGGTGGGCGGAAACGACGCGCAGATCGACGAGGCGGCGGCGCTTGCCATGGTGGACTACGCCCTTGCGCACGGCGTCAACTACTTCGACACCGCCTGGGGCTATCACAGCGGAAATTCCGAACTGGTGATGGGCAAGGCGCTTGCGCGCCATCCCCGCGAGAAGTTCTTCCTCGCCACCAAGTTCCCTGGCTACGACCTTGCCAACATGGACAAGGTGGAAGCCATTTTTGAAAAACAGCTGGAAAAGTGCCACGTCGACTATTTTGACTTCTACCTCTTCCACAACGTCTGCGAGATGAACATCGACGCCTACCTCGACCCCAAATACGGCATCCACGACTATCTGATGAAGCAGAAAGCCTCGGGCCGCATCCGCCATCTGGGCTTTTCCGCCCACGGCGCCTACCCGGTGCTGAAGCGCTTCCTCGACGCCTATGGAAAGGACATGGAGTTCTGCCAGCTGCAGATCAACTATCTGGACTGGGATTTTCAGGACGCGAAGGCCAAGATCGAATTGCTCAGGGAGTACAACATCCCCGTGTGGGTGATGGAGCCGCTGCGCGGCGGCAAGCTCGCCCGCCTTGCGCCGGAATACGAGGCGCGGCTCAAGAGCCTGCGCCCGCAGGAGAGCATCCCCGCCTGGGCGTTCCGCTTTTTGCAGAGCCTGCCCACGGTGGCCGTCACGCTCTCGGGCATGTCCGATATGGAACAGCTCAAGGCCAACATCGCCACTTTTACGGAAGACAAGCCCCTCACCGGCGAGGAGATGGAAGCGCTGCTCGCCATCGCCAAAGAGATGACGCAGAAGATCGCCCTGCCCTGCACAGCCTGCCACTACTGCGTCAGCCACTGTCCGCAGGGCCTGGACATCCCGCGCCTGCTGGAGCTTTACAACGAACACTGCTTCACCGGCGGCGGCTTCATCGCCCCCATGGCCCTCGCCGCCGTGCCCGAGGACAAGCTGCCCAGCGCCTGCCTCGGCTGCCGCAGCTGCGAGGCCGTCTGCCCGCAGCAGATCAAAATATCCGAAGCCATGGCGGACTTTGCCAAAAAGTTGCGTGGCTGAGAGATGAAGCTCAAAGGCTCTCCCCAAGCCGGGAGAGCCTTTCGCCGCTATGCGCCGGAGCCTTACGCCCCGGCGCGTTTCCATCTCACTTCTGCGCGTGTTCCGCTTTCCACGCCTTGATCTGCTGAAGCCTTGCCTTGAACTTGCCCTCCACGCCCTGCTCCGTGGGCCGGTAGTATTCGCGCCCCAGCAGCGAATCGGGCAGGCATTGCATGTTCGTCAGCTTTTCCTCCGCGTCGTGCGCGTATTGGTAGCCCTTGCCGTAGTCCAGTTCGCGCATGAGCTTCGTCGGCGCGTTGCGGATGACCAGCGGCACCGGCTCGGCCAGCTGCGAAAGCGCGTCTTCCCGTGCCCGGCCGTAGGCTTCGTACAGGGCGTTGGACTTGGGCGCGAGGGCGAGATAGACCACCGCCTCGGTCAGATGCACCGTACACTCCGGCATGCCGATGAAGTGGCAGGCCTGATAGGCGGCCACGGCGATCTCCAGCGCCCGCGGGTCGGCAAGGCCCACGTCCTCGCTGGCAAAGCGCGTCACGCGGCGGGCGATGTAGAGCGGGTCCTCGCCGGCCTCCAGCATTCGCGCCAGCCAGTACACCGCTGCGTCCGGGTCGGAATTGCGCATGGACTTATGCAGCGCGGAGATGAGGTTGTAGTGTTCCTCGCCCTGCTTGTCGTAGAGCAGGGATTTTTTGGAAGTACACTGTTCCAGCGTCTCTTTGGTCACGGTGACGCCGTTTTCGTCCACCTCTGCGTTGAGTACCACCATTTCCAGCGTCGAGAGGGCGCTGCGGGCGTCGCCATTGGCAAAGGCAGCGATGGCCGTGAGCATCTCCGGCGCGATGTTGACCCGCGTGCCGCCAAAGCCGCGCGCGTCCGTCAGCGCCCGCTGAAGCAGCAAAACGAGGTCTTCCACCTTCAGGCTTTGCAGCACGAACACCTTGCAGCGCGAGAGCAGCGCGCCGTTGACCTCGAAGGAGGGATTCTCCGTGGTCGCGCCGATGAGGATGATGCTGCCCTTTTCCACAAAGGGCAGAAACGCGTCCTGCTGCGCCTTGTTGAAGCGGTGGATCTCATCGACAAAGACGATGGTGCGGTCGCCAAAGCGGCGGTTGCCCTCCGCCTTTTCCATCACGGCGCGAATTTCCCGGATGCCGCTGGTGACGGCGGAAAAGTCGATGAACGCTGCCTTGGTGCGGCGGGCGATCACCCGCGCCAGCGTCGTCTTGCCCACGCCCGGCGGCCCCCAGAAGATCATCGAGGAGATATGGTCGTCCTCAATGAGCCGGCGCAGCACCTTGCCCTCGCCGAGCAGATGCCGCTGCCCGACGATCTCGTCCAGCGTCCGCGGCCGCAGCCTCGCCGCCAAAGGCGCGGCGGCGTCCTGCTCGAAAAATGTCTGCTGTTCCATCGCGCGACCTCCCAGGAAGACAGGCTCCATACGCAGTATAGCACGCGCGCGGCCGAACTGCAACATGCAACATGCCTCCATGCTGATGCAATCGTAAAAATCATCGCCATGTACGGGAAAAACAGAGGAAAAAGGAAAAACGCGTCGAATATACGGCTTTGAACATTACGGCGGGAAATATACCTCTTCTTTCGCGTTTGTTGACGCGAAGACCGATATACTTTCATGTGCAGCCGATATTTGTCAAGGAGAGGTTATGGAAAAGAGATACAGAAAAAGGCGGCAAAGGAGGATTGGGATCGCATTGCTTGTCGCGTCGGCCATTGCGGCCATCGCGCTCGTGATTGCGTTCTGCTCCCGATGCGGAGGCGAAGCGCCTGCCGATCCGGCAGTAGATGCCATGGCTCCGGCGCAGACGCAGCCCGTCGCCGCAGCCGCAGCCCAGCCCGTCGCCGCGGGCACAGCGCAGTCTGCCGCAGCGCCTGCCACGCCGACACCCGCGCCCACGCCGACACCCGTGCCAACGCTGCGCCCATGGTCGCAGCCCTGCGTGGCGGAATATGACTATCAGTACGAGGATGCCACGCGCTATATCCACATCGACCGTGTCGAGGAGAACGGCACCACCTACTTCGTCGCCGACGTGCAGCTGCAAAGCGCGTCCCAGTTCGGCACCTGGTTTGCCGGCGATACCTACGGCGGGCGCGATGAGCCGCTCTCCAGCATGGCGCGAAAGGCCGGCGCGGTGTTCGCCATCAACGCCGACAACTACAACGCCCACGAATACGGCGTCATCATCCGCGATGGCGTACTCTACCGCACGCGCGAGACCACGCGCAACATGCTCATCGTCGATCAAAACGGCGACTTCACCGTCCGCACCGACCGCGCGGACGACGATCCCGAGGCCGTGGGCGCGGAGCCGGTGGCGCAGGGCGTTCTCCACACCTTTGAGTTTGGCCCCGAGCTGGTGCGCGACGGCGTCGCCGTGGAGTTCGACCCCGACTTCAACGTCATCGCCACGCACGACACGCGCCGGGAGCCGCGCACAGCCATCGGACAGATCGGCCCCTTGCACTATGTGGTCATCGTCGCCGATGGGCGGCAGGACGGCTATTCCCGGGGCCTTACGTTGCAGGAACTGCAGCAGCTCTTCGTGCGCTACGGCGCGCAGACCGCCATGAATCTGGATGGCGGCGGCACGGCGGAAATGTGGCTGTGCGGCGAGATCCTCAACCGTCCCTCCGGCGGCCGCGAGCGCTCCATGTCGGACATCATCTGGTTTTAGGAGGCTGGAACTATGCTGAAAAAGATGGCGCGGCGCGGGCTTATCGGCCTCGTCGCCGGCGTAGCGCTGGAACATGTGATTGCGCTTGTGACGTCGATCATCCTCAACATGGGCTATTATTCGCCCTGCCTCGTCTCGTTGCCGGAGCGCGTCGGCGGCGAGATCAACGCCGTCCTCTGGCAAACGGGCCTGAGCGCGCTTTTGTGCGGCATTATCGGCGTTTGCTCCGTGTTCCTCGGCAACCGCCGCCTGCCCCCGCGCCGCCGCTGGCTGCTCTTCGGCGTGCCGGTGCTCCTTTGCCTGCTGGTCATCGTGCTTTTGTATCTGCTATGATGCGCGTGGCTGTCATACCGGCGCTCCAGCCGGATCAGCGCCTTGTTTCCTATGCGCGATCGCTGCTCGCGCGCGGCTTTGCCCGCCTCGTGGTCGTCGATGACGGCAGCGGGCCGGATTACGCCGCCATTTTCGAGGCCGTGGCCGCCCTGCCGGGTGCGACGGTGTTGCGCCACGCAGTTAACCGCGGCAAAGGAGCGGCGCTGAAAACGGCGTTTGCCCAGCTCCGGGAAACGCTCGACCAGCCTGCCGTCATCGTCACTGCCGACTGCGACGGCCAGCACGCCGAGGCCGACGTGGAAAACGTCGCCCGCTGCCTCGAACAACGACTGCCCGCCCGCGCGATCGCGCTCGGCACGCGCGATTTTGGCAAGGACAACGTGCCCTTTAAGAGCCGCGCCGGAAACCGCATCACCTCGGTCTGCTTCCGCCTCGCCTGCCGCGTCAAACTGCCCGACACGCAGACGGGTCTGCGCGCCTTTTCCACAGAACTGCTCCCGGAGATGCTCGATATAGAGGGCGAGCGCTATGAGTACGAGATGCGCATGCTCGCTTATGCCGCCAAGCACCGCATCGACCTTGTGCAGTGCCCCATCGAGACGGTCTATGAAAACAACAATGCCGGCTCGCACTTTCACCCGTGGCGGGATTCGGCGCGCGTCTACCGCGCCCTGTTCGGCCCGGTCGTCAAGTACGCGCTGGCCTCGCTGGCGGGCACGGCGGTGGACTTTGCCGCCTTTTATCTGCTCAGCGCCCTCATCTTCCGCGGCGGCGCGCGCGGGGAGATATTCGCCGCGACGGCGCTCGCGCGCGTACTCTCGGCTTCGGTGAATTACCTCCTCAACCGCCACTTCGTCTTTGCGCGGCACGCACGCGGCGCGGCTCTGCGCTACGCCGTTCTCGCCGTATGCACCTTCCTGCTCTCCTCGGAGGGCGTCTTTCAGGGCTTCCGCCAGTTGGACGGCGCTCTGGGCGCGGCGGTCGGTTCCGGCGCGCTCAAGACGCTCATCAAGGCCGTGGTCGATACGCTTCTGTTCATCATCAACTATCAGCTCTGCCGCCGCTGGGTCTTCCCGGCGCGAAAAAAGATGGATGACAAGAATTGACACATGTCCCCGACGCTCCGTTCGTGAGAACGGAGCATTTTTCTTGCGCGGATGCCAAGGAACGATAATTACAATGTAACCCCTCGACTCGACCAGCGCTGCGGGCGTAAATAGTGCGCATTGTGCAATATAAGCGCTGCGCAGGGGTTTTGCGCGTTTTTTATTTTCCAGATATTCTTGTGACGTAAAATCAATTCGGATACTGTACAATAAGTTGCACGGAAAGATTAGCATTGACAGCACCATAAATTTCCCGTTTGTACACAGATAAAATGTGTTGTCGGCGTTACCCCTATGGACGCCCATTTTTTGCCATGCTATACTTTCCTATATGGCTCAAATTTTGCCTTTTGTCAATTCTGGCAAAAGAAACTCCAAAGATTTGCCGCGGTGCGGCAGGCGAGAGGGAAGGAGAGGCGAACGATGCGCAAAATGTCCGTGCGACGCCTCGTGGCGACCCTGATGGCGGCAATGGTCGCATTGTTTTTTTGCGGCTTTGCGCAGGCGGAGGGGGCGAGCGGCGCTGTTTCGGAGGCGACGGCAACGACGCCTGAGGTCGACGGGGCGCCTGCCGCGTCCATCCCGGGAGACGCGGAACTCGAGGCGGAATATGCCGCCGAAAATGGTTACCAGTTCCTCACCACCGACCCGGAGGGCGTCTACCCGGAGATCATCAACTTCAAGGCGCGCCTGCGCGAACTGGGCTTTTACACGGCGGGCGTTGACGACGGCACGCTCCAGACCTCTGTGCTGGACCCGCTGACCATGGCGGCGGTCAACGAGGTCTGCCGCCTCAACCCGCAGTTTTCCTATCATCCCAGCGGCGTTTCCCGGCTGATGTACTGGAACGTCATGAACATGTACGGCTACGGCGACGATCTGAAGACGCCCCTGAGCGGCGATTACCGCGCGCTGGAGCAGGGCGCGGAGGGCGAGGCGGTCACGGCGGTGCAGAACCGCCTTACCGAGCTGGGCTATGACAGCGCCGCGGGCTATACCTTCACCCCCGGCGTATACGATGAAGGGCTGCAGGCGGCGGTCGAGGCCTTTGCCCGCGTCAACAACATGACGATGGACGCGCAGACCGGCATATCTGCGGCCCTGCAAAAGCGCCTCTTCGCGGAGGACGCCGCGCCCTACGCGCCCGGCGAGGGCGGCGAGACGCTCAGCACCGCGCAGCGCATACTCGATTACTTTGCCTCTCCAAGTTCGCTGATGGGCCTTTCGCTGCCCAACGGCGTGCTTTGGGGCGTGGGCTTCATACTTGTCTGCGTCATCGTCGTCCTGCTGGTGCGCCTCCTTTCGCCGGGCAGCGCCTCTGCGGGCAAGGCGTCCCCGGGCGGCGCTGTGACCCCGGGAAGCGCTCCGGGCAGGCTCGCCCGCGGCGAAATGGTCTTCACCGTGGACTACAACGGCAAGACCTGCGTCTACCGCGAGCAGATCAACAACTACGTGCGCATCGGCCGGGCGACGGACAAGTTCCCACTCGACTTGAGCGACAAGGGCATCTCCCGCAAACACTGCGAGATCTACATGAAGGCCGGCAAGCTGATGCTGCGCGACTTTTCCAGCAACGGCACGTTCGTCAACGGCGAATTGTGCCACCACGCGGAGCGGGCACTGTATTCAGGCGATATGCTCAAGGTCGGCGATCACAGGATCACCGTACAATTCTCCAAATAGGGCGGTTGTTTATGGACCGAAAACGCATCATCTATCTTATCCTGGCGCTGATCCCGGTGCTGTTTTTGCTGTTTCTGCTGGCGATGGTCAATGTGCTGGCCATGCTGCTGGCGGTGGCGGCGCTGCTGGGCGGGCTATTGCTGCTCAAGCGCTTCAAGCCGGAGTGGTTTGCAAAGCCCGGCGGGCCGCAGCTTCCCTCCATCGTCCCGCCCTCCTGGGCGCAGGATCCGCCCTCGGAAAAGCCCAAGGTCTACATGGTGCTGTCCGGCAGGGAATACGTAGGCGCCAAGCGCATACAGGTCAACAAGACCACCTATACCATCGGCAGGGACGCGGACAATGATTTTTGCATCAACGATCCGTGCGTCGGCCGGCACCACTGCCGCATCGAGTACGACCCGGTGGAGAATACCTGCTACGCCATCGACAACGGCTCGGTCAACAGCACCTACTTAAACAGCGAGCGCCTGACTGCGGGCCAGCGCTGCCGGCTCATTCAGGGCGACCGCATCCGCATCGCCGACCGCGAATTTGAAGTGGAATACGCCAATTTCTGACCCAGGCCGCAAGGCCCGTACAGAGGAGGAGACCGCGTGTATTTTGCATGGCTGACCTTTGGCGACGCCTTCAAGGACGTGTACTTTCCCGATCAGGAGAGCTGGATGAGCACCATCATGCTCGGCCAGAACGAGACCGGCTGGGAAAGCGACGTCTACGTCGCCGCCCGCGCGCTGGAAGGCCGCGTCTATCTGCGCCCCAGGGCGCCGCTGACGTGGAGCGACGGCACGCACCGGGAGCGCGAAGTCAAGGGCGACGCGCTGCTGAGCATGCGCAACAGCGTCAATGGCCGCGAGTTCAAGGCCATCATCAAGCGCTGCAAGCGCGAGTATCTGGCCTTTGAAAAGTATCGCATCCCGCAGCGCGCGGTGGTCATCGGGCGCGGCGAGCGCGTCGACATCCGCGATGACAGCCCGCTGATGAGCGCTGAACACGGCGCGCTGGGCATGTCCCAGGATGGCACCGTGAAGTACCGCGACAATTCCAACAACGGCACCTATGTCAACGGCCGCAAGCTCCTGCGCAACACCGCGCGGCTGAGCATCGGCGACGTGCTGGCCTTTCCCACGGGGCTGAAAGTCGTCTATCTGGGCAACTGCATCGCCGTCAACCGCACCTTGGGCGTCAAAAACAGATTCAATCTGGAGCCATGGCGGCCCGCCCCGGAGAAGCGCCCCCCGGAGGCGGACGACCGCGAGGCGCCCAGCGTCTATCAGGAATACCAGCGCGCGCCGCGCATGCTGGTCAAGTGTGAGGCGGAGGATGCGGAGATCGAGGCGCCCATCCCCAAGCAGAACCAGCAGCAACTGCCGCTGTTTTTGCAGCTCGGTCCTTCGATGACGATGATCCTGCCCATGCTGATGGGCTCCGTGGTCGCCAGCGGCGGCAGCAATCTGCTCTCCAGCGGCGTGGTGATGATCTCGACCTCCTCCGCGCTGGCGGTGATGTGGGGCCTCATCAACCGCAGCTACCGCAAAAAGCAGGAGCGCGTCACCGAAAGCACGCGCCTGGAGCGCTACCGCCAGTACATCGAAGAAATGGAAGCCGAACTTCGCGGCATGAACCAAAAAGAACTTGAGCGGCTCGAGGAGACCTTCCCCAACGCGGCGCAGTGCGCCCAGATGCCGGAACAGCGCTCCGATTCCCTGTGGAACCGCATGCCCACCCACCCGGACTTCCTCTGCGTCCGCGTGGGCACGGGCGATGTGGACCTGCCCTGCGAGATCACCGTTCCCAAGCAGAAGCTGTCCATCATCGACGATCCCCTCCGCCAGGAGCCGGATCGCCTCAAGGCCACCTATTCGGTGATGATCGACGCCCCGGTCACGCTGCCGCTGCGCAACGAGGCGGTCATCGGCGTGCTTGGCGGCATGCGCGCCGTCCTCTTTACCCAGGGCCTGCTGATGCAGATCGCCGCCCTGCACAGCTATCACGATGTACACATCGCCGTACTCACCGAGGAAGGCAGCGCCTCCCAGTGGCAGTGGACGCGCTGGCTGCCGCATGTGTTCACCAGCGAGGATCGCGAGCTGCGCATGGTGGCCTATACGCCCGACGACATCCACGACGTCGTCGCCCATCTGGACGAGGTGCTTTCCATCCGCAAGAGCAACGCCGCCGAGAATGCCGATGCCGACAACGAGGAGGGCGACAAGGACGCCCCGCCGCTGCCGCATTACGTGATCTTCTGCACGAACTATCGCATCCTCGAGGACGAGCCGATCATGCGCCAGCTGCTCACCAACCGCGCCGGCATGACGCTGGTGATGCTCGGCACGGCGATGACGCAGCTGCCCAAGGAGTGCCACATCGTGCTGAACATGCAGGGCGGAGATGGCTATCTGCACTCCAGCGAGGGCGACACGCGCAAGATCGACTTTGAATACCCGGATCGCGGCCTGATCAAGTCCTTCTCCCGGCGCATGGCGCCCATGCGCGTGCGCGATGTGGCCCAGAACGCCGCCATTCCCACGCTGGTATCCTTTTTGGACATCTACGGCGTGCGCCGCGTGGAACAGCTGGAAGTCTGGCGCATGTGGAAGGAAAACCACACCTACGACGGCCTCAAGTCCGTCATCGGCTACCGCGCCGGGTCCCAGCCCTTTGTGCTGGACATTTCCGACAAGTACCATGGCCCCCACGGCCTGATCGCCGGCACCACCGGCTCGGGCAAGTCGGTCATGCTGGAGACCTACATACTCTCCCTGGCGCTCAATTACAGCCCGCGGCAGGTGCAGTTCATCCTCATCGACTACAAGGGCGGCGGCATGGCGGACGCTTTCCGCGCCCTGCCCCACGTAGCCGGCATCATCGACAACCTCCAGGGCGCGCGCGTCATCGACAGGGCCCTGGCCTCGCTCAACGGCGAGATCCACCGCCGCGAGCGCATCTTCAAGGCGGTCGGCATCAACAACATCAACGACTATACCCGCAAGTTCGGCGAGGAGGAGGGCATGGAGCTTCCGCACCTCATCATCATCGTCGATGAATTTGCCGAACTCAAGAGCGAGCAGTCGGAGTTCATGGCCGAGCTGGTCAGCGCCTCGCGCGTGGGCCGTTCCCTCGGCATCCACCTCATCCTCGCCACGCAGAAGCCCTCCAACTCCGTCAGCGACGAGATCTGGGCCAACTCCCGCTTCCACCTCTGCCTGCGCGTGCAGACGCGGCAGGACTCCATGGAGATGCTCAAGCGCCCGGACGCCGCCTACATCAAGGGCATGGGCCGCTGCTTTATCCAGATCGGCAACGACGAACTCTTCGAGCAGGTGCAGACCAGCTACTCCGGCCTCGACTATCGCCCGGACGAGCCGCGCCCGGAGGAGATGCCGCAGCTGCTCGACCCCACGGGCCACGTCGTGCGCGCGCCCAAAAAGCGCGAGGAGGAAAAGGCGGAGATCCTCAAGGTGCGCGGCGAATTGTCGGGCAAGAACGCACAGGACGCGAAGGGAACCGAGGCGCAGCCCGAGGCCCTCAAGAGCGCGGAAAAGCGCACGCAGATGACGGCTGTGCTGGAGCGCATTTATGAGGTCGCCGGCGAACACGGCATGGCCCAGACCAAGCCCATGTGGCTGCCCGAGCTGCCCGCGCACATCTATCTGCGCGATCTGGACTTCTTCCGCTGCGCCGCGAGCGCCGGGGAAGGCTGGCCCGACCCCGCGGGCAATATCCGCATCCCCCTGGGCCTTGCCGACGACGTCGCCCATCAGCGCTATCTGCCCTTCTGGGCGGACCTGACCGAGATGCGCAACATCATCGCCGTCGGTCTGGCTGGCTCGGGCAAGACCACGCTCGTGCAGAGCATGGTCTATTCCCTCTGCCAGATCTACGACCCGGCGCACGTCCATCTCTACATCCTCAGCCTCACCAGCCAGACGCTGGGCACGCTCGCAGCCTTCCCGCAGGTGGGAGACGTGGTCTTCGACGGCGAGGACATGGAGCAGAAGCGCTTTGTCAACATGCTCTTTGCCGAGATGGAACGCCGCGCGGAGCTGTTCGCCGCCGCTTCGACAGACAGCTTCATCGAATACAATCGCGCCCGCCGCAAGGCCGGCGAAGCGCCGCAGCCGGCGATCATCGTCTTCATCGACCGCTTCAAGCAGTTCTGGGACCTGTTCGCCAACGACGAAGCCTACGCAAACCGCATCCAGAAGCTCGTTCAGGAAGGCAGCGGCCGCGGCATCCACTTTGTAGTCACGGCGATGGCGAAAAACGAGGTCCCCAGCCGCTGGCATTCCTTCTTTGGCGGCATTGCCCTGCAACTGAAGGAAAAGAGCGACTATTCCGAATGTATCGGCAAGCGCGTTCCCTACGACATGCCGCCGATTGCCACCGTCGTCGGGCGCGGCATGGGCGTGCTTCAGGGCGGCATTTTCGAGGTGCAGCTGGCCATGGGCGGCGCCGCGCCGGAGCGCTGGGAGGGGCAGAGCGCCCCCATGGAGGATGTCGAGCGCTTCGCCATCGACACAGCGCTGCCCGCGCAGGAAGAACCCGTCACCGACGTCGAACGCGCGCAGCAGATCGGCGCCTGCGCCCGCGCCTTCGACGCGCGCTGGAGCGGGGCGCGTCCCGCCGCCATCCCGCGCATCCCGCAGGAGCCGACCTGGGAGATGCTCTTCAAGGCGCATGGCTTTGCCCAGACGCGCAAGGCGCCCTTTGAAGTGCCCGTGGGCTACGACATGGAGGCCGGCTGCGTGGCGACCATCAACATCGAGGAAGCGCCCTCGTGGGCGGTCTACGGCCCGCGCCGCTGCGGCGTGACCAACTTCCTCAAGCAGACGGCGCGCGTGATGAAGGATCGCGGCGCGGATGTCTGCGTCTTCGGCGATGTCGCGTGGAACGCGCTGGCGAGCGCTCTGGACATCCAGCTTTGCACCACGCCGGAGCAGATCGCCGACTATCTGCAATCGTTTATCGTCAACTGCGCCCGCCCCCGCAAGCCGCTGCGCGACGCTGCCATGGAAAAGGGCAAGGCGGCCCTGCGTCGGCAGGCGGCGGAGTTCCGCCAGGTATGCCTGCTCATCGACAACGCCGAGCGCCTCTACGATATGTTCAACGTCGAGGCCTATCGCAAGCATCTGCCGGTGGTACAGGGCCTGCTGGGCGAGATCGCGGAAAAGCCGTATTACAACATCCTGATGATGATGGGCATTTCCCAGCCCAAAGCGGCGGTGGTCATGCAGGAGCCGCTGCGCAAGCTGGTCTCTCAGGGGCGCGCCATCGCGCTGGGCGGCAAATTGAACGAGTTCGACCCCTGCAATGTCGGCCAGCCCCTGCCCTCGCGCCTGCGCGGCGCGGCGCTGCCCAAGGGGCAGGCGTTTGTCGGCGACAACGGCACGGTCTCCCAGATCGTCGTTTCGCTGGCCGAAACAGAACAGTGAGCAAGGCGGGTGTCAGGCATGTTGCCGGTGGTAGTTTGCGAGGAGGATCGCGCCCTGCGCGCGCGCTGGCTGAGCGCCCTGGAGGCGCTGGCCCGGCAGCGCTATCCTCTTCTCAGGTATGAGGCGTTGCCGGGCGGCGCGCGCGAACTGACGCGGGCGCTGGAGGCGGAGAGCGGCATCATGCTGGTCATCCTCGCCGTCACAGAGGCCGCGGAGGAGAGCGTCCGCCTCTTTGCCAGCGTCATGGAGCGCAACCGCGACAACTACGTGCTGCTCTGCCTGCACGACGCCGCGCGCCTCAACGCCGTACTCAGCCGCTGCATGCGACCCGCGGGCATACTGCTTTCGCCCTTCGATGAGGACGGCATGCTCGCCAGCCTTGACCGCGTGCTGCGCGACTACACCGCCCTCTACGCCGAGGAGAGCCGCGAGAGCTATATGACCGTCACCTCGGGCAAGACGCTGCGCCGCATCGCCTACCGCGACATAGAGTATTTCGAGGCGCAGGACAAGCTGCTCAACATCTGCACCCGGCGCTACGTCGCCTCGGTGCGCGCCAGCCTCAACGCGGTGGAAAAGGAGCTGCCGCCGCAATTCATCCGCTGCCATCGCTCCTACATCGTCAACCGCGCCTGCGTGGAGCGGCTGGATATGCCGGCGATGACGCTGTATCTTTCGTCCGGGGAAAGGTTGCCCGTCTCCCGCTCGTGCAAGGAAGCCTTGCGCGAGGGGCTGCGGGCGGAGGGCAAGGCATGAAGATCGAAAATGGCGTCGAGCGCATCGCGTGGCGATTCACCAAAGGCGAACTTAAGTCGCTTTTGACGCTCCTGGGCCGCACAGAGCTTCCCGGCACGGCCATTCGCGCCGGCATGCCCGATACGGAAACGCTCGAGGCGCTCACCGAGGCGGGCATCGTCCTCTACTGCGGCGAGCGCGTGCTGGTGGACAGGGCCCCGGCGCGCGTCCTTGACGAGGCCGCCGCCAGCGCGCGCTTCCTTCGCCTCGAAGCGGAGGGGGGCGTGGCGCTGCTCTACCGCGGGGAAACGCTCTGCGTGCTTTTCCGGGATCCTGGCGGCGCCATGGCGCAGCTGGAACCGTTCAGAGACGTGGACTCCGCCGCGCAGCAGCTTATGTGGATCGCGGCTCAGCTGGGGAAGGTATCGCGCTGCACCCTCTCCCTGCATGGGCAGGAGGAAAGCGGCGCGGGCGACGCGGCGCAAATAACATCGCTGCTTGCGCGCCTGAAGGAACAGTGAGGTGGAACAATGCAATCTATCATCGTGGAGGTCTATGTGCCGGCGACGTCGGCCAGCTATGATTTTCGCCTGCCCTCGACAGCCCGCGTCGGTGAGGTTGTGGGGGAGATGATCCGCATACTGGAGGCCACGCAGCAGAACCTGCTCTTCGACAAGGCCCACCCCGTGCTGTGCGACCGCGAGCGCGGCGTGCTGCTCAAAACGCTGGATACGGTCGCCGAGGCCGGCCTGCAGGACGGCTCGCGGCTCATCCTCATTTGACATTTGGCTATTCACGCCCAAAAACCGTCCATTCGTCGCAAAACGCGGCGCGGTTGGCGCTGGCGTGTTAGTATAGAACCACCGTAAGACAAGCCTACGGATGACCAGAGAAAGGGGTATCGGAACATGAGCATTGGAGTCTTTCTTGTACAGGCCGCGGAACTGATCCAGGCCGCCAACGAGATGAACCAGGCGACGGAGATCTACGAAGGCGCGGTCGAGAGCTGCAAGAGCGCGGCGGCCGACCTTGCCAGCAAGTGGGAGGGCGACGCCCAGAAGGCCTTCGTCGCCCAGCAGGAGAACGCCTACAGCTGGCACAAGCAGATCCTCAGTGTCGTGCGTCAGATGATCGACGTCATCCACAAGGCGGTCGATCTCTACAACCAGATGGAAGACGCCGTCAAGAGCGTCGTGCAGGGCTGAGCAAGCGTTGAGTAAAGGAGGATAAGACCATGGCAGATCGCATTCTCGTCAGCACTCCCGAAATGGAGGCGACCATTCAGAAGTACGAAAGCGCCCGTCAGGAGCTTCAGGACGCCTACTCCAAGCTCGACGCGGCCAAGCAGCACTTGGACAACTGCTACAAGGGCCCCGCGTATGTGGCGCTGAGCGCCAAGTGGGTGGACATCTACATGAACGTGCGCACCGCGGACAACGCCATCGACGCCAGCGTCAACGGCCTGCGCCAGACCATCAGCATGATGGAGCAAAAGGAAAGCGGCATCTCGTCCGGCTACGCCAACCTGGAGACCGGCAAGAACGCGCCCACCTATCTCTGATCAGGAGCCGACACAGTAAAGAAGGAGACCGGCTTTGGCAACGTATGATTCCGCAAAAACGCGCCGGGTCGCGCGCGAGATGACACAGCTCCGGCAAACGCTGGAGATGGATGTGGACGCCGGCCTGCGCGGGGCCTTGCCCCTCATCGCCGAACTGCGCGGGAAGACGGCGCAGGCCATGGAGGAGGCGCTGGAAGACCTTGTGCGCGCAGAGCGCGCGCTGGGGGACGAACTCGAAGCCCTCGCGCACTCGGTGAACGCCTACGCGGATCGGCTGGAGCAGGCGGACGACTGGCTCGCCAAACGGATGTGACAGGAGGAGCGCATGAGGGTCCAATGGAACAGTAACGCGGTGGAGCAGATGCGCAAGCGGCTCTGGGACGCGCGGGAGGGCTTGGAGATGTGCGAGCGTCAGGCGCGCGGCGTGCGTCTCTGCCTCGAAGACGCGAACCCGGACGGCGAGAACCGCACCCTGCGCGCATCACTGGCGCGCTTTGAGGAATGCTGCGCGCGGCTGCGCCTTCTCACCGAGCGCGTGGATGCCTACGACAGCGCCCTGCTGCGCGCGGATGACACCTTTGAGCAGGCTGAGGAGCAGGCCGTGCGCTTTGCCGAGGCTGTCGGCGTGGTCAGCTACGCGAGAACGCCCGTCAGTCGCTCGAACGGTTTCCGCTGGGAGCCTGCTTCCGTTGCCTACATGGCGAGCCTGCGCGAAAGCGCCCCGC
Organism: Candidatus Pullichristensenella excrementipullorum; assembly: GCA_018713365.1. Taxonomy (GTDB): domain Bacteria; phylum Bacillota; class Clostridia; order Christensenellales; family Aristaeellaceae; genus Pullichristensenella; species Pullichristensenella excrementipullorum. The sequence goes on from DVOU01000049.1 coordinate 19,609, forward strand.
CCATGCCGGACTGGCTGGATGCCCTTCTGAATTGACACTTTCGCCCCGCGCCCCGCGCGGAGAAGACAGAACACCGGGGATGACCCGAAGGAGGAAGAACCATGGCAGAATTTGACGTGACCCTTTCGGCCGTAACGGATGCCGCGAGCAACATTGCCAACTACACCGAGACCTTCCGCGAGGAAGCCGAGCAGACCTATCAGGCCGCCAAGACCCTCAGCGAGAGCTGGACCGGCGACGCTTCGCAGACCTTCATCGACAACATGGAGCAGCTCCACAACTGGATGAACGAGATGGCCGCCACGCTGGAGACCTACAGCGCCCAGCTCAACAAGGCGCGCGGCGAGTACGAAGAGGCGGACAGCACCTCCGCGGGCTACTTCAAGTGATGACCCCCGAGGAGGAACGCGCGGCGCTCGCGGCAAAGACCGAGGAACTGGCGCAGACGATCGCCAAAACAGACCGACGTCTGGCCTCGCTCCCGCAAACGCCGCAGACCGCCGAGGCGCGCGAAGCGATGGAAAAACTTCTGCGCGAAATGCACCGCATGGAAGAGAACATGCGCAGGCTGCTTCGCCTGTGCGACGATACAGGATCTGAAGGAGGACCGGAAAATGGCAGTCATTGACAACCTCAAGCTCACGCAGGAAGAGATGGAGAGCGCGATCCAGACCTTTGAAAATAAGAAAATGGCGTTGGAGAACACCTATCTGAAGATCTCCAACGAGGTGCGCACGCTGGATGGCACCTACCACGGCGAGGCCAGCGAAAAGTTCAAGGCGCAGTTCGACGCCCTGTACAAGAACCTTCAGCAGAACGAGACCGTCATGAGCAACGTCATCGCCAACCTCAAGCAGGCACTGGAAATCTACATTGGGACCATCCAAGATGCTACGAGCCAGGCGAACGCGCTGGACACCGGCACTGCGTATCAGGGCAATATGTAAGCATAGGGGCACGGGTCGGGGGCCTTCCCCCGATCCGTCCCCGCAGGGAAAGGGCGGCGGCATATGAGCAGCAGTTACGATTACGATACCGCGGCCATCCGCGCGCAGGCGCGGCAGATACGGGCGTGCCGCGAAAAACTTGCGGAGACCGCCACGCCGCGGCTCCGCACCGTGCAAAGCACGCTGGAGGGCAACTTCATCGGCCGCGCGGCAGAGGCGCTCAACGAGCGCCTGGAAAGCTCGCGTCAGGAGCTGAAGCGGCTGGAGGGAGAGCTTGACATGCTCTGTTCGAGCCTGAACAGCTACGCCAACGCGCTGGAAGAGGCCGACCGCCGCGCCGCGCAGATCATGGCCGGCGATTGAGCGCTCCGCGCAGAACGAACGCAACACAAACTCTGGTCTGTTCCATAAATAGACCAAAGTCTTTTCACAGGCAAGGAGGATGCTGCAATGAGCGACCGCATTTACTACAACAGCGATACGCTCGCAGAGGCGATCACCGAGCTGAACCGGCTTTCCGGCGCTCTGGAGGAGGTCATGGGCGACCTCGGGCGCGTCGATACGTCCGACAAGTGGTGGTCAAAGATCAACGTGTCCGGCGAACGCCTCAGCGGCAGCGCCCGCTCGGTGTTGCAGGGCATCCGCGCCAATACCGGCAAAGCGGAAGACGATGTCGATGAGATCGTCAGCGCCGTGCGCAAGACGCAGTCGCTCTTTGATGAAACGGAGGAAGGCGTCATCGCGGCGGCGGCGGCCGTCTGCCCGCTGGCGAATTTTGAATACGAAAGCCATGGCACGGGCGGCGGCAGTATCCATGGCATGGGCCCCACTTTTACGCTCCAAACCATGGGGCCATGGTATTACGCTTATCTCAAGGACAGCGCGACCGCTTCCGCCAGCGGCTCCTGGCTCGGCCATGAGTTCGCGGACGGCCACCCGGGCGTGACCGCGTGGATAGGTAAGGGCAGCGCCGCCTTTGAAAACGACTTTTCCTATGGCGAGGTCAACGCCTATCTGGGCAAGGTCGACGCCAACGCCAAGTTCGATTTCAGCTTCTTCAACGGCGGCGAGAGCTGGGCGGACGGCGGGGATGGCGAAGGCTTTGCCAAGGGCTTCAACGCGGAAGTGTCCGCGGGCGTCTCCGCGCAGGCTGCGGCGGTCGATGGCAAGATCGGCTTTGGCGACGGCATGTTCGGCGGCGAGATCGCCGGCGAGGGCAGCCTCGGCAACGCCGAGCTTTCCGGCGGCGCCAAGTTCTCCGTGGGCGATGAAGGCGTGAACGCCTACGTCGAAGGCTCGGCCATCGTTTCCGCCGCCGAGGGCGAGGTCTCTGGCACGATCAACTTCTTCGGCATTGAGATCACCGGCTCAGCCAGCGGTTACGCGGGCGCGGCGGGCGTTGAGGGCGAGGCTGGCATCAAGGACGGTTCCTTCGTTCTCAAGGGCGGCGCAGCTGCGGGCATCGGCGGTTCGCTGGGCATTGAGATCGGCCTGAGCGACGAGGCGCAGGAAGCCATTGGCGAGGTCCTGGACTTCTTCACCTTCTGGGATTGAGGTAGCGCGCGATGAGCAAATACACGGGCTTCAGCTACGACTTTACCCCGGGGGAATTTGCCTTCCTGCTCTTCGGCAAGAAGAACTGTCCGCGCTGCGGCGCGCGGATGCGGCGGATCAAGGGCTTTGAGGAGGCGGACAGCTCCATCCTTGAATCCAGAACAGAGCCCATCCACTACAAGGCCGGAACCGTCAAGCGCTACCGTTACAGCTATTCCTGCCCCCAGTGCGGCGGCGCGTATACCCTGACAGAACTCGCGGAAAAGAAAGGATGAGACCGAGATGAAAAAGTTTCTCCCCATCGGTTCGGTGGTGCTGCTCAAGGATAGCACCAAGCGCGTGATGATCGTGGGCCTGAAGCAAAAGCAGGCGGGCGCGGACAAGATCTGGGATTACAGCGGTTGCCTGTTCCCGGAAGGCATCCTCGACCCGGACAAGCTCTATATGTTCGACTCGGAACAGATCGAGCGGCTCTACTTCATCGGCCTGCAGGATGCGGAGAGCATGACGTTCCTGCGCAATGTCGGCCAGATGGAGAAATAGGCGATCCAATATGCTCAGGTCAAGGGGGATGCGCCCATGACTTTTGGCTCCGCGAAAGGAAAACAGCTCTTACAGGGAGGCGTTTTGCGTCGCCCTGTTCGGTGCGTTTTGGAAAGAGCCTCTCCTTTGTGCAAAAGGGAAAACAATGACTGTCGTTCATGCCCGCGGACCGGCGGTGCGCTGTCAGCGCGCGCAGGCCCGTATGGACAGACGTCAACGGTTTTTACATAGATGGCGACACCCGATCACATCAAGTTTGGAGGATCAGCAGATGAGGACTTGGAGAAAGGCACTCAGCTTCATGGTCATGCTGGCCATGCTCGTCACGATGCTGCCCCCGGTGAGCATCGCATCGGCGACGGAAACGGACACGACCGTCACGACGGTAGACACCACGCCGCAGACCGTCGAGGAAAAGGAAAAACAGACCGAAGACGGTAATGATGATGAACCGGACAATGAACCCGGCAACGAACCGGGCAACGAACCGGGCAATGAACCCGGCAACGAGTCCAGTAACGGAAACAGCAACCAGACCGGCGGTGAGACCGGCGGCGAGACCGGCGGCGAGACTGGCGGCGAGACCGGCGGCGAGACTGGCGGTGAGACCGGCGGTGAGACCGGCGGTGAAACTGGCGATGAAACCGGCGGTGAGACCGGCGGTGAGACCGGCGGTGAAACTGGCGGCGAGACTGGCGGTGAAACCGGCGGCGAGACTGGCGGTGAAACCGGCGGCGAGACCGGCGGCGAGACCGGCGGCGAGACCGGCGGCGAGACTGGCGGTGAAACCGGCGGCGAGACCGGCGGCGAGACCGGCGGCGAGACCGGCGGCGAGACCGGCGGTGAGACCGGCGGCGAAGGCGACAGCGGCGACCCCGTCACTCCGCCAACGCCAAAGCTTGAAATTACCAATAAACCCACAGACGGCAAGGTGACCTATGGAGAAGATTGGGTGCCTGAGGTCAAGGATGGTATCACTCTATTGACGAAGGGTACGCATTACGATGTTTACTACTCTACGGATGACCGCAACGCCGGAACGGAGGTCAAGGTCACCGTTAAGGGCAAAGAAGGCACTGCATACGAGAATCTGACGGCTGAAACGAGCTATACAATCATACAGTATGCAGATGAAGTAACCGTCACCATCACGGGCAATAGCGCGTCCAAAGTCTTTACTGGCGACAAACAGTCTGTATCGGGATATACCGTCAAAGCCCCGGAGGAATTTGCGGACGAATTTTCTGTCAGAAATGTCACTCTGAAAAAGGACTACACGGCCGAAGTTTCGGGTACAAATGTCGGCGAATACACAATGGGACTGACGAGCGCCTCGTTTGAACACTCGAACACAAACTTCAGCAATGTGAAGTTTGACGTTACAGACGGCGTGCTTTCCATCACCCCCTTGAACGTCTTCCTTGTCGCAGGCAGCGATGATAAGCCTTTCGATGGTTTCCCGCTTACCTGCAATGATTACGCCGTCTACTGCGACACCAACAACTCGGGTACGTTGCCCGAGGACGCAGAATTGACATTCGACGCCAATCCCAAGGATTTGCCCGGCGGAGCGAAGATCACTGCAACTGTCGGCGAAGAATCTGAAGTGATACTAGCTGGAAGCACAACAAACAACAAGATCATAGAATATACCATCAATCCTGGCAACCCACAAAACTATTACGTAATAGAGAAAACGGGTACGCTCGAGGTGTTGTCGCAAGTGTACCAGATAACATTGAAACCCGAGAGCTGTACATACACCTACGACGGCGAGTCTCATAGCGTCGGCCTTGCATCCGCAACGCTCACGTATAAGGATAAGGATAACAAAATCACTGGCGTGATTAAGCAGAATGATGCAGAAGGCACGAAGGTGACCTTTGAAGTGGGTGCGGGGACAGTATTCACGCTCACAACGAGTGAGATTTATGCAGAAGCAACCGACGTCTGTTATAATCAGAACGTCGGTTCTGAGGACATTGAAATACAGGTGACCCTCAACGATAACAATGTGACAAAGAATTTTGTCCTCGAATCCTTCACCCCCGGCACTCTGACCATCAATCCTCGCCCGGTGACCATCACCGCGAACGACAACCCAAACGAAGTCTACGACGGCAAAGCCTACGACCCGAACCCGGATCCGACTACGGGCGGTTTTGAGCCTTATACCGTTTCGGCTGTTCCCTTCATAGAGGATAGCGGATTGGTTGAAGGCCACACAGTAAATGCGACCATCGAGGTCTGGACGGAGCCTGAGACAGAAGACGGGCAGAGCGTAAAACTCGAAGATGGAGCCATAAACGCAGGCACCTACAAGCTCAAGATCAACGAAGGCAATGTCAAGATCACCTCGGCTGACAACGTTGATGTCACTGCCAACTATGTTATCCAACTCGATGATGGCACTCTGACCATCAATCGCCGCCCGGTGAACATCAGCGTTGTTACACCCAGAGCGAAGGTCTACGACGGCAAAGCCTACGACCCGAACGCGAGTATAGAAGAAGGACAAGAAGAAGAACAAGAATCAAAGCTGCCTTTTACCGTTTCGGCTGATCCAGACATAGCGGATAGCGGTTTGGTTGCAGACCACACAGTAAATGCGACCATCGAGGTCTGGACGGAGCCTGAGACAGAAGACGGGCAGAGCGTAAAACTCGAAGATGGAGCCATAAACGTAGGCACCTACAAGCTCAAGATCAACAACGACGAAAACGGGAAAAACAAGGTCAAGATCACCGATGGCACCAATGATGTCACTGCTAACTATGTGATCACCCTCGGAGTCGGCACTCTGACCATTGATCCCCGCCCGGTGTACGTCTACGCCACCGGCAGCAAGAGCTTCGGCACGGTCGACCCGGTCGATGACGAGGGGAACCTCGTGCTCGAGATCAAGGATAATGTCACACAAAACGACGAGGAAAACGCCGGCATGGTCGATGGAGAAAGCGTCAATGACGTGGTCTCCGGCGAGGACGGGGCGGAGAAGCGCCTCATCGACGTCGGCACGCTGACCCGCGCAAAAGGCGAACAGCCCGGCGAGTACGCGATCACGAGCGACAATGACGGGATCATGTCGGAAGAAGGACAGGTGCAGGGCAACTATACCGTCCACTTCCTGACCATGAATAAAGGTGACGACGGCACGTCCACGGGCAGCTTCTTCACCATTACGAAAGACATGCCGTGGACAGTCCAATGGCTTGATGACGAGACGGGCGAAGGAGCGGACGAGACGGGCGAAGGGCCGATCAACAGCCACGATGTGCAGGCGGCCTTCTGCATCGTCCCGAACGAAGGCTTCGAGCTGTTGCCGGCGGAAGCGTTTGGCGAGGCGGTCACCGCTACCGTCACCGCCACCGCCCCGGAGAACGAATCGGCTGTGACGTGGGAATCCCTGCCCGACTTTGCAGATAAAGAAATGACATGGACGGATGATGAGACCACCGGCCTTACCGCCACGTTCGGCATTCCCGACGTCAACTACAGCTTCGTGACGGGAGAGGGCGAAGACGCGACGACCTATGCGTGGACTTCCGGCCTGCCGGTGGGCACGGGGGTCACCGTAAAGGTCGCGTATAAGGAACAGGCGGCCGACGCGGAACCCGCTGATTCGCAGACCGCGGTGACGTCCGTCGTCCCCGTCAAGACGGAAATTGGCTTCAGCTATCCCGATAATGCGCACAAGGGCGACACTTTCATGGTGATGGACGCCAACGGCAGCGTCAAGCTGGCGCAGAATGCACACTACGTCTGCGATGAAGAAGTCATCAGCGTCACCATCAACGGCAGCGTCACCATTTACATGACTTACGGCAACCTCCGCGATACGGGGCTGAACCTTGAAGCATTGAAGGCGCTCCTGGGCATCGCCGCGGAAGCCGCCTGGTGCAACCCGAATCCGGCGGAAGATCTGACGATCACCGCCGCTCTGGTCGATTCCCTGAACCACGTGGCAGCCGCTGCCAACGGCAACGTCCGCTTCGACACGGGCGCTGTGAACACCACCCAGACCGTCGGCAACCGTCCCACCGAGGAGAGCATCGCGCTCAATATCGGCGAATCCGAACAGTTCGGCGCCCTGTCCGAGAACCCGGTGACGGGCACCTTCGGCGGCAGCATTCCCGTCATTACGGCGGCAGACGGCGTACCGACGTGGACCAATGTCGCCGCGTGGAAGGACACCCCCGCCGACCTGCCGCATTCCGGCGAGAGCTTCACCGTCACCTACACCGACTGGGTCGGCAATCCGGGCACCCACACCTTCAACGTCGTCCGCAGTCAGGCGGTCACAGACCTGAGCATCGCTGTGCAGCCGATGACGGACGGCACCGTGCCCAACGCCAGACTGACCTTCTCCGGCTCCGCGAACGTTTGGGAGGAGCTGATCCTCACCGTGGGCGGACGCACCTACACGCCGGACATGCTGCCGGGCAACGCCGTGTACGACAACAGCGCCAAGCGCTGGTCGTATTCCATCAACATCGCCGACATCGACGGCTTCCCCGTCGGCGAGGAGACGACCGTCACCATCGCCTACGCGGATCTCAGCGGCGGCATGGACAGCATCACCATCACCTACAAGGATCACGTAGACGAGCCCGTCCTCGGCGGCGAGCCTCTTGCGGGCAGCCAGGTGATCTGGGGCTTTGTCGAGCAGCAGACCACCGATGTGCAGATCGACGTCTACCGCGCCGCCACGGATTCGTGGGTGGCCGTGGATGTGGCGCATGGAAATGGCTACTTCAGCAGCGAGTTGCTCGATGAGCCGCTGGCTGAGGGCGACATGGTCCGCATCGCGGTGCAGGATTTCTGCGGCAACAATGCCAGCGTCGAGTTCCCCGTGGTGACGGAACTGAGCCAGCCGGCCTTTGCCGAACTGCTCGGCGCCAGCATCACCGGCGAAGTGGGCGGCGAAATGCTCCACCGCTTCGCGACCCCCATCGACCTTGCGGAGCTGAACGCGCGCGAGGACAAGTCCATCACCGTGCCGATCCTTGCCTACAAGGGCATCGACATCGGCACCGTGACGGCGACGCTCACCCCGCAGGGCCGCGTCGAGGTCACCTACGATATTGGCCTGACGAGCGTGCTGGCCGGGAACGCGCAGGCGCGCGTGCATGTCTTCGCGGATGAGCCGACCATCGCCGACATCGTCAACGCCACCATGACCGTGGCGGCGGATGACCTCAACGCCGCGAGCAGCGGCATGCTGACCAGCGTTGATGTCGCCGCCTACCAGACGGAGAACGGCTATGCCGGCACCCTCTGGCTCTGCGCCCAGTTCGACATCGACATGGACGAAGAAGTGTACTGCAATACCGTCAATTACAGCATCGACGGCTTCTACCGCATGCTGCCCGATGAGATGATGACGGAGGAACTGACCGGCGTCGTCCGGGACGACAGCGTCATCACCTACTACGTCGACAACGCCAGCTACTACAAGCTTTACAGAGAGTTCACCAACAGATCCAACATGAACTGACCCACTTTTCGCGGTCATGCCCGCTTTCGGGTGGGCATGACCGCTCCGCAGGAGCGATGAACCATGCCGGCAAACAGCAAGCCACGGCCCGCCGCACCCCGTCGCAGCGAAGATCCACGCGCGCGCATACCAACGCGGCCCCCTCGCGCACCGGGATGCCCGACGCGCCACCATTCGGAAAGGGCTGAGCGCGCGGCGCGCCTTCAACGCCAAAGAGCGCGGCGCAGAAGGAAGCGCATCGCCAGAGCGGTGCTGCTTCTGCTTCTGTTGCTGATCGTCGTCATGGCCATTGCCCTGCTGTACGAGCCGGAGAAGCGGAGCGCGCCCCGTCCCGCCGCCCCCAGCGCGACGCCGACCGAAGTCGCAACGCAAACGACAGAGGGGACAGCGCTGCCCGTTCAGGCGACAGCTATCGCGGCGGCGCCAACGGAAAAACAGACCGAAGTTTCGGTTCAAACCGCTCCGACGACGCCGAGCGCGACAATGCCCGCAACGCAGGCCGCGCCCACGGCGACGCCGATGCTGACGGCAACGCCAGCGCCTACGGAGGAAAGCCCCGTTTCCGCGCCGGCGCAGACGCCTGCACAGGCGATGGCCGGGGGACAGACTTCGGTCGCTACCCAAGTGCCCACCGCAGCGGCGCAGACAGCCGTTCCGACCGCGCCGGCATCCGGCGGACCCATGCCCACCGCGCAGCCGACCGCCCTCGAGCTTGCCATCCGCCAGCACATGGGCGCTAAGGCCGTCATCGACGCCTCGGAGGAGAACAGCACCTGGGTGCAGGATGGCAGCGCGCGCGTCATCGGCGAAAACGACGCCGGTCAGTGCGACACCGGCGACTGGACGAACATCGTCGCCGTCGCCCTCGGCACCGACCATGTCGTGGGGCTGACCGCGGAGGGCGAACTGCGCTTTGCCGGCGATGATTCCCACGGCCAGTGCGACCTTGTGCCGGAAGGCAAAGTCGTCTCCATCGCCACCTCCGCCCGCGCCACCTTCGCGGTGCTGGAGGACGGGCGCGTGCAGATGAGCGGCAATGCCGTCATCACCCCCTTCGATCTTGCCGGAGAGACAAATGTCGCCGCCATTGCCGCCAGCGACAGCCACGTGGTACTGCTGCGGCGCGATGGCACCCTCGCCGCCTATGGAAGCAACGCCGCCGGGGCCTGCGAGGTGGACGCCTGGCGCGACATCGTCATGGTCGATTGCGGTTACAATGCCACCATCGCCCTCGATGCCGATGGCAAGGTGCATGTCGCCGGAAACACCAATTACGGCCAGAACGCGCTCAATGGCGCTGAAAACGCCGTCAGCGTGGCCGCAGGGGGCAACTTCTGTCTGGCCGTTTTTGCCGATGGCAGCGTGCGCGCCGCCGGCTCCAACGGCAGCGGGCAGTGCGACGTGGGCGAATGGAGCGATGTGCAGGCCGTCGCCTGCGGCTACATGCACGCCATCGCCCTTACCGGGGACGGCGCGCGCCTCTACGCGGGCTCCAACGGATATGGGCAACAGGAATAGACGGGCGGGGCGAACGCCCCGCTCCCGACGCTGAACCCCGGGAAGTTTCCGGTGCTGAGCGATGGGAACAAAACGGCGGCGCGCCGCCGAAGAAGTACGCATGAGGAGAGGTTTGTCGATGAAACGAATGTTGATCGTGGCCACAGCGCTCATACTTGCCCTGACGGCGCTTGTGCCGGTCGGTTTCGCCGCCGGCCCGGTCAGTTCCGTCAAGCTCAATCAGGTGCAGCAGCGCGACGACGAGCTGACCATGTACGTCAGCCTTGCCGACGCCGCCGGCGAGCCGGTGACCGGCAGCTTTGCGCGGGAGCAGTTCGACATCGCCATGGACGGGATGACGCTCCCGGTCGACAGCGTGGAGCCGTTTGACCCGCAGACGCAGGGCATCCACTACGTCTTCAGCATCGACGTCTCCCTGACGGTGACCGACGCCATGATGGAGAACGTGCGCGAGGCGCTGACGTCCTTTGTGGACGATTTCGGCCCGCACGACACCGCTACCATCCTCACCTTCGGCACGGTGGTGACGCAGCGCGTGGTCAACAGCGGCGATCGCGTGCAACTCTACGAGGCGATCAAGCAGCTCGACCGCACGGACAACGATACCGCCCTCTACGGCGGCACGGTCGCCGCGGTGCGTCTGGCGGCGCAGAGCGGCGGGCGCAGCGCCGTCATCATCTTCACCGACGGCGAGGACGATTCCGTGGGCGAGATGACCGCCTTTACCGAGGAGAGCATCTACGACGAAGTGACCGCCGCGCAGGTGCCGCTCTACTGCATCGGCATGAACGACAAGACCGTCAACGAGGAGAGCCTCGTCAGCCTCGCGCAGGCCACCGGCGGCGACCGCTTTGTCATCCCCTCGGAGCAGAACGCCGAGGCGCTTGGCGACATACGCGATGTGCTGCGCGGCGCCATCGTGCTGCGCACGTCCCTGGTCAACACGGAGGGGCGCGCCGGTTTTGTCGAGCCCAGCACCTTCAAGGTGGGCTTTCAGCCGGAGAACGGCTCCTTCCTCGTCAGCAATGAGCTGCAACAGAACATCAACTGGAAAAACGTGCCCACGCCCACGCCCGTGCCCACGCCCGAGATCGTTCCCGAGATCGCGCTGGAGCTGGATTCGCAGAGCGTGACCTACGCGCAGGATGGCCGCACGACCATCACCGGCGCGGTCATCGTCGAGCAGGGCGAAGTGGATGGCAACGATCTTTCCATCACCGTCAATGGCGAGCCCTGGCGGCTGACCTCGCTGATGCGCAACGGCCCCGGCTTTACCTTTGCCGCCGAGGGCCTCATCTCCAGCGACGCCACCGAACTTGTCATACAGGCGGAGATCACCAGCCAGAACATCGCCTCGCGCATCCAGCGCCTGCCGGTGGTCGTCCCCACGGCCACGCCCGCGCCCTCGGTCACGCCCGCGCCCATGCTCACCGTTGAATTGGACGACGCCGGGACCGAGATCCTCTTCATCCCCGGCCAGACCATCGAGGTCACGGGCGTCATCAACGTGCAGGGCGCCATCGACGCCACGCGCCTGCGCGTCTATATCAACGGCGCTCTGTGTGAAGGCGCGCAGGTAACGCCCCTCAACGCCAGCCAGTACCAGTTTACCGCGCCCTACACCTCGGAGGATGCGGGCCTTGGCGAGCTGAACGTGCAGATACAGGCCGAGGGCCAGCAGCTTTCCTCGCGCATGCAGCGCCTCACGCTCGTCACGCCTTCGCCGACGCCGGCCCCCGTGCTGGAACTCACCCTCACAGACGCCAGCGTCACCTATATGCAGGGCGAGCCGGTCACGGTGCGCGGCCGCATCGAGGTCGCCTCCGGCGAGGTCTCCGCGGAGGACCTGACGCTGTACATCAATGCCGTCAAGGTGGATATGACCCCGGAGGACGCCGGCAACGGCATCTACAACTTTGCCGTGGAATATCAGCCCAGTCAGGACATGACGCAGATCGACGTGCGCGCGCGCCTTGGCAGCGATACCGCGGTCAGCTCCAATACGGAGAAGCTGCCCATCATCATCCCCACGCCGTCGCCCACCCCGAAGCCGACGCCGCGCCCGGAGGTGGCCCCGGTCACGCCGTCGCCCGCGCCGACCCCCGTTCCCGCCACGCCCACGCCCGCGCCCACGCCCGCGCCGGGCATCATAGCGCGCGCAAAGGCGATCGCGCAGGGCATGATCGACGATGGCACCATCTGGTATGCGGCCGGCGCGCTCGTGCTGCTGATCGCCATCATCGCGCTGGCCATCGTCTTTGGCATCCGCTCCGCGCGCAAAAAGCGCAAGCTCATCATCCCGGAGCCCAACAGCAACTTCGATACCGCGGGCGGCAGGGAAGGAGAGGACGATCAGGCGACCATTCGCGGCGACGCTGGCGGCGAACCGACGCTCCCGGACGACATGGGGATCGACGGCACCTTTGCCAACGTACCCTCCGAGGGAGACGGCAGCGGCACCATCAACATCCAACAGGCGGAAGACCAGAACTACGGCACGTTCCATGTAGACGGCGAGGAGGAGACCGGCGGTACCATGCGCATCGACGAAGCCGAGGAGGATTTCGGCGGCACCATGCGCATCGAGGACGAGCGCTATATCGACATCGCCCTTGACGAGAGCTATCGCGGTCAGGAGCGCGGCGCGCACGATATAAGGGTCTTTGCCGATCAGGAATTTATCGTCGGGCGCGGAAAGAACAATGAGGATATCGTCATCGACGATCAGACCGTGTCCAGCCCGCATCTGGCCATCGTTTACGACGGCATGGACGTCTATGTCCGCGATATGGGCTCCACCAACGGCTCGAAGTACGCCGGTGAGAAGCTCGTGCCGCAGGAGTTGCAGCGCATCCACAGCGGCGACAGCGTCACCGTCGGCTATACGAAGCTGACCTTCACCTTCACCATTCCCGAGGAATAAGGCACGGGGCGCCGGTCTGCGCTTTGCAAAGGCCGGCGCCCGGGCAACGCCTTGTCCGTCCGGCGCGGCGCGCCGAGTTTGAAATGTTAGGAGAATGACGCATGAAGCGATCTGGCGTGTGGGGGATACTGCTGGCAGTTCTTTTGGCATGCATGCCATGCGGCGCGCTCGCGCGGGAACAGTCCGCGCAGGAGCAGGCACCCGGGGAGGTCATCGAAGTCTTCCTCTCCGCCGACCGCAAATGGGTCAACGAGCCGGAAAAGATCGAGACCTCTCTTTACGATGCCGACGGGAATGCCGTGCAACTTGACTTCAGCGACCTTCTGGAGGGCGAAGGAGCTGACCTGGAATTTGGGTATTCCAAGTACGCGGACCGCCGCTGGAACAAGTTGGACGAGGAGGGCCTGACAGGCAATAAAAACTGCTTTATACGCATCAGACGCTTCGTTGATGGTAAGTATGAAGAACTCTGGATAGGCGAGTTTGCCGAGCTGGGCGCGGAAAGCGCCGCCGAAGGCCCGTATATTTTCAGGTTGAAGGAGCTGCAGGTCGAATTTGACAACAACAAGGTGAATGTGGACTTCCCCGACTTCCCCGGATGGAACGAAGACGAACTGGCGGAGCAGAAATACAGTCTCCGTTTCCGCTTTTTCGACGATGGCGAAGAAGTTGCGGTACTCGAAGAAGCCGTAAGTCCCATAAATAATGGTGTCTCCCAGAATACGGAAGGCTATCCCGAGGAATGGGACAGCGTTGAAGCGACGCTCGTGGACGCCGACGGCAATGCGGTCGAAGGCGCGAGCGACAGATATGACAGGAACGAGAGCGCTGCAAGCAGCTCCTTGTCACCCGAGCCGACCGAAGCGCCTGCGTCCGATGCGACCGAAACGCCCGCGCCCGCGCCGTCCGAGACGTCCGCGCCCGAGCCGGCTGAGGCGCCCACGCCTGAGCCGACCGAGGAGCCCACGCCTGAGCCGACCGAAGCGCCCACGCCGACCGAAGCACCCACGTCCGAGCCGACCGAAGCGCCCACGCCCGCACCGACCGAGGCGCCCACGCCAACGGTGGAGCCGACGCCCACTCCGACGCCTGTACCCACGCCCACGCCCGAGGTGCGCGTGCGCTTTGTGGTGGGCGAGCTGACCTATACGGGAGAGGCGCAGGAACTGCAGGTCGAACTTGCGCCCGACGCAGGGATCGCCGCCCAAACGGCGGAGACTGCCGCCGGGGAAGGCGATCCGGCCGCCCAACCGTCGGCATCGCCCGACGCGGCTACCGAAGCGCCGTCCGAAGACGCCGAAGCGGCGGAGGTCGCCGAAGCGCCGTCCGAAGACGCAGAAACAGCGGCGCAGGCCGCCGAAGCGCCGTCCGAAAACGCCGAAGCGGCGGCAGACGCTGGTGAAGCGCCGTCCGAAAACGAAGATGTGGCGGCAAACAACGGTGGATCGCCCTCTGACGCGAGCGCGGAGGCGCAGAGCATAGAAGCGGACGGGTTTGACGCCGCGTCCGCCCTCGAAAACGCCCGCTGGTATCACGCGGAGATCGCCGAGGGCGCGTCCGCGGAAGAACTTAAGGAGGAAGACTGGTCGGACGGCCTGCCCAGGATGACAGACGCGGGCACAAAGACCTTTTGCGTCCGCGCGGACAGCGACGAATGCAAATTCATATATGTCCTCGGTGATGACCGCGCGCAGCGCGTCGATCATGCCGTCGTGACGATGACGGTCGACCGCGCGAAGGCGTATGCGTACATCGCGCTGGAGCCGGCGGGAGAAACCGCGTCTGAGACGGCGGACGGCAAACGCGCCTACGTCTATGACGGCACAGAACAGACGCTCGAATATGAATGCGTACTCGACCATGTGGATGTGGAGACCAGTCCTGATGCGCTTAGCGAAGAACTGACCGAGAAGCTGAACAGCGACGCGGCGGACTGGAAACAGGCGGCGCGCGACAGCCTGACGGGGCGCGACGCGGGGCGCTACGAGGTGGAAGACCAGTGGGAGAACGGGATCATCAAGCAGCTCAAACAGGCCGCCGGCCCAAATTACGAGCTGACGGTGCAGTGGGTCGAGGGCAAGGACGCCGTGGAGATCAAACCGTGCCCCGTCGCCATCCGCAGCGAATCAGCCTTCGCGGTCTACACCCCGTCGCTGGCGGACGCTCCGCTCAAAACGGAGCAGACCGACATCTCCGGGCAGGATGGCTTTGTCGACTCCTACAATTCAGGCTACATCACCGCCACGGGCAGCCAGTCTGCGGTGGGCGTTGGCGAAAACACGATCCACATCGACGATGCACTGAAAGACAACGCCAATTACGACATCCAGTGCCAGCCCGGCAGCCTGATCGTCTTCCCCCAATCCATCGTCGAAAGCGATCCGGCCTGGGACGAAGCGCGGGGGGAATTTGCGCAAAACGAGGAAACCGCGAAGCAGGCCTATGACCCGCGCGCCGGCTTCTACGACGGCATGCAGGTGCGCCTCATCGTCGATGGCAACACCGTGCAACTGCCATCCAGCGAACCGCTGATCCTCGCCTATACGGGCGGATCGGCGGCGGAGCGCATAGAGGTGAAGTTTGCGGATAAAAACGAAAAACCGCTGGAGCTTGTGGAGGGCACGGACTATGCGTTGTCCTTCCAGCCCGCTTTGCAAACGAGCAGCGTCAGCAGTCACGACCTTTTCTTTACCAGCGGGAGCGACGAGGCCGACGCGGTGGATGCCGGCGAATGGACGCTGTGCGTCAAGGGCATAGGCAACTATACGGGCGTCATCGAGGCCGGGATCGTCATTGAGCCGGCGGCGATCACCGTCGGGGTGGATATGACCAACCGCACCGCGCGGGTGCTGGAAGAGCCGGGCGACGATTTTTCGGGCACATTCGATCTTGAGAGCATTGATTACGATGGCGAGGAGCCGACCTGTACCGACCCGAATTTTGAGGTGACCTTCAAGCCGATGGAACTGGCAGACGAGCCGTCGCTGGACATCGAGAACTGGGAATACGATGGCAGCAACGCCGCCGAACACGTCTCATCCAGCTACGGCGGCGTGCAAGGCGCGTACACCTGGTCCGACGGGAAGGGCGCCCTCAAGGAAGCGCCCAGCGCCGCCGGCACATACAGCGTTGAGGCGGCGTGGTCCGAATGGCAGCCCGCCGAAGGAACCACGCTGGAGACGGAATTTACCATCGCGCCCCGGCCGGCGACGGTCAGGGCCAACGATGTCGAACTGACGTTCGGCGATGCGCTGACGGCGGAGCAACTGGGCTGGACGGTGGAACTCGAAGGCGGAGAAGCGCTGAAAGCGGAACTGGAGGCCGCCCTGACATCGCGGGATGTCCGCCTGCGCTTTGCGGAGACCTCGGAGGCGCTCGCCGTTTCCGAGGACGCCGCCAGCGCTACCGCGAACGCGGTCGGCGAGGCGGAGGGGGCGATCGTCTTCGCGGAGAGCGCCGAAGCGATCGCGCTGGGCAATTTCCAGGTGACCTTTGCTCCCGGAACGGTCACCATTCTGCCGCGCGACCTCTCCGCGGGGCGCGTGGCGCGCGACGACGCGGGCGGCTATGTCGTTTACGACGATCTTGACAACAGGCTCGAGGAGGGCGTCGACTTCACGCTTGCCGTCGAGGCCAAAGCCGCGCAGGGCGACAGCGTGACCGTCACAGGCATGGGCAACTACGCCGGCACGCTGGAAACGGACCTTGACGCCAAGCCGGCGACACAGCTCGCGCTGGAGCTGACGAACGCGGACGGCGCGCCCATCGAGGCGCTCACGCCCGACGAGGGGGATGCGCTGCGTTTTGCCGGAAGCGTCGCCACCGATCAGCCCGTTTCCGCCGCCGCGCTGAAACTTTTCGTCAACGGCGAGGAAGTGGATGCGCCCTTCACGGCGCGCGATGACACGGACATGGCGTTCGATTTCGCCGTCGAGCCCTTCGTGGTTTCGGAGGATGTGGAGGAACTGCGCGTGCAGGTCCTCTGGGTTGGCAGCGAGCCGCCTCTGACGGCGGAGCGCACCCTGTCCGTGAAGAGGGCAAGCGGCACGCTCTGGCTGATTTTGGCCATTGTGCTTCTCGCGCTGGCGGCGATCTGCGCCATTGCCTATGTGCGCCTGAACAGAAAACTGCGCAGCGAACGCCTCAAGCTGCTGGATCACAACAGCCGCCGCAGCAATCGCACCATCCGCGAGCGGGAATGACCCACCGCGCGACGCCGTGAAAGGAGCCGAACATGGGGATCAAGGTCGAGGCGGCCGCCTATAACATCATCGGCGGACGGAAAAACAATGAAGACAATTTTTATCTCAACGGCGTGTACCTGAAGCGTGAGCAGATGGATGGCGGCGGCAAGGTGGGCGTGCAGTGCGCCCAGAGCGTGCAACTCTACGCGGTCTTCGACGGCATGGGCGGCGGCGAATTTGGCGAGCAGGCGTCCTGCTTCGCCGCGAGCAGGCTCAAGGAGTATCAGAACAGCTGCGAACACATCGACAACTCCGACAATCTGCGCAAATTCCTCACCGAGACCTCCAAGGGCATTGACAGGATCTCCGAGGAAAACGCTCTGCGCAGCGGTTCCTGCGGCAGCACCGCCGCGATCCTCGTCATTGGCGACTGGTGGTACCGAACGGCGCACGTGGGAGACAGCCGCGTCTATCTGCTGCGGGATGGCGTGCTGCGGCGCATCACCAAGGACCAGTCCGAAGTGCAGCGCCTGGTCGACGCCGGGCGCATCACCCAGGACGAGGCTTGGTCGCACGCCCGCAAAAATGTCATCACCCACCATCTGGGCATGCCGCTGCGCACCGAACAGCTCCAGTCCATCATCAGCGAGCGCATGCCGCTGCAGGTCGGGGATTGCTTCCTCATTTGCAGCGATGGCGTCAACGACAACCTGCGCGACAATGAGATCAAGCAGGTGTTCGACGTCCGCCAGCCGGTGGAGGACATCGCCGCCAGCGTCGCCAAGACCTCCGTGCAACACGCACAGGCGCGGCACGTGGAGTCTGACAACGTCACGGCCGTGGTCGTCAAGGTCATGCAGGTGGCGGACACCGGCGAAGCCGAACGCCGCGTGCGCCGCCTCAAGCTGCGCCAGCGCCTGAGCGCGGCGTTTGCGGCGCTGTTTGCCGCGGGCGCGCTGGCCTGCGCCTATATGTTCGCGCAATCGCTCCTGTAACGCCCGCGGCGGGATACGATCAACGATGGCAGGGGGATCGACGTGCCCAGTTTCGATGAACGACTGAAAGCGTATAACCAACAGGGTATGTTTGGAAAGTGGCAGCTGGATGGCGCCACTTTGGAAGACGCGCTCCTCGGCACCGGCAGTTACGGGCGCGTCTACAAGATCTGTCGCGTCGTGCGCGATTCCCACGGCGGAAAGACGACGCACGAGAACGCCCTGAAGGTCGTCTCCATCGACGCGGAGACCTGCGACAAGGAGCATAAATACGCCCCCGGAAGCCCGGAACTGGAAAAACTGCTGCGCGGCCACCTGAGCAAGGCGGAGCGCGAGATCGACATACTGCGCAAACTGGTGGGCGAGGCCAACATCGCCTACTTTGAGGACAGCCGCATCATACCGCGCAACGACACCAGGGAAAAGAGCTGGGATGTACTCATCATCATGGAGCGCCTGGTGCCGCTGCGCAACTATTTGCGCACCTGCGGCGTCGAACCCGGCACGCTGCATTACCTGCGGCTGATCATCCACATTTGGGAAGATATGATCGCGGCTCTGCGCGTCTGCGAAAAAAACAGACTCATCCACCGCGATATAAAGCCGGGCAACGTCTTTTACAACCCCAGCACCGACTGCTTCAAACTTGGCGATTTTGGCGAAGTGAGCATCGGCAATGTGCAAAAGAACGCGGTCGAGCGCGGCACGGAGCTGTACATATCCCCGGAGATCATGCACCGCGCCGGCGCGGACAACCGCGCGGACATGTATTCGCTGGCGGTGATGATCTACGAGCTGTTCAACGATGGCGCCCGCCCCTTTGAGCGGGAACTGCGCAAGAGCCGGGAATTTGCCCAGGCGACGGACAAGGCCATCGAAAAAAAGGCGTGTCAGGAGCGCCTCAGCGGGCGCGCTGTGCAGCCCATCCGCGGCATACCGACCGACGTCAACGCCGTGCTGCTGCGCTGTTTGCAATGCGCCCCGGAGAAGCGCTACGCGAACTGCTCGGAACTGCGCGACGCGGTCAGCGAACTGCGCGTGCGCTACAACCGCGCGGGCAGACGCTGGCTGCGCTCCCGCAAATTCCCCATCGCCGTGGGGGCGACGGCGGTGGCCGTGCTTGGCTTGAGCGCGTTTTTCCTCTTCCGCCCCTCGCAGCCGGCCGCGCTGCCCGCCGTGGTGGAAACGGTCGCGCCCACACCGACGCCGACACCGACGCCGACACCAACACCCACGCCGACAGCGACACCAACGCCCACAGCCGTTCCCAAGGCCTCAGACACGGAAATACCCGCTCCGGCAGAGCAGCCGCGCCTGCGGATGGAGCTTGACTCTGGCAATCTTTCCGGGGCCGGCGAAAGCGCGCTTCTCAGCGGCACGATCACGGTCGAAGCGGGCGAAGTGGACCCGGACGCGCTGCGCCTCGCGGTGGACGGCGAGGCGGTGGAGGCTGAGTTCAGCGAGGATGCCGACGGCGCGCTGCGCTTCAGCGCCCCGGTGGACATTCCCGCGGAGACGGACGCGCCTGTTGAGATCGCGCTGCGCTCTGCGGACGGCGAGACCACCTACGCCACGCAAATATGGTCCAGTCCCGCCGCAACGCCCGCGCCCCTGCCCGTATTGCGCCTTGTGCTTGAACGCCCCGTGGAGCTGACGGAGGACGGGGCGCGCCTGCGCGGCAGCATCTTTGCCAACATGCCGGTGGATTGGGAAAACGCGGCCCTCTACGTCAACGATGAACTCTGGCCGATGCAGTTCGAGGGCGCGGCCTCCAGCCTGCGCTGCGCCTTCACGGCGGAAGGAAGTGTGGAGGACGTTCAGGTTTTGCAGGTGCGCGTCGTTTACGGCGCGGGCGAAGACGAAGCCACGGCGCGCGCTTCCGCGCCTCTGGCGACGCCGGAGCCTGCGCCCGTGCTGACGCTGGCGGTCGAGACGGAGAGCGTCCCCGCGCGCGTCGGCGAGGTGGTCGTGCGCGGCACATTGCTCGTGGAGGGGAACGCCGACCCCCAGTCGCTGGAGATGCTCTTCAACGGCAACCGCGCCGCGACGGAATGGGAAGCGGTGGATGGCGGCTATGCCTTTACGACCCATCTGGAGATGGACCTCACCGAGGCGGAGGCGCTGGAGGTACTCGCGCGCACGACCGGCGCGGGGGAGATCGCCCTCGCGGAGGCGACCGTTCCCGTACTCGCGCCGGAGGCGGACCCCACGCCGCAGGCAAATGCCGCGCAATTCGCGCCCATCGCCCTGGAAAACGCGGAGGCGCTTGAGGACATCTGGCTGGGAGCGGGCGAAATGCTGCTCGTGCGCGGAACGGCGCAGCCCAACGAGGCGCTGGCCGTGTCGCTCAACGGCCATGTCTTCGGCAATTTCGTCATTGATGAAGAGGGAAATTTCGCGGTGGACATCGCCCCGTCGTCTCTTGACGAAGGCGAGAACGCGGTGGACATCGCCTATTCCGGCAAGGGCGACGCTTCGCAGCCCATCGCCCTGACCGTGCATGTGGACAGCGCGCCGCCGCAGCTCACGCTGCAAAGCGCTGTGGTCGATCAGCACGCCACGGAGATCGCCGTGCGCGTATCGGGCGAGGAAATGCCCTGCGAAGTGGCGCTGCTCGTGGACGGTCAGCGCGTAAGCAGCGCCGAGACAAACGGTGAAGACGCCCTGACGATCCTCTCCTTGGGCGAAGTCGAGCTTTCGGAGCAGAGCGCCATCGAGGTGGAGGCCATCGACCGCGCCGGAAACCGCTCCGCGCAGTCCGTCGCCTTTGAGCGCACGGCGGTCGCCATCGAAGTGGAGGGGCAGGAGGCCCGGGATGTGTACGGGCCGGAAACGCCGCTGGAGATCGCGCTGGAAGCTGAGCCGGACGCGCTGCTGGATGTTGCCTGCGGCGGGCGGACGTGGACCGTCCCCACCGGCGGATCGGGAGATACGCTGTCGCTGACGCTCGATTTCGCCGCCGGCACGCTCTGCGGGCAGGACGGGGAAGCGATGCCGGCGGAGGGCGAGCTGAACTTGCAGGAGGGCGAGAACGCGCTGCACATATCCTACCGCGCCGTCGGCGGCGTGGCGATGGAAGAGGCGCCGGAAGCACAGGTGAGCTTCCGATTTGACAGCGTCGCCCCGCAGCTCAGCGTCACCCCGACAACGCTGCTGCCCGGAGAGCGCGAATTGCAGTTAAGCGTTGCCGGCGAGGCCGAAGGGTGGAGCTGCGCCCTGGCCATGGATGGCGAGACGGTATGGAGCAGCGATGGCTTTGTCGAGGCGGAAAGTGCGACTGTGACCCTGCCGGAGGAACTTGCGCTTTCCGAGGGCACGGAGCTGCGCGTTGAAGCGCGCGACCGGGCCGGCAACTGCGCCGATCAAAGCGTATTCGTGGAGGAACTTGCGCCCATCGTCATTGCGGACAAGGCCCAATATGCGCACCCGCTCGGCGCGGATGAGCCCGTCCGCCTGCGCGTGGTCGCGCGCGCGGGTGCGGAGCTTGAGATCAACATCAATGGCAGGGACTATGGGACGCCGGTCGCCGAGGAAACATCTGTGCAGGGGACGGAGGAAACCTTCATCTTCGACATCACCGCGCACACAAGGGAGGGCGAGAATACCGTCGCCGTCCGCTATGCCGACTCCAACGGCTACCCGACAGAAGCCACGAACGGCACGCAGGCATCACTCACCCTGCGCCGCGACCTCACCGCGCCGCAGTTCACGCTCTCCCCGCAGATCATCACCGGCGATACCGCGCAGCTGGATGTGCGCGTATCCAACGAAGATGATTACCAGCTGCAACTGTGGGTCGATGGGGTGGCGGTCTACACCGCGGAAAACAGCGCCGTCATACCCATCGCGCCGGAACTGGGCCTGACGAAGGACAGCGAAGTCTCGGTGATCGTCCGCGACGCGGCGGGCAACAGCGCGGAGCAGACGCTCGAAGTGCAAATGGTCGCGCCCATCGTCGTCGAGAAGCGCGAGGCGTTTGACGACCCATTCGGCGCGGAGGACGCGATCGAATTGACCATCACCTCCGAGCCGGGCGTTGATCTGGAGATCGAGATCCAAGGCAAAGTCTACCGCATGGAAGACAACGCCGGGCGCGGGCGCTATACGCTGACGAACTACATCCCGGAGGGCGAAAACGACGTCGTCATCCGCTACGCCGCCGACAACGGCTATCTGCCCGAGGTCATTGCGCAGACGCAGACGTCTCTGACCATCGTGCGCGACACCACGCCGCCGCAATTGTCGGCCGAACCCGCGCGCATCACGCGCGATACGAGCGCGTTGGAGATCGGCGTCAGCAACGAGGAAAGCGGCTATGAACTGGAATTGTTCGTGGACGACGCCCTCGTCTGGGCCGGCTCAAACGCGGTCAGCGTCCCCATCACGGAGGACTACGCCCTCACGGAAGACAGCAGCATCCTCCTTTGCGCCACCGACGCAAGCGGCAACCGATCGACCACGCGCCTGCACTATGAGGACACGAGCATCTACGTGGAGGCCGCGGCGTCCTCGCCGCAGGACGACTTTGGCACGGTCGCGCCCGGCGCCCGTCTCGAAACGGACATACTGCTCCTCTGCAACGCCCGGGATTACAGCGCCCGCTGCCGCGTCTATCTGGAAAACGAGGCCGGCAAAAAGCGCTGCGACCGCGAAAGTGCGCCGGCAGAGGACGCGCAGCGCGTCGAGGCCCTGTACGAGAGCGGCAACGTAAATCGCAACTATGCCGACGCGGCCTATGTCATCAGCGCCATTACCATCCCGGGCGATTGCGCCAGCGGCGAATACCGCCTCACCATAGAGCTGCAAACCGAGAGCGAGACCCATCGTTTCGAGATCGGCACCGTCACGGTCGGCGCGCAGCAGACGTCCAGCATCGTCAGCGAGCCGTATGTCGATCTTGCCGCGCAGTACGCGATCGGCTTCGACGAGCTGTTGCAGGACAGCTTCCGTCCCGACAACATCGTCCTCACCGGCTGGGTGAGCAGGCCGGAAGGCGTCGTTCCGTACTTTGCCTCCTATGAATTGATCGACAGCGCCGGGAGGCCGGTGATCGGCGCGACCGGCTACTTCGATCTCCAGAGCGGCGAGTTCAGGCAGTTCGACCGCGTGGATGTGGGCGAGAAGGTCAGCGGTATTGCCGCGGCGTCGCAGCAGGACGCGGGCTTCATCCTCGATCTGGACCTGAGCGCGAGCGGGGCGCGCCTGACGGATGGCGAGACCTACACCCTGCAGCTGTATACCTCCAGCGAGACGGGCGTCTCCCTGCAGACCATCCGCGCCACTTTCCGCATCGACAGCGGCGCGGAGCCGGTAGCGAACGCTGTCATCGAGAACATGATTGAGAGTCTGACACCGCCGCCCGAGGTCGAGGAAAGCGTGCCGGAGGAAGGCGCGGAAACGCAGAGCTGAGAGAAGGGGATCAGGCCGGAGATCGCGCCCTTTCTCCGCAGAGACAGACGCGCCCAAAGGAAAGCCGGAAAAGGCCGCGGCAGCGGCGTTGATCCGGCAGTCCGGGGGCCGTGGGAAAGCCCGCAACAGGGACCGCAAAAACCGCCGCTGATGTTGGCATCAGGGCGGTTTTGTGGTCGATGGCGCTGTCTGCGCGCAAAAGGCGCGGGGCGGGGCAAGGGTTTATGGCTTGGGCGGGGCGACGGCGTCCTTACCCGCATCGTCCAGCAGGTGGACGATGCCGGCCACTTCATCCACGGGCAGGGAGAACGTCAGCCCCCGGCCCTGCCGGTCGAGGTGCGCCCCCTCGGCGATGGCGGCCATGATGGCGCGCCGCTCCGAAGCGCGCGTGAGGATAAGCACCAGCTCCTTCTCCGGCTGGATGGCGACGCCGAAGAACTGCGCCGCTTCGTGTACGCCCGTGCCGCGCCCGTGGAGGATGGTGCCGCCGCTGGCCCCGGCCTTGCGGGCGGCGTCCATCACCAGGTCGGAAAAGCCGCGGTTCACAATGGCGACGATGAGTTCAAACTGTCTGTCCATGGGCGTTCCCTCCCTGCGTGAGTTGTTCGTAAGCGTCGCGCCCGGCGATGCCGGAAAGGGGAATGGCGACGGCGAAAAAGCGCTCCTCGTCCGCCGCCGCGCGCAGCGCCGCCAGCGCCGGAGCGACGCGGCCCTCGGGGCAGGGGGCGATGAGTACGTCCTTGCGCGTATCGGACAGGCCCAGCATCTCCAGCCACGCTGCCTTGGCCGTGCCCTGCCCGGAAAGATGGAAGCACACGGCGCAGCCCGCGCCTTCGAGCGCCGCGCCCATGCGTTCGCCCAGGCCATGCCCGGCGACGGCGACGAGCAATTTCAGTCTCTCCATGCGCACCTCACCATTCAAAATCAATGATCTCCACCGCGGGACGCGCAAGGGCGGGCTTGACCTGTTTGCGCGCGCGGATGGCGTAGACGAGCGCCAGCGCCTGTATGGCCAGCAGCGGCGTCATCGCCACCATCGCCACCAGCCCAAAGGCGTCGGCCATGGGGTCGCCGCCCAGCGCGTCCACCGCGCCAAGGGCGAAGGGGAGCAGAAACGTGGCCGTCATCGGCCCGGAAGCCACGCCGCCCGAGTCAAAGGCGATGGCCGTGAACACGCGCGGTACGAAAAACGACATGCCCAGCGCCAGCGCGTAGCCGGGCAGCACGAAGTACCAGATGGAAAGCCCCGTGAGCATGCGCACCATGGCCAACCCCAGCGAGGCGGCCACGCCCAGAGAGAGCGTGTGCAGCAAAGCGCGCCCGCCGATGGCCCCGTCGGTGATCTCCGATACCTGTTCGTTGAGTACATGGACCGCCGGTTCCGCGCGCACGATGAAAAAGCCCATCAGCATCGCCAGCGGCACGAGCAGCCAGTTGTCGGAAAGCGCGGCCAGTCTGCTGCCCAGCGCGTAGCCCACGGGCAAAAAGCCCACGTTGACCGCCGCGAGGAACAGGCACAGCCCCACGAGCGTATAGACGATGCCCGAGGCCATGCGCATCAGCCTGCGCGCGGGCAGCTTCAGCCAGAAGATCTGGAAGATGCAAAACGCCAGCAGAATGGGCAAAAGCGCCACCGTCACTTCCCACAGATAGTGGGGGAAGGCATGAAAGAGCGCGGGCAGCACGTCTCCCCACGCCGTCAGCAGCGCGGGCGTCTCCGGCGCGTACTGGCTGGAGGAAGGGTCAAAGAACAGCGCCAGCGTTAGCACGGCCAATATGGGGCCGATGGAACACAGCGCCACGAGGCCAAAGCTGTCCTCCTCGGCGCTCTGCCCGCCGCGCACCGCTGCCACGCCCACGCCCAGCGCGAGGATGAACGGCACGGTGATCGGCCCGGTGGTAACGCCCCCGGAATCAAAGGCCACGGGCAAAAAATCGTTGTCTGCAAAGATGGCGAGCAGAAAGACCAGCGCGTAGAAGATGAGCAACATGAGGTTGAGCCGCTTGCGAAGAACGATGCGCAAAAGCCCCAGCACCAGAAAGACGCCCACGCCCACGGCCACGGAAAAGATCAGGACGCTGTTTGGAAAGGCGGGCACCTGCGCCGCCAGCACGGTCAGGTCCGGCTCGGCGATGGTGACCACCGCGCCCATCAGAAGAGCGGCGACGACCAGAAAGGGCAGGCTGCGCTTTTCCGACAGCCGCGCGCCGACCAGTTCGCCCATCGGCGTCATGGCGATCTCCGATCCAAGGGTGAAAAGCGTCATGCCAAAGATAAGCACCGCCGCGCTGAGGGCGAACAAAAGCACGGTCGGGCCGTTCAGGGGGGCGATGGTAAAGGCGAGCGCGAGTACGATCAGGGCGATCGGCGCGACGGAAAAAACGGCCTCCTTGAATTTTGTCCCGACAGCGCTCAGCAATGGCAGCACCTCACAGCATATAAAATATTTATATACCATTATAACATTCCCGCGCGGCCTGTGTCAACGCCGCGCGGGAAAGGTGTAGGTTCGGGGATGTTTAAGGCTGTGCAAAGGCGAGCGTCAGGAGAGCTTGAACTCCATCCACATATCCTGATAGACGCCCTCGTAATCGCCCAGATCCACGGCGAACTGCTTGGTGGCAAACAGGTCTTCGGGGATGTTGAGGGCGGCGTAGTCGAGGCTGCCCTCGGGCAGAAGGTCCGCCGCCGCGGCGTTGACGTTCAGGTACATCGTCCACGGCTGAATGGTGGCGGCCACTTCGGGGCGCATCAGGTAGTTCAAAAAGGCGTTGGCGCCCTCGGGATTCTCGGCGCTGGCGGGGATGACCATGGCGTCGATGCCAAAGCCGATGCCCTCAGAGGGGAACACGTACTCAAACGCCCCGGGCATGGACTGCTCGCAGACCACAGCCTGCGAAGTAAAGAGGAACGCCGCCTTGGCTTCGCCGGAGAGCAGGTACTGATAGGCGAGGTTGGAATCCAGCGCCAGCACGTTGGGCTTGATCTCCGCGAGTTTCTCCGCTGCCTCAGCCAGCTCCGCGTCATCGGTGGTGTTGAAATCGTGGCCGAGCATGATGTTGATGTAACCGATCATCACGCGGGCGCTGTCCAGCAGGCACACCGAGCCGGCAAACTGCTCGTCAAACAGGTCGGCAAAGGACGTGATCTCGCCCTCGACCAATTCGGGGTTGTACACCAGCACCGGCGAGCCGGGCGCGTAGGGGATGCTGTACGTCCCGTCCGGGTCGTAGTACTGGTTCAGATAGGAAGGGTCGAGGTTTTCATAATTGGTCAGCGCCTCCATGTCCAGCGGCTGGAGCAGGTCGGCCTTGCGGAGGATGTTGAGGGCGTAGTCACTGGCCAGCACGATGTCGTAGGCCGCGCCGGACTGCATCACCACCAGCATGTCCTCATTGGAGGCGAAGGGGGAGAGGTTGACCTCGATGCCCGTCTCCTCGGTAAAGGCGGCGATGGTCGCGGGGTCGAAGTAGCCGTCCCAGGTGTAGATGTTGATGCTGCCCTCGGCCAGCGCGGGCGCGGCGGCGAGGAGCAACACCAGAAGCAGCGCGAAAAGTTTCTTCATAGGGGATATACCTCCTTAAAAAGATCAGACGGTCTGCGCGGCGCGGGCACGGCGCGAGAGCCGGAACGCCGCCATCAGGAGAAATACCGTGGCCAGCATCAGCGTGGAAAGGGCGTTGACCTGCAGGCTCACGCCCATGCGCACGGAGGAGTAGATCTTCACCGGCAAGGTGGTCGTGCCCGGGCCGGAGACGAAGAAGCTGATGACGAAATCGTCCATGCTCATGGCAAAGGCCAGGAGCGTTCCCGAAAGCACGCCGGGCAGGATCAGCGGCAGCGTCACCGTCCAAAATGCGCGCGCCGGGGAAGCGCCCAGATCGCGGGCGGCATTGGGAAGATCCGGGTCCATGCCCGCCAGACGGCCCTTGACGACGATGTAGATGTACGGCACGCAGAAGGTCACGTGCGTGAGTACCAGCGTCAGCATGCCAAAGGGCAGCCCCACGGCGGTGAACACCGCGAGAAAGCCCATGGCCATGATGATCTCCGGGGTCATGGCCGGCAAAAGCGCCAGCCCTTCCAGCGCGCCGCCCAGCCGCGACCTGCGCCGCGCCATGCCCACCGCACCCAGCGTGCCCAGCACAGCGGAGATCAGGCAGCTGTACAGCGCCAGCTGCAAGCTCTGCCACAAGGCGTCCAGAAGCCCGCTGGTGTCCTGAAACAGCGCCTTGTAGTGTTGCAGGGAAAAGCCGGTGAACTGGAAGGTGAAGCGGCTCTGGTTGGCGTTGAAGGAATACACCGCCGTGACCACGATGGGAAGATACATCAGCAGCAAGACCAGCGCCATGTACAGGCGGGAGCGCCAGGAACCATGTTTCACGCGCCCACCCCCTTACAGCGCCGCGATGTCCTCGGCTTTGCCGCCGGCGCGGCGGTAGAGCCAGAGGAACAGGCTGGTCAGAAGCATCATCACCACGGACAGCGCCGCCGCGAACGGCCAATCGCGGCTTTTCAGGAGCTGGTCGTTGATGAGGTTGCCGAGGAACACGTCGTTCGCCCCGCCCAGAAGGTCACTCATGAAGAACAGGCCGATGGAAGGGACAAACGTCAAAACGCAACCCGCCAGCACGCCCGGTGCGGTCAGGGGCAGCGTCACGGTGAAAAAGGCGCGCAGGGGCGAAGCGCCCATGTCGCGGCTGGCTTCCACCAGCGCCCAGTCCATCTTTTCCACGGAGGAATAGGTAGGCAGGATCATGAAGGGCAAAAGCGCGTACACCATGCCCAGCACCACCGCGCCGAAAGTGTTGAGCAGTTTCAGCGGCTTGTCGATCAGCCCCAGCGTCTGCAAAAACACGTTGATCGGCCCGTCGCCCATCAGGAGGATGCGCCAGCCGTAAACGCGCACAAGGGCGTTCGTCCAGAAGGGCACGATCACCAGCAACATCAGTATGGCGCGGCGTCTGGGCGGCGCCTTGGCCATCAGATAGCCGAAGGGATAGCCCACCAGCAGGCAGATCAGCGTGGTGATCGCCGCCAGTTTCAGGCTGTTGCCCAGCACTTTCAGATAGTTGGGGTCGAGCAGGCGCAGGTAGTTGTCCAGCGTGAACTGTGCCGTCACGCCCATGCCGCTCTCCGCGCGCGTGGTGAAGCTCAGGTAGACGATGTACCCCAGTGTCGCCACCACGAAGAGAATGGTCCAGATGGCCATCGGCGCGACCAGCAGCATGGCGCCATTTCGTTTTTTCTCACGATCCATTTTCATCGCACCAGCGCCGCCTCGTTCGCGTCCCAACATACGTAGATGTTCTCGCCCTCTTCCAGCCGTTCCTCGCCCGAGGTCTGCTGGATGGCGAACACTTCCTGACCGTTTGGCAATACCGCCGTTTCACGGATGGAGCCGCCCGCGTAGTGGCGGGACTTGAGCAGCGCGGGCAAAGCGCAGGGGCCGATGGGCCTGCGCGAGAGGCGCACGCGCTCAATGCGCAGACAGACCTCAATCCTGTCGCCCACACGCAATTCGGGATATCCCGCGCGACCGGGGAAGCGCTGTCCTGCGCAGGAGAGCACGGGCACGCCGCTCCCCGCGTCCACGACTTCGCAAGGCAGAAAATTTGATTGGCCGATGAACTCGGCGGCGAAGCGCGTCTGCGGGCGCTCGTAGATGTCCTCGGGCGCGCCGATCTGCTCGATGAGACCGTCGCGCATGATGGCGATGCGGTCGGAGAGGTTGAGCGCCTCCTCCTGATCGTGGGTGACGTAGAGGAAGGCGATGCCGGAGCGCTTCTGGATGTCCTTGAGTTCGCGCTGCATCTGCTGGCGCAGCTTGAGGTCGAGCGCGCCCAGAGGCTCGTCCAGCAACAGCAGCTTCGGCTGCAAAACCAGCGCGCGGGCGATGGCGATGCGCTGCCGCTGGCCGCCCGAGAGCTGGGAGGGCATGCGCTTCTCAAAGCCTTCCAGCGCAACGAGGCGCAGCATTTCCTGCACGCGACAGGCACGCTCGCCCTTCTTCACGCCGCGCAGGCGCAGGCCGTAGTCGATGTTCTTTTCCACATTCATGTGCGGGAAAAGGGCGTAGCTTTGAAACACGGTGTTGACGTCGCGCTTCTCCGGCGGCAGGGCGGTGATGTCCGCGCCGTCCAGAAGCACGCTGCCCGCGTCCGGCGCGGTGAGCCCGGCGACGATGCGCAGCGTGGTTGTCTTGCCGCAGCCGGAGGGGCCGAGCAGTGTGACAAATTCGCCCGTCTCAATGGTCAGCGATACGCCGCGCAACACATCGGCGCCCTCAAATCGCTTGTGCAGATCGCGGATCTCCAGCATTTTCCGTCCTTCTTTTTCCTTGCTTTCTCTCTATATATACCCGTATGCCGATATTATGAACAATATAGCGTATTTTTGCGCGAGGCGCAAGACAAGTTCGGTAAACTCACGTCCAAAGCAAAGGAAAATGTCCCCGCATCAGGCGGGGGCGCGCAACTTGAGAAACGTGAGGGTCACGGTGCCTTCGCGGGCATCCTCGGGGCCATTGTACGTGAGGCTGAACACAGTCGCTTCGGGCGCGTAAAGGATGAAACTCGATGCGCCGACAGCCGAACTGCCGTTGGCGGTGGTGGCGAAATAGACGCCGGTCTCCAGATGCGCTGTACCATTGTAAAAGGGCGTCACCTGGATATAATTGGGGTCGCGCAGTATGGCGGAGACGCTGTAGGTGACCAGGTAGTATCCGGCCGTGAGAGAGACCTCCGTCAGAGTGGATTCGGTGATATTGCCCGTGGGATCAGGCACCGAAGGGAAAAGCGTGATCCGATCGCCGCTTGTAAAGAGGTCCTCGTAGTCGATGAAGGAGGCAAAGGCATCCGGCGGGGCGACACCGGCAGGCCCCGTCGCGCCGGTCGGACCAACTTCGCCTGCGGCCCCCGTCGGCCCGGTTGGGCCTGTCGCTCCGGTCGGACCGATTTGGCCCGCAGGCCCTGTGGCCCCGACCGGGCCCGTCGCGCCGGTCGGACCAACCTCGCCTGCGGTCCCCATCGGTCCGGCAGGCCCCGTCGCGCCCGTCGCGCCCGAAGGCCCTGTGGCCCCGGTCGGTCCGGTCGGACCCGTCGCGCCCGGGCTCCCTGACGGTCCGGTCGGCCCTTGCGCCCCCTGGACGCCCTGTGTTCCAACAGGTCCCATGGGTCCGGTCATACCCGTCGCTCCGGTCGGGCCTGTGGCTCCGATCGGCCCTATAGCTCCCGCAGGGCCGGTGGGACCGGTCGGGCCTTCCGCCCCCTCCGGGCCGCGCGGCCCACCGGCAGGCCCGGTCGGGCCTGTGGCCCCTGGCAGCCCGCGCGGCCCGACATCTCCCTGCGCGCCGGTAGGGCCTGTTGCGCCGGCAGGCCCGGTTTCGCCCATGGCTCCGCGCGGCCCTGTCGGGCCGATCCGCCCTACAGGCCCTGTGGCCCCGGTCGGCCCCGTTGGCCCGACTTTCCCGCCACAGGGCGGAGCGGGGACATGGCAGGCCCGTGCAGGGCAATACGGGCAGCCGACACAGTATAGGCGGCGTCCCAAGGGACAGCGCATGCAGTTGGACATGGCAGGCCAGCTCCTTTCGCCGGGGCATATCTCCTTCAGTCTATGCCGGCGCGCTGGGCGCGTTCCCATACCATCCCAAAGTCGTTTCAGCGGGCGCGGCGGTCGTGCCGGCCGTCGGAATAGAAGCGCTTTTTGTCCTCGTACATGCGGCGGTCGGCCTCGTCGAACTGTTCCTTGATGTTGCAGTTTTCGCCGCGCCAGGAAGCCCCGACAGAGATATGCAGCCCATCTTCCCGCATGGCCTTGCGCACGGCTTCTATGCCCCTGCGGAAAGCCTCCTCGCCGCTGCTGGCGTCGATGACCACGAACTCGTCGCCGCCGGTGCGGTAGGCCTTGCCTTCAAACACGCGGCGGATGTGCGCCGCCGTGCGGTGGATGAGCAGATCGCCGGCGCTGTGGCCTTCCCGGTCGTTGGTGGCTTTAAGACCGTTGATGTCAAAGCAGGCCACGCCCAGACGCTCGCCGGGGTCGCTGTGCCGGCGGCGCAGTTCGGCGTTGAAGCTGTTGCGGTTAAACAGCCCGGTGAGCGTGTCCTCATAGCTGAGGCGCTTGAGCGTCTCCTCCAATTCCACGCGGTGGGTGACGTCAAAGGCGATGCACTGTATGATCTGTCCGCGCTCGTCTTCGCTGATGAAGGTGTTCGTGCCTGTGAGGCAGAGGCGCTTGCCGTCGCGGCTGTCCAGCTGAAAATCGACGTGCGTCACATCGCCCGGCGCTTTGAGCGCGTCGAGCGCGAGCGACATCCTTCCGTCATCCCCGGCGATGATGCCGTCGTAGAAGCCGCGCGACCAGTCGAGCGCTCGCACCCCGTCTTCGGTCACGCCGAGGATGTTGCAAAGCGTGCGGTTGAAGGTGAGCAGATGGTAAACGCCGCCCTTGCGCATCAGGCGGATGATGCCGCAGGATACGGTATCGTAGATGCTGCGCAGTTCCGCCGTCTGCTCGGCGATCTTGCGTTTCTGCTCCTCCACGCACTGTTGCAGATAATCGTAGGTCTGGCGCGCCACTCTGGTGGGGAAGCCCACGTCGCCCTCCATCATCTCGATATAGGGGTTGGAGATGTGGATGTGACAGCAGCGCAGTTCGCCTTCCACCGCGCGATAGGCCATGGTGACGCGCTGATGCACGCGCAGATAGACGTTTGTGGAAGGGTCGGTGGCGATCCACAGCCTGCCGGTGCAGAGGAACACGCCCGGGGCGATGGTGATGGCGTCGTAGTGTTCGTCTGTGATGTTGCACCGGGGCACTTTACCGACAAACTGACGGAAGATGGCCTTGACCGCTTCCGTACCAGCGGCATATTCGCCCTCGCCGGCGCCAAACCACAAAAAGCGGTCGTCGAACCAGGCGAGTATGCCCTCCACGTCGTTTTCACAGTAGTGCTTGTGCATCAGATGGCTGGTCAGGGCCATGGCGGCCTGCGCGTCTGTGCCAAAGCGGGGGACAAGCGGCTCGTTCAAGGAGATCGATCCTTCCGGGAATTTAACGAAAACTACTTGTAATATAATAACTATATCACGAGTTCGCGCTAAAATCAACACCAAAATGCAAAAATGGGGGAGGCGCGCAGCCTCCCCGCGGGGGATCATCCCATCATCCCGCCGTTTTTTGTACACTGGGCGCGAGGCGAATCTCCAGCAAGCCCGTCAGCCCCTTGGCGGTAAAGCCAAGGTAACTGCTGCCCGCGGGCAATGTCAGCGTCTTTTCGCATCCTCCCTGCGCGTCGAGCAGCACTTCGAGCCTGCGGTCGCCGGACAGGAGAAACAGCGTGCCGCCGCCGCTCTCCGCGTCGAGCGAGAAAGTCATATCCACATCGCGCCCCATGGTGGATGTGCCGCCGAAGAGGTACTCCGTGCCGCTGAAGTTTGCGTATTCGGCGCGGTAATCGCCCGTGTAATGGTCTTCGCCGAAGGCGCGCACGCCCTGAAGCTGTATGGCGGGGGTGAGGGCGAACTGCCCGGCAAACTGCACCATGCTCTCATAGGCGGAAAGCACGCCGTCCTTGGAAAAGCGGCAGCCGCCCAGCCCCAGAGCGATGAGGGCAATGCAAACGAAAGCCAGAGCAATGGCGAGCCAACGCATAATAGCGCCTCCTTTCAGGTCTTTCAGTCGTCAGAACCGACGATGCGGTAGTAGGTGCGGGCGGTGAGGGCATAGCAGGCGGCGTAGATGAGCGCGAACGCCACCACGCTTACCAGTGTACAGAGCGCAAACAGCCCCACGTCGTTGATGCCCACCAGCGGCAGAAGCCGCATGATGAAGGGGAAGGCAAAGGCGATGTGTATACAGGCGGTGATCAGCGGCAGATAGAACATGATCAGCACCTGCGAGCGCACCGAGCGGCGTATCTCCGCCTTTTCCAGACCGACCTTGCGCATGATGGAAAAGTTGCGCTTGTCGTCATAGCCCTCGGAGAGCTGCTTGTAGTACATGATCAGCACCGTAGCCATGATGAACAACAGCCCGAGGAACACGCCGAGGAAGAACAGCCCGCCGTTCATGCTGTAAATGTAGTCGCGCTCCTGCTCGCGCACATAGACGCGCACGTCCTCGACTCCTGCGTCCTCGGAAAGGCGCGAGAACAGATCGTCCTGACGGAAGATATTCTCAAAGTCCACCGGCTCGGCGATGTCGAAGGCGACCTGATGGATGATCGACGAGGCCGCGCTATCGTAGATCTCCCGCTGCCGCCTGTCCAGTTCCTCCAGCGTGTCCATGTCGGGCGTCACGAGGGTGAGGATGTCCCCGTAAAGGCCGTAATAGCTGCCGGTGAAGGTAGCCATCAGGTCCACGTCGCCGGGGTCGAGCGTCTCAAACTCCAGACCCAGCAGTTCGATACTGTCGCCATCGTAGGGGAACAGGTAGATCTGGCCGGGTTCCAGCACGTCGTTGCGCCCCGTGATGCGGTTGAAGTCCTCCAGAGACACGCAGCTGAGTGTCACCAGTTCGCCGGAATTGAAGTCCGAGGTATAATCGAAGATCATCTTACCGTCGCGCAGCAGGCCGGAAAATTCCTCTTTCACATAGTCGATGCGGTTTTCCGCCGTCCAGCCGTTGTCCGCCAGCCAGTCGTCGATGACGGCGTTGACCTCATCCCGGCGTTCGAGGTCCCAGTCCTGCACGGCGATCTCGCGCGGATAGCGCCCCATGAGGCTGCTCTCCGTGCCGATGAACATCGTCGAGGTGCCAGAGAGCATCACCAGCACCATCGTCGAAAGGATGCAGATGTTGCCCAGACCGACCGCGTTCTGCTTCATGCGGTACATCATGCCTGAAACGGAGATGAAGTGTTCCGGCTGGTAATAGTAATGTCGGTTCCGCTTCAGCAATTTCAAAACGGCGATGCTGCCGGCGGTGAACAGGCAGTAGGTGCCGATGATGACCAACACCACGGCTACGAAGAAGAACATCAGCGCTTCCAGAGGGTTCTGGATGGTCACGGCCATCCAGTAACCCGCGCCCAGCGTCAGGACGCCGATCAGCACCAGCAGCCACTTGGCCTTTGGCTCGCGCTCGCCAACCTTGTCGCCGCGCAGAAGCTCCACGGGGCTGGCAAAGTGTACCAGGCGGATGTTGTTGAGCAGGATGAGCAGGAAGATGGCCGCGAAGATGAAAAGCGTAATCAGCGCCGCCTTCAGGGAGAACGTCAGCCCGAAGGCCACGTCGAAGTCCAGCAGTTTCAGCAGGAATAAAAGCACCAGCTTGGAGAGCGCCACGCCCAGCAAAAGACCGACGACCGCGCTGAACAGCCCCACGAACAGCGTTTCAAAGAACATCATCTTCGCCAGATGCTTTTTCTCCATGCCCAGCACGTTGAGCAGGCCGAACTCCTTGCGCCGCCGCTTGGTGAGGAAGCTCGAGGTGTAAAAGAGGAAGATGACCGCGAAGATCGTCACCACGAAGCTGCCCAACACCAGCGTCGAGCGGATGGTCACCTCGCCGCGCGTGCCCGTGAGGCCGGGGTCCTCCGGCAGCATGTAGAGGATGTAGGTCATGGCCACGGTGAACACGCAGGAGAGGATGTAGGGGATATACGTCCGCGCGTTTTTGCGGATGTTGTCAAGCGCCAGCCGCGCGTAGAAGAGCTTACGCATGGTAGGAGACCTCCATGCCGGCAAACTCGCCCTGCGGCTCGGGGCTGGAGAGGGCGTTCATGGCGTCGAGTATGCGCTGGTAGAACTCGTGTTCCGCCGCGCCGCCGCGGTAGAGCTGGTGGAACACCACGCCGTCGCGCAGAAACAGCACCCTGCCCGCGTGGC